>NZ_JBSGSG010000028.1:0-96698 GCF_053606765.1 Streptomyces sp. NPDC055189
CCCTCAGGGGGTGCCGCGCGACAGCACCATCGCCAGCGTGAGCATGCCGATGACGACCCAGCCGAACCACAGCCAGCCGTTGCTCCCGAGCGCGACCGTGTACGCGGTCACCGCGACCAAGCCTCCGATGGTGAACACACCCATCGTCTTCGTAGAATCAGGCATCGCCCTGCCTCCTCCCGGCAGCCCCGGCGCCTCGACGCCAAGACCGCGGCCTGGGACCATCCTCGCCTGCGAAGACCCTTTGCCGCCAGAGGGCTGCTAGCGCCCGCGCGCGGCCAGTGAGGCGAGATAGGCGTTGTACGCCTCGAGCTCCTTGTCGCCGTCCCGGTCCGCTGCCCGGTCCGTACGCCGTGCCTGGCGCTGGTCGGAGCGGTACCACTGGAAGAGCAGCGCGAGCAGCACGAGCACCGAGGGCACCTCGCTGAACGCCCACGCGATGCCGCCCGCGGCCGTCTGATCGGCGAGGGCGTCGATGCCCAGCGAGGCGGGCGGGTTCTTGTAGGTGCCGACCATCGGCTCGGACGCCATCATCAGCGCGATGCCGAAGAACGCGTGGAAGGGCATGCCCGCGAACAGCTCCAGCATCCGCATGATGTAGCCGGGCCGGTGCGGCCCCGGGTCGACGCCCATGATCGGCCAGAAGAAGACCAGGCCGACCGCGAGGAAGTGCACCATCATCCCGATGTGGCCCACCTTGGAGCCCATCAGGGTGTCGAAGAGCGGGGTGAAGTACAGCGCGTACAGGCTCGCGATGAACAGCGGGATGGTGAACGCGGGGTGCGTGATGATCTTCATGTAGCGGCTGTGCAGAACCCACAGGAGCCACTCGCGCGGGCCCTTGCGGCCGCGGCCCGCGACCGGCAGCGCACGCAGGGCCAGGGTGATGGGGGCGCCCATCAGGAGCAGGATCGGCGAGAGCATGCTGATGATCATGTGCTGCACCATGTGCACGCTGAACATGACCATTCCGTAGTCGTTCAGCTTGGTGCACATCACGAGCAGGATGGTCAGCACGCCCACCACGAAGGAGATGGTGCGGCCGACCGGCCACTTGTCCCCGCGCCGCACGAGCCGGACCACGCCCCAGCCGTAGAGGGCCAGGGCCGCCAGGGAGCCGATGAGGAAGAAGGGGTCGGCCGAGAGCTCGAGCCCGCGCCCCAGCGTGAACGGCGGCAGATCCATGTTCATGCCGTGCCCGCTGTGATCCATCCACTGGCTCCTGATTCGTGCGGTTGTGCGCTGTGTGTCCGCACCAGACTAGAACGGCCCCCGGACGCCGACGCGTCCGGGGGCCGTTCGAAAAAGCCGCGCCCTACAGGACGCACTCCGCCTCGGCGTAGCGCTCGTCCGGCACCGTCTTCAGGGTCTCGACGGCCTCGGCGAGCGGGACCATCGTGATGTCCGTGCCGCGCAGCGCCGTCATCTTGCCGAACTCGCCGCGGTGCACCGCCTCCACGGCGTGCCAGCCGAAGCGGGTGGCGAGCACACGGTCGTACGCGGTAGGGGTGCCGCCGCGCTGGACGTGCCCGAGGATCACCGGGCGGGCCTCCTTGCCCAGGCGCTGCTCCAGTTCGATGGAGAGCTGGCGGGCGATGCCGGCGAACCGCTCGTGGCCGTACATGTCCTTGATGCCCTCGTCGAACTTCATCGAGCCCTCGCGGGGCTTGGCGCCCTCGGCGGCCACGACGATCGCGAACTTCTTGCCCGCGGAGAAGCGTTCGCCGACCTTCGCCGCCAGTTCCTCGATGTCGAAGGGGCGCTCCGGCACGACGATCGCGTGCGCGCCGGCCGCCATGCCCGAGTGCAGGGCGATCCAGCCGGTGTGCCGGCCCATGACCTCGACGATCAGGACCCGCTGGTGCGACTCGGCGGTGGTCTTGAGGCGGTCGAGAGCCTCCGTCGCCACGCCGACCGCGGTGTCGAAGCCGAACGTCACGTCGGTGACCGCGATGTCGTTGTCGATCGTCTTGGGCACCCCGACGATCGGCAGACCGGCGTCCGACAGGAGGCGGGCCGCCTTCAGGGTGCCTTCGCCGCCGATCGGGATGACCGCGTCAAGACCCAGGTCGGCGAGGTGGCCCTTGGCCCGCTCGACGCCGTCGCGCAGGTGCGCGGGCTGGACCCGGGAGGAGCCGAGAATCGTTCCGCCACGGGCCAGGATGCCGCCCACCGCGTCCAGGTCGAGCTTGCGGTAGTCGCATTCGAGCAGGCCACGCCAGCCGTCGTGGAAGCCGATGACCTCGTCGCCGTGATCGACGACGGCACGGTGCACGACCGAACGGATGACGGCGTTCAGACCGGGGCAGTCGCCGCCGGAGGTGAGGACACCAATGCGCATAGCCCGGATTACCTTTGCAACGTGGGCCGAAGTCCGGACCACGTCGTCCGGCTGGAACCCCGCCACCCTATAGGCGCGAGGGGGCGGGGCCGTACCGGGCGTCCGACTGCTGGACTGCGCCGCTCACCTGTGCGGCAAGCGCATCAGGCGGGCTGCTGCGCCGCGTTCATGCGCTCGGCGCGCAGCGCCTCGTACCAGCGGTCGTCCGTCGGCGGCAGCGCGTTCACGTCGAGGGCCAGCTTCAGGAGCAGGTCCGCGATCAGCGGGTTGCGGGCCAGGACGGGACCGTGCATGTACGTGCCGAAGACCGTGCCGTTGTATGCGCCCTCGGTGCCGTCGCCCGTGCCGTTGCCCCGGCCGAGCGTGACCCGGGCGAAGGGCCGCGCGGAGGGGCCGATGTGCGTGATGCCCTGGTGGTTCTCGAAGCCGGTCAGCGGGGGCAGGCCCAGCTGCGGGTCGATGTCGCCCAGGACGTCGCCGACGCAGCGGTCGCCCTCGCCGCGGGTGGAGATCACGTCGAGCAGGCCGAGGCCCGGCTCGCGCTGGCCGAGGTCGTTGATGAACTCCTGGCCCAGGATCTGGTAGCCCGCGCAGACCGAGAAGACGATCGCGCCGTTGCCCACGGCGCGCTGCAGTCCGCCGTCGCGGCGCAGCCGCTCGGCGGCCAGGCGCTGCGGGCGGTCCTCGCCGCCGCCGATCAGGTAGATGTCGCCGGAGGTGGGCACCGGCTGGTCGCTGCGCACGTCGTAGCGCTCGACCTGGAGGCCGCGCTGGTGGGCGCGGCGCTCCACGACCAGGGCGTTGCCCTGGTCTCCGTACGTGCTGAGCAGGTCGGGGTAGACCCACACCAGCCGCAGGCTGTTGTCGCTCATGCTCATTCGTCCCTACGAGGGTCTAGAGGGTCCGGTGGGGTCAGTTGCCGACGCGGCGGCGCAGGTCCTGGAACGCGGTGTAGTTCGCGATCGTCTCGATGCGTCCGGGCGGCGCCAGCTGCACGGCCTCGTCGAGGGACTCGCAGACCCGGAAGTCAAGGCCCGCGACCTCAAGACGCACGGCGAGGTCCAGCTTGCGGTCGCCGAGCACGAAGATCGGGTGACCGGCCAGGCGGGTGTAGTCGACGTCCCACAGCCAGGAGGTGTCGGTGCCGTCGGCGCCGCGGGCGTTCACGGACAGGACCACCGGGGTGGGCGGCGGGTCGATCAGCGAGAACGTCTCGAGCCAGCCCGCGGGGTTCTTCGCGAGCAGCAGGCGCAGGTCGCGGCCCTGGAACTGCACGACGTCATAGCGTCCGGCGACGGCCTGCACCTGGTACATCCGCTCCAGGGCGACCTGCGGCGGTACGCCGAAGACGGCGGCGACGGCGGCCGACGTGGTGGCGTTGGCCTTGTTCGCCCGGCCCGGCAGCTGAAGGTGGATCGGCCAGGCCGAGCCGTGCGGGTCAAGGACGTGGTCGCCGGAGAGCACCCAGCTCGGCGCCGGGCGGCGGAAGCCGCACTCGCCGCAGAACCAGTCGTCGCCGGGGCGCTGCATCACGCCGCCGCAGGAGGGGCACGACCAGGCGTCGTCCTTCCACTCCTGGCCGGCGGCCACCCACACGACGTTCGGCGACGAGGACGCCGCCCAGACGACCAGCGGGTCGTCCGCGTTGGCGATCACGACGGCCTTGGAACCGGCCAGGCCCTCGCGCCAGGCCTCCGCCATCATGCGGGTCTCGGCGGCGCGGTCGAGCTGGTCGCGCGAGAGGTTCAGGAGCGCGATCGCCTTCGGCTCCACGTCACGGGCGACACCGGCGAGGTACTTCTCGTCGACCTCGATCACGCCGAACCTGGCGTCCGAACCGCCCGCGAGGGCCGAGGTGATGCCGGCCGGCATGTTCGCGCCGAGCGCGTTCGACACCACGGGCCCGCTGGCGCGCAGCGCCTCGGCGAGCAGCCGGGTCGTGGTCGTCTTGCCGTTCGTGGCGGAGACGAGCACCACGTCCAGGTGCGTGGCGAGACGCCCGAGCAGGTCGGGGTCGAGTTTGAGTGAAACGCGGCCGCCGATCACCGATCCGCTGCCGCGGCCCGCCGCGCGCGACACCGCCGCGGCCGCCTTGCCCGCCGTCACGGCCAGCTTGGCCCGCGGCGACAGCGGGTCCGTGTTGCCTGCCATCAGTTCTGGATCCTCCTTGCTTACGGCGCCGCGCCTGCCCCCGGCAACGCGATGAACCTCAGCCTATCGAGATCCACTCACAAGCCCGAACCGCGGCACCACCCCGACCCCGGGGCTTTCTTAGGACCGTACCCTTGCGGCCATGCGACACGGCTCGATCCCGGGCGCCTCGGGGCGCGTACGACCTCTGACACTGCTCGGTGACCCCGTGCTGCACAAGCCCTGTGAGGAGGTCACCGACTTCGGCTCCGAACTGGCCCGGCTCATCGAGGACATGTACGCCACGATGTACGCCGCCGAGGGTGTCGGTCTTGCCGCCAACCAGATCGGCGTGAATCAGCGGGTCTTCGTCTACGACTGCCCGGACGACGACGATGTGCGTCATCTCGGGTACGTGGTGAACCCGCGCCTCGTGGAGATGGACGGCCCGAGCGTGCGCGGCCCGGAGGGCTGTCTCTCGCTGCCCGGCCTGGAAGCCGTCACGCCGCGCTTCGACCACGCCGTGGTGGAGGGCTTCGACATGCTCGGTGCGCCGGTGCGGGTGCACGGAACCGGCTGGTTCGCGCGCTGCCTGCAGCACGAATGCGACCACTTGGAGGGCGGCGTCTACACCGATCACGTCACGGGCTGGCGGCGCCGCAGGGTGCTGCGGGCCGCCGCCAGGGCGTCCTGGAGCCGCTGATGTGCCGCGGCGGGCCGGGCCGGGAGGTCTTCAGAAGCCGGGGCCGCCGATGCGGTCGCCCGCGGCGGCGAGGCGTCCCCACAGCAGGTCGGCCAGGCTGCTGACCAATTCGGCGCGCGGGCAGGGCCGTTCGCCCAGCCACCAGTCGCCGGCCGCGTGCATCATGCCGACGATGCCGTGCCCCCAGACCCGGGCGAGCTGGGCACTGCCCGGGCCGAGGTCGACGCGTTCCTCTATGACCTGCGCGAGCTCCTCGCCCATGCGGCGCAGGACCGGGGCGGAGTGCAGGCCCACGTCGAAGCCCTGCTCGCCGGCGGTGGCGCTGTCGGAGGGGTGCATGAGGAAGCGGTAGACCTGCGGGCGGGCCTCGATCGCCGCCAGGTAGGTGTCCAGGGTCTGCTCGACGCGCTCCCTGCGTTCGGCAGGGGCGTCCAGGGCGGCGCGCAGGGCTTCCAGGAGCGCGTCGGTGTGCCGCTTGGCCAGTGCCGCGTACAGGCCGCCCTTGTCGCCGAAGTGCCGGTAGAGGATCGGCTTGGTGATGCCCGCCTCCGCGGCGATGGCGTTCATCGAGGCACCGGGCCCGTCGCGAAGCACCACCCGGTCCGCGGCCTCGAGCAGCTCGCGCCGCCGGCGCTCGGCAGACCGTTGCTGCTCGGTCTGCTGTGTGATGGTCTCCATAGCGATTCTCTCCCCGCCCAGGCGATTGCGTGACGCACGCGCAACGTAACACCCCGCGCTCGGCGCCCATCGAACGGGCGGCCGGGAGTTGACATCGGCTACCGGCCGGTAACAGACTCCAGTTACCGCAAGTAACGTATGTCTTCACCGCAGGTCCTGGAGGGGTCATGGCCGAGTTCACCATGGAGCTCAACGACGAACAGAAGGAGGTCCGGGACTGGCTCCACGGGTTCGCCGCTGACGTGATCCGGCCTGCTGCCGCCGAGTGGGACGAGCGTGAAGAGACGCCGTGGCCGATCATCCAGGAGGCGTCGAAGCTGGGGATCTACTCCCTCGACTTCTACGCCCAGCAGTTCTTCGACCCCACGGGCCTGGGCATCGTGATGGCGACCGAGGAGCTCTTCTGGGGTGACGCGGGCATCGCCCTGTCCATCATGGGCACGGGCCTCGCCGCCGTCGGCGTCCTCGCCAACGGCACCGAGGAGCAGATAGGCACCTGGATCCCGCAGATGTACGGCGACGTGAACGACGTCAAGGTCGCCGCCTTCTGCTCCTCCGAGCCCGACGCCGGCTCCGACGTGGCGGCGATGCGCACCCGCGCCGTCTACGACGAGGCCAAGGACGAGTGGGTGCTCAACGGCACCAAGACCTGGGCGACCAACGGCGGCATCGCCAACGTCCACGTCGTCGTCGCGGTCGTCGACGCCGAACTCGGCTCCAAGGGCCACGCCTCCTTCATCGTCCCGCCGAACACCCCCGGCCTCTCCCAGGGCCAGAAGTTCAAGAAGCACGGCATCCGCGCCTCGCACACCGCCGAGGTCGTCCTGGAGGACGTGCGCATCCCCGGCCACTGCCTGCTCGGCGGCAAGGAGAAGCTGGACGAGCGCCTCGCCCGCTCCCGCGAGCGCGCCAAGAAGGGCGGCGAGCGCGTGAAGAACGCCGCGATGGCCACCTTCGAGGCGTCCCGCCCGGCGGTCGGCGCCATGGCCGTGGGCACGGCGCGCGCCGCGTACGAGGAGGCCCTGGAGTACGCCAAGACGCGTACGCAGTTCGGTCGCCCGATCATCGACAACCAGGGCATCGCCTTCCAGCTCGCCGACATGCGTACGCAGATCGACGCAGCGCGTCTGCTCGTCTGGCGCGCCTCGTGGATGGCGAGCACGGGCAAGAAGTTCGAGTCCGCCGAGGGCTCCATGTCGAAGCTCTACGCGAGCGAGGTCGCCAAGAAGGTCACCGCGCAGGCGCTGCAGATCTTCGGCGGCAACGGCTTCACGCGCGAGTACCCGGTGGAGCGCATGCACCGTGACGCCGCGATCTACACGATCTTCGAGGGCACGAGCGAGATCCAGCGTCTGGTGATCGCCCGTACGTTGTCGGGGATGCCGATCCGCTAGCACGCCCGGCGCACCGGAAAGATCCGCCCCTGCCGCTTTTGCGGCAGGGGCGGTTGCTGTGAGCGACCCCGGCCGGGGCGCGCCGCCGGGGGAGATAGGCAGGCAAACTTGCAAGGCTACCTGTCAATCTCGTACGGTGGCGGACATGAGCGCACCTTCCGGCGACCCGCATCCCGGGCAGGACGATCCGGGGCAGGACGACTCGGCTCCCGAGCAGATCGCCGCCGATCTGTCGAACGTCGTCCGGCGGCTCGTGCGACGCCTGCGCGGCGTGACACCGGAGACCGGACTCAGCCCCACCCAGCGTTCCGTGCTCGCCCGCCTCGACCGCGGGGGTCCCGCCACCACCGCGGGCCTGGCCCGCGAGGAGCTCGTCCGGCCCCAGTCCATGCGCCTCACCGTGGCCGCCCTGGAGGAGATGGGGCTCGTCGAGCGGGCCCCCGATCCCGATGACGGGCGGCAGTCCGTCGTCTCCGTGACCGATCAGGGGCACCGCACCCTCACCGAGATGCGGGCCGCCAAGCACGACTGGCTCTCGACGTCCCTTACCGACGGCTTCGACCCGGCCGAGCGCCGCCAACTGGCCGATGCCATCGTGCTGTTGGAGCGGCTGGTGCAGAAGTGAGGACGAAGCCGGACGCCCCGGCCCGCCCGGCAGCGGCGGGCGGGCATCGCGCCTTCGGGGCACGCCTCACCGCGCCCCTCCTCCTCGGCTCGCTGCTCAACCCGCTCAACACCACGATGATCTCCACCGGCCTGGTGGCGATCGGCCACGACTTCGGGGTCGGCGCCTCCGACACGGTCTGGCTCGTCTCCGTGCTCTACCTCGCCAGCGCCGTCGCCCAGCCCGTCCTCGGCAAGCTCGCCGACAGCATCGGCCCGCGCCGGGTCTTCCTCGCCGGGCTCGTGGTCGTCGTCGCCTCCGGTCTCGTGGGGGCGTTCGCCCCCGGATTCCTGTGGCTGCTTGTCTCGCGCCTGCTGCTCGGCATCGGTACGTCGGCGGCGTACCCGGCCGCGATGGCCGTCCTGCGCGACGAGTCACGCAGGCTCGGCATACCCACGCCGCGCACTGTCCTCGGCCGGCTCTCCTTCGCCGCGCTGGGCAGCGCGGCCATCGGCCCCACCCTCGGCGGGCTGCTCGTCGCGACCGCGGGATGGCGCGGCATCTTCGCCGTCAACGTCCCGGTCGCGCTCATCGCCTTCGGCTGCGCGCTGCGCTGGATACCGGCGGACGGACCACGGGCCGCGCGCCAAAAGGGCGGCGGTGCGAGCGCACTCGACCCCCTCGGGATACTGCTCTTCAGCGGTGCGCTGACCTGCCTCGTCATCTTCCTGCTCGACCTGGCCCACCCCCTGTGGTGGCTGCTCGCCCCCATCGCGGTGCTCTCCGCCGTGCTGACCTGGTGGCAGCTGCGCCACCCGCACCCCTTCATCGACCTGCGCATGCTCGGCCGCAACCACGCACTGGCCCGCACCTACCTGCGGCACGGCCTGAGCTACCTCGTCGTGTACTGCGTCATGTACGGCTTCACCCAGTGGCTGGAAGAAGCCCGCGACCTCTCCTCCCTGCACACCGGGCTCGTCATGCTGCCCATGTCCCTTGCCGCGCTGGCCTGTTCGCTGCTCGGCGCCCGTACGAAGGGCATCCGCGCCCCGCTGAGCATCGCCGCCGTCCTGCTCGTCGTGGGCAGCGCGCTGCTCTTCTTCACCTCCGGCGGCACACCGCTCGCCGTTCTTCTCCTGGCCGGCGCCTGCTTCGGCATTCCGCAGGGCCTGATGGGCACCAGCAACCAGGCCGCCGTGCAGAGTTTCGCCCCCGCCGACGCGATCGGCTCCGCCGCGGGGCTGCAGCGCACGGCCCAGTACATCGGCGCCATCGCCGCGTCCGGCCTGATCGGCCTCGCCTACGGGCAGCGCGCCGACGACGCCGGACTGCACCTCATGGGCGCGGTGGGCGCCGTTCTCGCGCTCGCCCTGGTCGCCCTGACCCTCACCGACCGCGCCCTGCGCGCCCGCACCTGACCAACATCCCAGCGAAACCCCGTAAGACCAACACCCCAGCGACACCCCCGTAAGACCCACTTCCCGGCGACACCCCCGTAAGAGAGAGACCACAACCATGACTGCCACCACCCTCGACCCCACCACGGCCCTCGTCGTCGTCGACCTCCAGAAGGGCATCACCGCCCTGCCCACGGCCCACCCCTCCGCGGAGATCATCGAGCGGTCGGCGCGCCTGGCCGACGCCTTCCGCGAGCGCGGCCTGCCCGTCGTCCTGGTCCGCGTCACCGGCGGCGCCCCCGGACGCACCGAAGGGCCCGCCCGCGGCGGCGAGGTGCCCGCCGACTGGGCCGACCTGGTCCCCGAACTCGGCCGCCGGGACAGCGACATCGTCGTGACCAAGCAGCAGTGGGGCGCCTTCTACGGCACCGACCTCGACCTCCGGCTGCGCCGCCTGGGCGTCACCCAGATCGTGGTCACCGGCATCGCGACGAGCATCGGCGTCGAGTCGACGGCCCGCTCGGCGCACGAGCACGGCTATCACGTGACGGTCGCCGTCGACGCGGTGACCGACATGGACGCCGACGCACACCGCAACAGCATCGAGAAGATCTTCCCGAGGCTCGGCGAGACGGACACCGCGGAGGCGATCGCGAAGCTGCTGTAGCCGACCTGTCGGACCTGGCTTCGTACGGACGTCCGCAGCATCCTCGTCCGCGAGAGTGAGCACAGTGCACACCGCGGAGCCCACCGGTCCGCCCACCGCACGGCGTAGCGTGGCTTCCCCCTGTGTGGGTGTGTGCCGAGGGAGGGATCCATGTCCTCTGAGCCGATTCTCGTCGTGCAGCCGTCCCCGCCCCTCACCGTGCAGAAGTCCGCACCGAAGGGCGTGAGCAGGTTCATCGGCCGCGAGGAAGAGCTGCGCGCGCTGATGGACGCGGGCGGCGCCACGCGCAACTGCCCCGTCCGCGCGGTCTACGGAATGCCGGGGGTCGGCAAGAGCACGCTGGTTGCGGAGGCCGCCCGCAACCTCGTGCACGACTTCGAGGAGTGCCTCTACATCGACCTGCGGGCCTCGTGCCCCTGGCCGGTGCGTCCCTGCGACGCGGTGGCCGGGCTGCTCAGGGTCTGCGGCATGGACCAGGGGGACCTTGCCAAGGACCTGGCGGGCCTGGTCGAGCAGTGGCGGGTGCACGTGTCGGGCAAGCGGCTGCTCCTGATCCTCGGCGACGCGGACGAGGCGCAGGTCGAGGCGATCGCACCCAACTCCAACGACTGCCTGGTCCTGATCACCAGCCGCAAGCAGCTCGGCGGAGACCTGGTCGACGATTTCGTCTTCCTGGACGTGCCGGGACCGCAGGAGGCGGCACGGCTCTTCCTCGCCCTTGCCGACCGGCAGCCCGCTCAGGGGGACGCCGCCGCCGTGGCCCAGCTGGTGGAGATGTGCGGCCGGCTGCCCCTGGCCCTCGCCGTGCTGGCCAACGTGCTCAAGCAGCGCAGGACGTGGACCGTAGCGAAGCTGCGGGACAACTTCGTCTCGCGCCCCGGCATGGTCAAGGGCGGCGACTGGGCACGGCGCGTGGATCAGACCCTGCTGTTCTGGTACGACCAACTGCCCCCGGAATCCAAGTACTTCCTGCGCCGTCTCGCGCTGCACCCCGGGGTGGAGTGCGACCGGTATGCCGCAGCCGCCCTCAACGGCATCCCGGCGGAGCAGGCCGACGAACACCTCGACCACCTCTACCGGGGCCACCTTCTGACGGAACGCGCCGCCGACCGTTACCGGATGCACAAGCTTGTCCGGGATCACGTGTACGCGCGGGCCCTTGAGGCCGATCCGCCCGAGGTCCGCGACGCGGCGACGGCCCGCCTGCTCGACCTCTACGAGTACACGGCCGACCTGGCCGGACGCCACTTCGACCGCCGGGCGCGCCCGGCAGGTCAGGCACCCGCCCCGGTGTACGGCCACCCGCTCCTCACCGACCGGGCCCGGGCGGCGGCCTGGCTGCGGACCGAGTGCCCCAATCTGCTGTCCTGCGCCGAGTACGCCTACGGCAGAGGGGAGACGGCGGAGTACGGACGTGTCGTGCGCTTGGCCGCGGCCATGGCGGAGTTCCTGCGCCAGCAGGGCCCCTGGGACCGGGGGATCGAACTGCACGATCGAGCGGTGGCTTCGGCCCGCGCGTCCGGAGACGCTCTGGGACAGGCCAGAGCACTGTTCAACAAGGCGAATCTGCACTTCCGGCGGGCCGAACGGCAGCCGGACTACGCGGCGGTGGACGAACTGCTGCGGTCGGTACTGGGCCTCTGCCAGGAGGCGGCGACGCATCCGTCGCCGCGGGCGGACCCGGAGGTGGCCAGGATCATCGAGGCGGAGGCTCACTCCCTGCGCGGGCACGCCAAGTGGATGACGGACGACGCCGGCACGGAGGACCAGGTCCGCGTCGCCCTGGGCGCCTTCAGGGCCATCAAGGACCAGCTGGGCGAGGCCGATGTCTGCAAGCAGCTGAGCGATCTGCTGCGGATGACACGACCGGAGGAGGCGGAGGCGCTCGCGAAGCGGGCCGTGGAACTCTGCTCCGAGATGCACGACGAACTGGGGGAGACCAACGCCCTTGACTCCCTGGGCCTGGTCGAGCTGTTCAAGGGCGAAGCGATCAGCGCGGAAGGGCGGTTCAGGAGCTGCCTGGCCCGCTATCGCGGGCTCGGATCGAGGATCGGCGAGGCCAACAGCCAGCTGCACCTGGCCAGGGCGCTGCGCCTGACCGGACGGTACGAACTCGCGCGGGACGCCGCTTGCGAGGGGCTGGCCGGCTACGAGGAACTCGGGGTGCGACAGGGACAGGCGAACGCACTGGAGGTGTACAGCTCGGTCCTGCGCGTGACGGGCCGGCTGTCCCTGGCCGCACGGCACTCCGAGAAAGCTGTGCGGATCTACGGCGAGCTCGGCGAGAGCCTGGGCCGGGCCGAGGCCCTGGACGGGCTCGGCATCGCGCTGCGGCTGAAGGGGAAGTACGGGGAGGCCGCCCGGAGGCTGGAGGAGGCGGCCGGGCTGTACGGCCGGCACCGGCGGCCCTTCGGCAAGGCCGAGGCCCTGAGCCACCTGGGCGTGGTCCTGCGGCTGACCGGTGAGTTCGAGCGGGCCGAGGAGCTGCTCCGAGGGGCGCTCGACGAGTTCAAGGAGGTCCATAACCCCGTCGGCCAGGCCAACGCCCTCCAGCAGTTGGGCACGATCCTGCGGCTGACCGCGCACGACCGCACGGATTACAAGGCGGCCGACGAGCGCCTGGGCCGGGCCGAGGAGATCTTCGTACGCATCGGGCACCCGCTCGGCCAGGCCAACGTGAAGGCCGGGCGCGCCCTGGTCAAGGACGCTCTCGGCGACCCGGCCGGGGCGCAGCGGGACCTGGAGGACTCCCTGCAGCGGTTCCGGCAGCTCGGCGACCGGCTCGGCCAGGCCGAGGTGCTCAACCACCTCGGTGAGCTGCTGCTGTCCACGTCCGACCCGATCGGCGGTCTCGCCCGGCACCGATCGGCCCTCAGGGCGGCGCGGCAGGTGCAGAGCCCGCTGGAGCAGGGGCGTGCCCACCACGGCGCCGCGCACTGTCTCCTGATCAACGGAAGCGAGGCCGAAGCCGTGGTCGATCTGCGGCAGGCCGTGCGGATCTTCACGGACATCCGTGCCTTCGAGGCCCACCGGATCGACAGGGAACTGGCGGAGCTGGAGGGCAGGTTGGCCGGGCGGGAGCCTTAGTCACCCGCACGGAAAACCGGTGGAGTCATACCTCCGTGCCCCGTTAGCGTGCTGCCGAGTCAGATCGTCTGGGCAAGGACGTGCCGTTGTACACCAAGTGAGACCTCCCGAGTGCTGATGTGTCGCGCGTCGCGCCTGTGCGCCGCGCTTCTTCTTGCTGCGGACTTCTCACTGGAACCGGTGTACTTCTGTGCTCAAAATCTGGGTGGTCACGCCCACCTGCCTGCCGACCGTTCTGCGCCGCTGCCACGGCTGCGCCTCCGGACGCTTCAGGGCGAGCGGAAAATTCCGCGTCAACGCCAACCACAAGCTCATCGACGCCTGGCTCCTCGCGCTGTGCACCGGCTGCGGGGACACCACCAAGGTCACTGTCCTGGAGCGGGCGAACGTGCGCTCCGTACGGCCCGGGTTTCTGGACCGGATGCATGACAACGACCCGGCCCTGGCAGCGGAGTTGCTCCAGGACCCGGTCCTGCGGCGCCGCAACCGCATCGCCCTCGACTGGACCGGCGCCTGGCGCCTGGACGCCGACGCCGGATCGCGACAGCCGCGGGAGGGCGAGGCGATCGAGGTCTCGGTCCGCTTCGCGGCGCGGATACCCGTCCGGCCGGTGCGGCTGATCGCCGAAGGGCTCGGCCTCTCGCGGGCCGGGGTCGAGAGGCTGCTCGCCGAGGGGAACCTCGTGTCGGCGGTCCGCCTGAGCGGCAAACTCTCCGGCGACTTCACCTTCACGCTCAAGCGCTGAGGTCGGGGCCGTACGTCTGCCGGCGGCTCAGGGCCGGTGGACGTACGGCTCAGGGCCGGTGGACGTACGGCGTCGTCACGCTCAGCGGCGCGAAGCCCAGGCGCCGCAGGATCGGGCGGCTGTCGTCGGTGGCGTCCACCTGGAGGTAGCGGTAGCCGCGTTCGGCGGCGATGCGGGTGCGGTGGGCGATCAGCGCACGGTAGATGCCCTTGCCCCGCCACTGCGGTGCGGTGCCGCCGCCCCACAGGCCCGCGAAGTCGGTGCCGGGGCAGAACTCCATCCGCGCCGAGCTCACCGGCACGTCGCCCGCCATCGCGACCACCGCGACGACGGCGTCCGGTGTCTCGGTCAGCTGGGTGAGGACCCGCTTGGCGAGCCGCTCGCCGAGTTCCGCGCTGTCCTCGCCGAACGCCGCGTTGTGGGCGTCGGCCATCAGCCGCGCGCCGGCCGCGTCCGTCACCGGCAGCAGGGTGATCCCTTCGGGCAGTTCGGGCCGCGTGGACAGTCCCGCGACCTCGGCCACCATCACGGTCTCCGGCGGCTCCGGGACGAAACCGGCCCTTCGCAGCCGGTCGGCGAGGTCGGCGGGGCGGTCGTGGGAGTGCAGCTTCCACTCGAACTCGCGCCCCAGAGACGTGTAGTACCGCACCTGCTCGGCGATGACACCGTCCGCCGTGGCCTCGTCGATGTCCGCCCAGTGCACGCCGTTCCAGTCGTGCTCGGCGCCGATCTGCCGGACGACGGCCCCGGCCCGTTCGACGCGCGCGCCCGGGCTGTCCGTCCGTGCGTCGCGCCGGATCTGCCGGTCGTACGTCGCCAGTACCGCTTCGTGATCCATGCGGGCACTTCAGCAGCGGCGGCGGGGCGCGGCAACCGATTTACCGGTGGCGGGGTCAGGCTTGCCAGTGGCAGCGCAGCGCCGCGGTGGCGAAACCGGGGCCGAAGGCGACCATGATGCCGCGGGCGCCGTCGGCGGGGGCGGCGGCATGGGTGCGTTCGAGGACCCGCAGGACACTGACGCCGCCGAGGTTGCCCTCGTCGGCGAGGGTGTCGGTCGAGTGGCGCGAATCGTGAGGGGTCAGGCCCAGGGCGGCGGCGGTGTCGGAGATGATGCGCAGGCTGCCGGGGTGGATGACGGCGAAGTCCACGCTCTGCGGGCCCACCCACTCCATGAGCTGGGGCAGGACGTCGTCGGCCGCGGTCAGCGCCTCCTTGGTGGAGTCGAAGTGGAAACCGGAGGGGGAGATCCGGCCGCGCTGCCGGTCGAGACTGTGCGGCAGGACGTACTCGAAGGAGTCGTCGATCGCGATCCCCGGCCCCAGCGGCACGTCGGAGACGACGGTCGCGGCGGCGGAGTCACCGAACAGCGCCTTGTAGATCATGGCCTCGATGCCGGTGTCGCCATGGTGATAGACGCTGGAGATGACCTCGGCCGCCACGACGAGTACCTTGCTGCCGGGCCGGGCGGCGACGAGATCGGCGGCGCGCATCAGGGACTGTGTGCCGCCGGGGCAGGCCAGGGTGGTCAGCGCGATGCGGCGCACTGTGGGGCGCAGTCCGAGCCGGGCGATGAGGTGCATGTCGAGGTTGGGGACGGCCCAGCCGGTGGTGTGCGTGGTGACGATCGCGTCGATGTCCTTCGCCGCGAGACCGGCCGTGTCGAGGGCCGCGAGGGCGGCACGCTCGGCCATGGCAAGCGCGTCGCCGAAGGCCGCGCGGGCGCGTTCGCCGATGTCGGCGTCGCCGACGATGGTGTGGGAATCGAGGGGGCGGGTGAAGTAGCGGGTGTGGACACCGCAGTTGCCGATGACACGGAGGAACGCGCCGAGGCGGGGGTGCTCGGGATGGTGCGTGCGTATGTCGTCGGCTATCTCCGTTGTGGTGACCTTGTGGTCACCGACAACTGTCTGGGGTCTGGAGACATGAGCGGGCACGAGGTGACTCCCCGGGGAGTGAGTGGGCTGGGGGGGTCGCCACAAGGTACTTCACCCTGCTGAACTCGTCTCCGTCTCTGTCGGGAGGCCACATAGAGATGGGGCATGCGGTATGACGCGCCGTCAGCGCGCGCGCAGCATGGGTTCGCGGGTGTGGGAGCGCCGCTGGCCGGGCCGGAACACGAGGATCATCAGACGTGCGCCGGGGGCCGTCAGCGGCTGGGCCGTACACATGCTCGCCCAGCCCGGGCCCAGCTTCGGGTGCAGCAGGGGCCGTTCGTCGCCGTCGGGATGCGGGTAGGAGACGCCGTCGTTGTAGAGACCGGCGGTCTCGGGGTCCGCGAGCACTTCCTTCTCTATCTGCCGCAGGACTTCGTCATCGGGCCGGGAGGCGAGCGCGGCGCGCAGTTGGGGAAGCACCATGGGGGCCCAGGCCGTGTGCCAGTCCATCAGGGCCTTGCGGCCGTGGGGGTCGAGGACCATCCAGCGCATCGTGTTGGCGGGCACGTTCCCGTCGGGGAACATGGCCGCGAGGGGTTCGTTGTAGGCGAGCATGTCCCAGGACGCGTCGGTCACGTACGCCATGTGACTGATCCCGGCTACCGCTTCCTGCCATACCCCCGGCACCTCTTTGCCGGACGACTGGTGCAGTGGACCCGGCGGATCCTGAAGCAACGCGAAGCGGTTCAGCGATACCCACTCCTGCTCATTAAGACCAAACAGGCGTGCGACATCCCGCAACAAAGAAGAGGGCGGATTGGGATAACTGCCCGACTCCAGGCGGTGATACGTCCCGATAGCCCGGTGCAACAGCTGGTCGACCTGGTGTTGAGAGAGGCCGCGGGCGCGTCTGCCCTGGCCCGTGGGGCGGCTGAAGCCGTGTGATTCGGGGGCAATGAGGGCGCGTCGTTCGCGGAGCAGAGCGCGGAGCGCCGTCTTGTTCATGGTGGGTAATCCCTCTTGGTGCGCGCCGAGTTGAGCATCAGCAGTCTAAATATTCTCACCGTCTTTGGTAGTAAAGATTGCCCGAAGAAAAACGATCAGTCGATGCGGCATCATGGACGAAGCGGGACCGCCGACCTGCAAGTTCCATCGTCGGTGGGCACGCGGACACAACTGTGGGGCATCTTGTCCGGGGAGCTTGAAATTGGCTGAAATTCCCCGGCACCGGATACCCCCTAGGCCTACGGGGCCGCTGCGGGAAGAGTATGGATCGGTTGTTCGTATTCCGATGAGTGTGGTCGGAATCGTCGCACTCGGGACGTACGGCGCATGACTTCCCGAATCGGCTCCCCGGCCCACTGGCTGCGGCCGGTGCCGTCACTCGCCATTACGTAGCGGCCACGGTACCGGCCGCCCACAGTTGTCCAGGGCGGTGCCGCAAGTCGATCGGCCCGGCGCATCCTTGCCGGACGCACCCGGCAGGGAGCCGGTCGGCTCAGCCGGCCGTGAGCTGCTCCTGCGCGAGGGCCAAAATCTCCGTCACGCGCAGACCGAACCGCACGTCACACGCGTGCGGCCGACCGGATCGCGCCGATTCGACGAGCGCGTCGACCGCCGAGCGGAACGCGTCGAGCGCCCCGCCGCCGGACGGCATCAGGGCCGTCCCCGTCTCGCCGCGCAGCTCCACCGTCACCCCCGAGGCCTTCGGCGGCGTGGTCAGGCTCAGCGTCGCCGTGCTCGACGCCCCCGTGCTGTGCCGCAGGATCAGATGCACCAGGTCCGCCCGGCCTGTCGCTGCCGTCACCGCGGTCACATCGCCGAGCACCGGCAGCAGGACGGACAGGGCGTGCGGGCCGACGTCCCACAGGCCGCCCCGCTGTGCCCGCCACGGCGAGGAGAACGGACTGGATCCGTCCGCCGCGTAGAACGAGCTGTACCAGTCGGCGCGCCCGGCGAACCATTCCTCCGCCGCCTGCTCCGTCACCCAGGCCGACGTCGGTCCGGCGAAGCGCAGCGTGAAGAAGACGACGGAGGCAACCCGGGCCGCCTCCACCGCCGCGGCGAGGTCGCGGGCCGCGGCCACCGTCGTCGCCACGGGCTTGTCCAGGAGCAGATGGCAGCCCGCCGCGGCGGCCCGCGCGGCCAGCGGTGCCTGTACGTCCGGCGGCACGGCGAACGCCACTGCCTCGCTCGCGGCGAACAGTTCGTCCACGTCCGCGTACGAAGTGGTCGCGTGCGCCGTCGCCAGGGCGGACGCCGCGTCGGGCCGTCGCCCCCATACGCCGCTGAACTCCACGTCCGGGTGCTCGGCGAGCACCGGAGCGTGCGTGGACGAGGCCCAGGAGCCCGTGCCGACCAGCCCGATTCGCAGTCTCTTCATGAACGGCATTATGGCTGACTCCATACCGTCGACGATGGCGATGCCCAGTGCCCGCAAGGCTGTTGGCCGTACTTCGCTGCGATGTTCAAGTCATGGGTGGCTGGATCTCGATTCCCAACCGGGCGGTAGTGAAAGCCCATTCACCCGCTATGGTGAATTCGTATTCACTGCGCTTCGCCTCCGTTCACTTCCCTGGATTTTGCGCCCGCGCTGGAGAGATCATGAAGCTCGTCCCGATATCTTCCGCAGTTGGCGCAGGCATACGGTCCCGCCTGACGGTTCCCGTGCTGGCCTTCGGCGGCATTCTCATGGCGGTCATGCAGACCGTGGTCGTGCCGCTGCTCCCCGACCTGCCGCGCCTGACCGGCAGCTCACCGGGCGCGGTGTCCTGGCTGGTCACCGCCACCCTGCTGGCCGGCGCCGTCCTCACGCCGGTGCTCGGCCGGGCGGGCGACATGTACGGCAAGCGACGGGTGCTGCTCACCGCGCTCGGTCTGATGACCCTGGGCTCGATGCTCTGCGCGCTCACCTCCGACATCCGGCTGCTGATCGCGGCCCGCGCGCTGCAGGGCGCGGCGGCAGCCGTCGTACCGCTGGCGATCAGCATCCTGCGGGACGAACTGCCGCCGGAGCGCACCGGTTCGGCGGTGGCCCTGATGAGCTCGACCGTCGGGGTCGGCGCGGCGCTCGGCCTGCCGCTGGCCGCGCTGATCGTGCAGTACGCGGACTGGCACGCCATGTTCTGGGCGACGAGCGCGCTGGGCGCCATCGGGTTCGCCCTAGCCTGGTGGACCGTACGCGAGTCACCGGTCCGCTCGCCGGGGCGCTTCGACATAGGAGGCGCCCTGGGACTCGCCGCCGGGCTCGTGTGTCTGCTGCTCGCGGTGTCGCAGGGCGGGCAGTGGGGGTGGGGCAGCGTGACCGTGCTCGGACTGTTCGCCGGGGCCGTCCTCATCCTCGCCGTGTGGTGCAGACAGCAACTCCGGTCGAAGCAGCCCCTGGTGGACCTGCGCCTGGCGTCCGGGCGGCGGGTGGCGCTGCCGCACGTGGCGGCGCTCCTGGCCGGATTCGCCTTCTACGCCAACTCGCTGGTCACCGCCCAATTGGTGCAGGCGCCCGTCGCCAGCGGCTACGGCCGGGGCCTCTCGATCGTGGCGACCGGCCTCTGCCTGCTGCCCAACGGCCTGATCATGCTGGTGCTCTCGCCCGTGTCGGCCCGGATCTCCACCGCGTACGGAGCCCGCGTGACGCTGGCCATCGGGGCGGCGGCCATCGCACTCGGCTATGTCGTGCGCATCGTCGACAGCCGCGATCTCTGGGTGATCCTGTTGGGTGCGGCCGTGGTGTCGACGGGAACGACCTTCGCGTACTCGGCGCTGCCCACCCTGATCCTGCGGGCGGTGCCCCTCGCGCAGACCGCGTCCGCGAACGGCGTGAACGTCCTGATGCGCACCATCGGGCAGAGCGTGTGCAGCGCGGCGGTCGCCGCCGTGCTCGTCCGGCACACCACCGTGCTCGACGGGGTGCATGTGCCGACCCTGGGCGGCTATCAACTGGCCTTCGCCATGGCCGGAAGCATCGCGCTCGTCGCCTGCGCCGCGGCCATCGCCATACCCTCGGACCCGACACCGGACGGCCCGGAACGGACCGTCCGGCGGCCAGGACCCACGCAGGAGACGGCCCTGGAAGGAAGAAGCTGACACCTTGGACACATCCGACGCCGTGACCACTCCGGCCTCCGGCACCGCAGCGCCGTCCGGAGCGTGTGCCACCGGCCCCGCCCGCCGTGACGCCGAGGAGACGAAGGCCGCCATCATCCGCGCCGCCCGCCACCTCCTGGCCCGGCACGCACACACCGACATCACGCTCAAGGCGGTGGCCGAACGGGCGGGTGTGAGCGCGCCGCTGATCCTCAAGTACTTCGGCAACAAGGACGCGCTCTTCGCCCGCGTCATGTCCTTCGAGGCCGACGCCGAGGCGCTCCTCGACGCGCCCCTCGCCGAACTCGGCCACCACATGGTCCGCCATCTGCTGACCGGCCAGGCCGAGCACGGCGCCGACCCCATCCTGCGGATCGTCTTCGCCCCGCTCCACCGCGAACGGGGCGACACCCTGCGCGCCAACTTCCGGACCCAGGTGGTCGACCGCCTCGGCGCACGCCTGACGGGACCGGACGCGGGCGTACGCGCCGAACTCGCGGTGGGCACGCTGCTCGGTCTGGGCGTGATGTACGGAATAGCGCGCGGACCGCAGGTGCGGGGCACGCCGATCGACGAGATCACCGAGCGGTACGCGCCCGTGGTGCAGGGCTTCCTCACGCCGCCGTGAGGACACCTCCGTAAGGACACCTCCGTGAGGACACCGTCCGCCGCGAGACCGTGCCCCGCAGGGCGCGTCCGGCGCACGCGCCGCTCCTTCTGCGTATCGTCGACCGGGCGGTGAAGCCGACGGCCGCGCCACTTCCGGAACGGAGAGCACGCATGAGCGAGGCGAATGAACCCCCGTACCTGGCGCGCGAGCTGGGCATGGAGCCGCACCCCGAAGGCGGCTGGTTCGTGGAGACCTGGGCCTCGGACCACTCCTTCTCGCCGCCGGGCTATCCCGGCGCGCGGAGGGCGGCCACCGCCATCTACTTCCTGCTCTGTCCGGGCGAGGAGTCCCGCTGGCACGTGGTGCGCTCCGACGAGATCTGGCTGTGGCACCGCGGCGGCCCTCTGGACCTGCGCCTGGGAGGCGACGGCGAGCTCCCGAAGGAGGGCGCGGCGCCCATGCGCCTCGGTCCGGGCGTCGAGCACGGCGAGCGCCCGCAGATCCTGGTGCCCGGCGGCGTGTGGCAGGCGGCGCGCCCGGCCGGCGACGAGCCGGTCCTGGTGAGCTGCGTCGTCGCGCCCGGCTTCGACTACGCGGACTTCCGGCTGGCGGACTGAGCGGGCACGTACCGGGACGGCCCGGTCGGGGATGTCTCCCGCGGCGAGCACACCACCGTCGGTGCCGAGGACTCGCCCCGGTGCACGACCGCGACCGCCGCGAGTCCGACCGCGAGGCCCAACGCCGTCTGTACGCCGAAGGGTTCGCCGAACATCAGGGCGCCCCACAGAGCCGTCACCGGCGCCATCAGGAACATGAGCGTGTTGACCCGGGTGACCCCGGAGCGCCGCAGGATCAGCCAGTAGAGCCCGTACCCGCCGAAGGTGGAGAGCGTCACCAGCCAGCTGATCGCCACCCAGAACGACGCCTCCGCCGGCGGGATCGCGGCGCCCGCGCCCACCGCGAGCGCGGTGAAGATGACGGCGCTGGTCGCGCAGTGGACGGTCATCGAGACCGCCGGGGACACGGCGGTGGGGGAGCGGCGGTCCAGGAAGGTCGCCGCGACCAGCGAGAACATCCCGAGGAACGGCACGGCGTAGGCCCACCAGGGAGCGTCGGTGCCGCCCGTGGCGTCCGCCGCGGTCACGATGACGACCCCGGCGACGCCGAGCCCGAGCCCGGCCCACTGGGTGCGCGAGACGTACTGGCCGAGCAGCGGCCCGGCGAGCGCGCCCGCCACCAGTGGCTGGGTGCCGTCGATCAGGGCGGTCGTCCCGCTGGAGACGCCGAGCTGGATCGCGTAGTACACGGTGAGCAGATAGCCGCTCTGTGACAGCGCCCCGACCACCGCCTGGCGCAGGACGTCCCGCGCGGTGAGACCGCGCCAGGACGCCCGCGCCATGGTGAGGGCGACGACCGCGAGCGCGAGGGCCAGCGGCAGGAACCGCCACATCAGGACCGTCACCGCGGACGCGCTCCCGGCGCCCAGCTTGGCCCCGATGAAACCGGAGCTCCAGGTCAGTACGAATGCGATCGAGAGCAGGACGTTCATGGCGTTCCTCCGATGCCGGCTGCGGTCCTGGCCGAGCCGTCGATGGCGGACGGCAAAAGTAAACCGATCTGTCTACTCGCCCTCGACTATACAGATCGGTTTACTATGGAGGTATGGGTGACAGTGTGAGTGAGATCGCGAAGGCCGCCACGGGCTCCGGGAGCGCGCCGCGGAGGATCGCCATGACGCCGGGCGCGCGCCGCGCCCTGGATGCCGCGAGCGCGCTGTTCTACGAACGCGGTATCCATGCCGTCGGGGTGGACCTCATCGCCGCCGAGGCCGGGGTCACCAAGAAGACGTTGTACGACCGGTTCGGCTCCAAGGAGCAGATCGTCGTCGAGTACCTGGCCGCCCGTGACGAGCGCTGGCAGGCCTTCCTCGCCCCGTACGTCGAGGCCGCCACCACCCCGCGCGCCCGGATCCTGGCCGTCTTCGACGCCTCGCGCGACTGGGCCGGCGAGAACAGCACCAAGGGCTGCAGCATGGTCAACGCGCACGCCGAGATCAGCGACCCCGCGCACCCCGCGTATCAGGTCATCACCGGCCAGAAGGCCTGGATGCTCGCCCTGTTCACCGGTCTGGCCCGCGACCTCGCGCCCCGCCGGGCGGCGAAGCTCGGGCGCACGCTCATGCTGCTGCACGAAGGAGCCCTGGTCGCGCACGGCCTCGGCGTCTTCCCGGACGCGATCGACCACGCCCGTGACGACGCCGCGGCGCTGCTCCGCGATGCCCTGCGCGCCACTCCTGCGGCTAGGGAAAAGAGCAGGTGAGAGCCCCTTTGGGGAAGTCTTTGCCGTTGGCCGGAATGTGTTGCTCCGTGTTGCCGGCTCATTGACCGTACGCAGTCGGCAGGCGCACGCTCGCCACATAGCTGCTAGCTACACCTACTTTTCGGGGTGATGGCTCGCAGGCGGCGTGAAGCAGGAGGTTGCGCATGTGCGGCATTACTGGCTGGGTCTCCTTCGACCGTGATCTGCGGTCCGTGTCCGGCTCCCTGGACGCGATGACCGAGACGATGTCCTGCCGCGGCCCCGACGACCGCGGCACCTGGATCGAAGGGCCCGCCGGACTCGGGCACCGCAGGCTCGCCATCATCGACCTGCCCGGCGGGCGCCAGCCCATGACCGCGCGCACACC
The DNA here is from genome assembly GCF_053606765.1 of Streptomyces sp. NPDC055189. Lineage (NCBI taxonomy): Bacteria > Bacillati > Actinomycetota > Actinomycetes > Kitasatosporales > Streptomycetaceae > Streptomyces > Streptomyces sp. NPDC055189. The sequence continues at coordinate 23,000 of NZ_JBSGSG010000028.1, forward strand.
GCGCGGCACCGTCGCCCTCGTCTACTCGGGGGAGACCTACAACTTCACCGAACTGCGCCGCGAACTGACCGGTCGCGGCCATGAGTTCACCACCGAATCCGACACCGAAGTCGTCCTGCGCGGCTATCTGGAATGGGGCGAGGCGGTCGCCGAACGCCTCAACGGCATGTACGCGTTCGCGGTGTGGGACGGGCGGCACGACAAGCTCGTCATGATCCGCGACCGGATGGGCATCAAGCCCTTCTACTACTACGAGACCCCCGACGGCGTCCTGTTCGGCTCCGAACCCAAGGCGATCCTCGCCAACCCGCTGGCCCGCGCCAAGGTGACCACCGACGGCCTGCGGGAACTCTTCACCTTCGTCAAGACACCGGGTCACGCCGTATGGGACGGCATGAACGAGGTCGAACCCGGCACGGTCGTGACCGTCGACCGCGGCGGCCTGCGCCGCCACGCCTACTGGCAGCTGGAAACCCGCCCGCACCCCGACGGCCGCGAGGAGTCCGTCGCCAAGGTGCGCGAGCTCCTCGACGACATCGTGCGCCGCCAGCTCGTCTCGGACGTGCCGCGCTGCACGCTCCTGTCCGGTGGCCTCGACTCCTCCGCGATGACCGCGATCGCCGCACGCCAGCTCGGTGAAGCGGGCGAGACCGTGCGCAGTTTCGCCGTCGACTTCGTCGGCCAGAGCGAGAACTTCGTCGCCGACGAGCTGCGCCCCACCCCGGACACGCCCTACGTGCACGACGTGGCCAAGGCCTCCGGCACCGATCACCGCGACATCGTCCTGGACTCGCACGCCCTCGCCGACCCCGAGGTGCGGGCCAAGATGATCCGCGCCCGCGACCTGCCCATGGGCTTCGGCGACATGGACGCCTCCCTCTACCTCCTCTTCCGGGCCATCCGCGAACACTCGACGGTCGCGCTGTCGGGGGAGTCGGCGGACGAGGTCTTCGGCGGCTACCTGCAGTTCTTCGACGAAGACGCCCGTAACGCCGACACCTTCCCCTGGCTGGTGCGGTTCGCCGAGCACTTCGGCGACGACGCGGACGTCCTGCGCCCGGACCTCGCCGCCGCCCTCGACCTGCCCGCGTACATCCGGCGCAGCTACGACACGGCGGTCGCCGGGATCCGGCGTCTGGAGGGCGAGAGCGACTTCGAGTTCCGGATGCGCAAGATCTGCCATCTGCACCTGACCCGGTTCGTGCGTGTCCTGCTCGACCGCAAGGACCGCGCGAGCATGGCCGTGGGCCTCGAGGTGCGGGTGCCGTTCTGCGACCACCGCCTGGTCGAGTACGTCTACAACGCCCCCTGGTCCCTGAAGTCCTTCGACGGCAGGGAGAAGACGCTCCTGCGGGAGGCGACGGCGGACGTCCTGCCGCGCTCGGTGTACGACCGCGTGAAGAGCCCTTATCCCTCCACGCAGGACCCCAAGTACGCCATCGCCCTCCAGGAACACGTCAAGGACCTGCTCGGCGAGCCCGCCCATCCGGTCTTCGACCTCGTCGACCGGGACCGGGTGGCACGGGCGGCGGGACGCGACGTACCGCAGATCACCCAGGCGTCCCGGCGCGGCCTTGAGCGCACGCTGGATCTCGCGCTCTGGCTTGACCTGTACAAGCCGGAGATCTCCCTGGCCTGAGGACCCCCGCGCCGGGCGTCACTGCCCCGAACAGCTGCGGACCGTCGGCTGCGGTGGAACCTGCTCATCGGCATCGGGTTCCACCGCAGCCGCGAGGGTGTCCAGGAAGCGCTGGAGCGCGGGAGTGCCACCAGCTGCCGGGCTGCGGCGGATGGGCGGCACGGGCGCCGGAACGCCGGAGCCGCGCCGGGCCCCCGAGGTGGGGCACGGCGGCTGTGCGGCGTCGGCGGGGCAGGGGGGCTGCGTGGCGTCGACGATCACGGCCCGGCGTATGAACTCATCGACCGGGAGGCCGAGCTGGTCCGCGTTCCGCAGGACCGTTTCGTACTCGTCGGGCGTGAACAAGACCTGCACAGGCTTGGCACCGTCCATGACCGCATGATGCCGTCCGGACGTGCGCCGTGCGGTGCGGTTGGCATATTCGCGCTCGAAGGCGTGAAACGGAACGGAATGGACATGAACGGTCGGAAATAGATGTAGGCCCCGGCCGGACGGGGGAATCGCGGTCGGGACCTACGTACTGTTCAACGGTGAACCAACTCCTGGTGTTCCCAGGTCGGGGCCCTGTTCGTGTGAGCTGCGTTACGTGACCGGCGGGTGGCGGAACCGCTCGCCGCGTCCGGTCAGCGCACGCGAGAGCGCGCGACACGGAACCCCACATCGTCGATCCGGAACGTCGGATGGCTGCGGCGGCGCACCGAGGCCCGGCAGCTCCAGTGCTCGTCGAACCACCCGCCGCCCCGCAGGACCCGGTAGGTGCCGTACACCTCGGGGTCGTAGAGGTTCCAGCACCATTCCCACACGTTGCCCAGCATGTCGTGCAGGCCCCACGCGTTGGGCTGCTTGCCGCCCACCTCGTGGATCCGCCCGGAGCCGTTGCCGCCGTACCAGGCGATCTCGTCCAGCGGCCCGTAGCGCGCGCCGTCCGTGCCGGCCCGGCAGGCGTGCTCCCACTCGGCCTCGGTGGGCAGCCGGTAGCCGTCGGCGGCCGTGTCCCATTCGGCACCGTCGGCACCCTCGACACCTTCGGCATCAGGTCCGAGCCGGTAGGCGGGTGCCAGTCCCTCGCGCAGGGACAGGGCGTTGCAGAACCGGACCGCGTCCAGCCAGGAAACGCCCTCCACGGGCAGCCGCTCGCCGGTCGCGCTGCTCGGCCGCTCGCCGGTGACCTCGGCGTACTGCTCCTGCGTGACGGGGAACGGCGCGAGTTCGTGGGCCGCGACGTCGACCGCCCAGCTGCGCTGTGTACGCCGGTCCGTCAGCGTCACCTTCCCCGCCGGGACGCCGATCATCTCGTTCTCCGTACTCAGGTGGACAGCAGGCGGGCCGCACGCATCTGCAAGTAGCGCGTCTCGGGGATGCTCAGCGTACGCCTGGCCGCCAATTGGTAGGCGGCGCGGGCCCCTTCGGTGTCGCCCGCCCGCTCCAGGAGATGGGCGCGCACCGCATCGAGGCGGTGATGGCCCGCCAACCGGTCCTCCAGCGCCGCGACTTCGGCGAGCCCGGCACTCGGCCCGTGCACCATGGCGAAGGCCACGGCCCGGCTCAGCTCGGCCATGGGCTCGGGAGTACGGCGTACGAGGATGTCGTAGAGGGCGAGGATCTGCGGCCAGTCGGTGTCGTCGGCGCCCGCCGCCTCGTCGTGCAGCGCGGCGATCGCCGCCTGCAACTGGTATGGGCCCGCAGGGCCTTGGGACAGGGCCTTCTCGACAAGCGTGGAGCCCTCCTCGATCGCGCGGCGGTCCCAGCGCGAGCGGTCCTGCTCGTCCAGCGGGATCAGCTCCCCGTGCGGGCCGGTGCGCGCCGCGCTGCGGGCCTCGGTGAGCAGCATGAGCGCGAGCAGCCCGGTCACCGCGCCGTCCGCGGGCAGCAGCGTGCGCACGGACCGGGTGAGCCGGATCGCCTCGCGTGCCAGGTCGGCGCGGTGCAGGGCGTCGCCCGATGTCGCCGTGTAGCCCTCGTTGAAGATGAGGTAGAGGACCTGGAGCACCACCGCGAGCCGCTGATCACGGTCCTTGCGGCGCGGCTGCTCGAAGGGCACCCCCTTGACCTTCGCCTTCGCCCGGCTGATCCGCTGCGCCATGGTCGCCTCGGGCACGAGATGGGCGCGCGCGATCTCGGCCGTGGTCAGACCGCCGACCGCGCGCAGCGTCAGCGCGACCTGCGCCGCCGGGCTCAGCACCGGATGGGAGCACAGGAACAGCAGGGTCAGGGTGTCGTCCTCGGACGGCGCACGGCTCTCGCCCGGCGGCGGCGCCGTGAAGGCGTCCCGCGGCGACAGCTGTGCGGCCTCCTCCTCGCGCCTGCGCCGGGCCTCGTCGCTGCGCAGCTGATCCATGAGCCGCCGCGACGCCACCCTGATCAGCCAGCCCCGCGGATTGTCGGGCACGCCCTGTTCGGGCCACTGCCGGGCGGCGGCGAGCAGCGCCTCCTGCACGGCGTCCTCGGCCTCGCCGAAGTGCCCGTACCGGCGTACGAGCGCGCCGAGGACCTGCGGCGCGTGCAGGCGCAGCAGGTCCTCGGTCGCGGATGTGCCGTTCAGGACGCGTCTTCGGGGCCGCCCATGATGGGACGGATCACCACGGGGTAGAGGGGGGCACCCTGGGGGCACGGGCACTGCTGGATGCGGTTGGCGATCTCGGTGACGCGGTCCAGGCTCTCGCATTCGAGGACCCAGTAACCGGCGAGTACTTCCTTCGTCTCGCCGTAGGGACCGTCCGTGATGACCGGGCGGCCCTCCTTGTCCACGTCGACCAGGCGCGTCTGGGCGGGCTCGGACAGGCCCTGCCCGTCGACCAGCTCCCCGGACTCGGCCAGGTCGTTGTTGAGCGCGCCCATGAATTCGAACATCGCCTGCAGGTCCTTCTCCCCCCACGCCGGGCTGTGCGCGTTGGCCTTGCCGCTCTGCGCCTCGTAGTCCGCCTGCGTGCCCTGCACCATCACCAGGTACTTCATGACGTATCTCCTCGACTTGTGCGGTGGTCACCCCTTGTGGGCAACTCTCACAGGGGACGTCGGGGCCGACCACCCGTTCTCGACACAACGGCGGAACATTTTCCCGGAAGTTTTCGAAGAGGTGTCCGGGAGTCGCCGCGGACCCCTGCCCAGCAGGACGTTTCGGTGGTCGCCGAACCGACGCGGGGCTACGGTCCGGGCATGACCTACGCCGATCGAGCCACCCAGTTCCGCGTCCTGCACCGCACCGGCGAACCCCTGCTCCTTCCCAACGCGTGGGATCACGCCTCCGCCGCCGCGCTCGCCGGTGCGGGGTTCCCCGCGATCGGCACCACCAGCCTCGGTGTGGCGGCAGCCGCCGGCAAGGCGGACGCCACGGGCGGCACCCGGCAGGAGACCCTTCGCCTGGCACGCGGCCTGGCCCGGCTGCCCGCCCTGATCACCGTGGACATCGAGGGCGGCTTCGGCGAGCGGCCCGAGGAGGTCGCGGCCCTTGCCGCGGAACTGGCCCGGGCGGGCGTGGTGGGCGTGAACATCGAGGACGGGCGCCCGGACGGGACGCTGGCCGACACGGCACTGCAGTGCGAGCTGATCCGCGCCGTCAAGGAGAGTGTCCCCGACCTGTTCGTCAACGCGCGCACGGACACGTACTGGCTGCACGCCGGGGAAGCCCGGGAGACCGAACGCCGGGCCGCGGACTACCAACAGGCGGGCGCCGACGGCCTGTTCGTCCCCGGCCTCCAGGACGACAAGACCATCACAGGGCTGGTCGACGGCGTGCTCGACATCCCGCTGAACATCCTCTTCGCGCCCGGCGCCCTGACCTACCGGCGCCTCGCGGAGCTCGGCGTGCGCCGGGTGAGCAGCGGCTCGCTGCTCTTCCGCGCCGCGGTGCACGCCGCAGTCGAGGCGGCACACTCGATCGGCCGGGGCGGCGCGGTGCCGGATGACCTGCCCTCGTACGCGGACGCCCAAGCGCTCTCGGCGGCGTACGGCGAAGGGGTATAGGGCCGTGTCCATCGCGCGCTAGCTCCGCGTGCTTCCGGATCCCAACTCGTCTTCCTCGTCCGGCCGTTCGCTTCTCTCGCGTTTCCGGTCCCCGTGCCCCGGCCACCAGGCCGCGTGCCCGATGAGTGCCGTCAGCGCGGGCGTGAAGATCATCGCCATGACGAAGGCGGCGATGAGGATGCCGAAGGAGAGGGAGAAGCCCATCTGGGAGAGCGTCGAGTTGCCCGCGAGCATGAGGGTCGCGAACGTGCCCGCGAGGATCACGCCCGCCGAGCCGATCGTCGGGCCCGAGTGGCGCACCGCCGTGCCCGCCGCGTCGTGCGGGGTACGGCCCTCGCGGGCTTCTTCGCGCAGGCGCGAGACCATCAGGATGTTGTAGTCCGTGCCGAGGGCGACCACGAACAGATACATGATCACGGGCAGCATGAACATCAGCCCTGGCTGGCTGCCGATCTGCTGGAAGAGCAGCGAGGTCGCGCCCAGGGTCGCGCCGAAGCCGAGGGCCACCGACAGCATCAGGTACCAGGGCGCCACGAAGCTGCGCAGCAGCAGGCCGAGGATGACCATGATGGCGAGCGCGGCGACCGGGAAGACCACCGAGTAGTCGCGGTCCACGGCCTTGTTGATGTCGACGTAGACCGCCGTCGTGCCGCCGACCAGCGCCTCGGTGCCGGACGGCGCGTCCTGGTGGGCGGTCGGGCGCAGCCGGTCCTTGACCGTCTCCAGAGCCCTGTCGGAGGCGGGCGGGTCGGCGAGGATCACGGAGAACGACGCCGTCGTCCGGTCCTTGCTCGGCTGGGGAGCGGAGACCTTGCCCACGCCCTGGATGTCGGCAAGCTGTGTCCGGAAGGCGGCCGTGCGCGCTGCGGGGAGCGGCCCGTCGTCCTTCGAGGTGAGGTAGACGGAGGTCGGGTCGGTGGAGCCCGCGGGGAAGCCCTTCTGGAGGTTGTCCAGGGCGACCATCGACTCCTTGTCCTTGGGCAGCGAGGAGCCCGCCAGGTCGAAGTTGGCCCGGTATCCCAGGGCACCCAGGGTGAGCGCGCCCATGAACAGGGCGGAGACCAGGGCCCAGACGGCGGGCTTGCGGGCGATGGAGGTGCCGAGCCGCGCGAAGCCGGTGCCCTGCGGCTCCTTCTGCCACGACTTCGAGGGCCAGAACACCTTCGTGCCGAGCAGCGAGACGACGGCGGGGACCAGGGTGAGCCCGGCCAGCAGGGTCACGAAGACCGCGATGGCCAGGGCAGGGCCCATGGAGCGCAGCATGCCGAGCGAGGAGAGCGTCAGGGCGGCGAACGCGACGATGACGGCGCCGGCCGCCGAGGTGATCGCCTCGCCGACCCGCTCGACGGCATGCACCATGCCGCCCTTGGGATCCTCGCCCGCCCGCAGGGCCTCCCGGTAGCGGAAGAGCAGGAAGAGGATGTAGTCCGTGCCGACGCCGAACAGGACGACGGTGAGCAGTTCCTGGATGGAGGAGTCGGCCTTCATGTCGAAGGCCTTGTTCGCGGAGGCGATCAGACCGGTCGCCATCGGCGAGATGAGGCCGATGAGGACCACGGGAAGCAGCGCGATGATCGGGCTCCGGAAGATCACCAGGAGCAGCACGATGATGATCACGATCGTGCCGACCCCGACGAGAAGGCCGGCCCGCTCCGAGGCGTCGCTCTCGTCGAGCGCCTGGGCGGCGGAGCCGGTGATCCCGGCGGACAGGTCCGTGTTCTTCAGCTCGGGCTTCAGATCGGACCGCAGGTCTTTGACGGCGTCCTGCTGTGCGGTGTCCTCGGGGTTGGTCATCTTGGGCATCGCGACGACCGAGGTCTGCACGAGCTTGTTGGGCGAGACCGCGCCCGGTACTACCGCCTGCACCTGGGGGATCTTCTTGGCCTGCAGGTCCTTGGAGACGCGGGCGACGTCCGCGGAGTCGGCCGCCGTCAGCGTTCCGCCGTCGGAGCGCTGGAAGACGATGATCGCGCCGACGTTCTGCTGTTTGGGGAACTCCGTTTCCTGCACGTCCGCCGCGCGGATGGACTCGTAATGGTCCGGCAGGAAGCTTGCCTCGTCGCTGCTCGAGGTGAGTTTCGGCGCCAGGGAGATCACCGCGCCGGCCGCCACGACCCACGCCAGGATGATCCACCACGGGCGACGGACCACGAATCGGCCCAGGCCAGAGAACATCGGCTGCTGCCTCCCTCGCCCCCGAGGCGTGACGAGCGTAACGACGCGTTCTGACCAAGGATCTTCCGGACCGGGCGGCCCCGCCACTTGAGCCGTTCGGCGCAGTGGCGGGGCGCGCCCCGGGGACGCGGGGCCGCTAGAAGTTGATCATGTGCCCGGCCAGGCCGTGCACCGCTTCCTTGACCGCCTCGCCGAGCGTGGGGTGCGCGTGGACGTTGCGCGCGACCTCGTGCACCGTCAGGTCCCACTGCTGGGCCAGGGTCAGCTCGGGAAGCAGCTCGGTGACGTCCGGGCCGATCAGGTGGGCGCCGATGATCTCGCCGTACCGCGCGTCGCTGATGATCTTCACGAAGCCGGTGGTGTCGCCCAGGCCGTGCGCCTTGCCGTTCGCCATGAAGGGGAACTTGGCGACCTTGACGTCGAAGCCCTTCTCCTTCGCCTGCGCCTCGGTCCAGCCGAAGCTGGCGATCTGCGGCTGGGAGTAGGTGGCCCGCGGGATCATCGGGTAGTCGAGTTCCATCGTCTCGGCCCCGGAGAGGGTCTCGGCGGCCACGACGCCCATCGACTCGGCGGTGTGCGCGAGCATCAGCTTCGCCGTGACGTCGCCGATGGCATAGATGTGCGGCACGTTCGTCCGACCGTGCCCGTCGATGTCGATGGCGCCGCGCTCGGTCAGCGCCACGCCCGTCGCCTCAAGGCCGAAGCCGGTGACGTTCGGGGCGAAGCCGATGGCCTGCAGGACCTTGTCCGCCTCCAGGACCTCCTGCTTGCCGTCCTTGCCGGTCACCGTGACCTTGACCTGCGGGCCCGACTCGTCGATCGACTCGACGCGGGTCGAGGTCTTCACGTCGATGCCGAGCTTGCGGTACTGCTTGGCCAGCTCCGTCGAGACGTCCGCGTCCTCCAGGGGCGCGATGCGGTCGAGGAACTCGACGATCGTGACCTTCACGCCGTAGTTGTGCAGGACGTAGGCGAACTCGATGCCGATGGCGCCGGCGCCCGCGATCACGATGGACTGCGGCACGGAGTCGGCGAGGATCTGCTCCTCGTACGTGACGACGCGCTCGGAGCGCCGCGTGCCGGGCAGCAGCTTCGGCGTGGCGCCCGTGGCGATGATGCAGTTCTCGAACGTGATCGTGTCCGTGGAGCCGTCCGACTTGGCGACCTGGAGGGTGTTCGCGTCGAGGAAGGTGCCCCGGCCGTCGAACTCCGTGATCTTGTTCTTCTTCATCAGGAAGTGGACGCCCTTGACGCGGCCGTCCGCGACCGTGCGGCTGCGGTTGAACGCCTCGCCGTAGTCGAAGGAGACGTTGCCGTCGACCTTGATGCCGTACGTCTTCTGCTCGTGCGTGAACAGATGGGCCAGCTCGGCGTTGCGCAGCAGCGCCTTGGTCGGGATACAGCCGACGTTGAGGCAGACACCTCCCCAGTACTTCTCCTCGACGACCGCTACCCGCTTGCCCAGCTGGGCGGCGCGGATGGCGGCCACATAGCCGCCGGGTCCTGCTCCGAGCACGACGACGTCGAAGCGGTCTTCCATGGGGAGGTCCTCTCTGGTGGTACGTATCGGGTGGTACGTGACTCGCGCACGTCCGATCATGCGCCATCTCGCCGCGTCGCGGGCGGGTGGGTGTCCGATGTCATGCCGCCCGTTCCGGGCCGTTTTCCCAACCGCCCCTGTGGGCACGCCTGTTGCTGATCGGTACCGGGTTCACCCGGCCGTGGGCAGCGGGATAGTGTCGCCGTGACGGAGCACGACGGAGCACACACTCATGTCCCCGGGGGAGAGGCGGAGAACGCGCTGTGGCCGCAGAAGACCTGTCGACAAGATCGTCCATTCCCTTCGACGTGCCGACGTCGGCACGCGCCTACGGCTGGATGCTCGGCGGCAAGGACAACTACGCGGTCGACCGCGAGTTCCTGCTGCGGACGCTGCCCGACTTCCCCGAGTGCGTGGACATCGCCCGGCAGAACCGCGAGTTCCTGTTCCGCGTAGTACGGCACCTGACGGAGGCGGGGATCCGCCAGTTCATCGACATGGGCTGCGGACTGCCGACCGACGACAACGTCCACCAGGTCGCACGGCGCTTCGCACCGGACACCCGGGTCGTCTACGTGGACATCGACCCGATCGTCCTCGCGCACGGCAGGGCGCTGCTCGCCGACGACTCCACCACCACCGTCATCCACGGCGACATGCGTGAGCAGGACGCGATCCTCGGCCATCCCGACATGACCCGCCTCATCGACTTCGACGAGCCGGTCGCGGTGCTCTTCCTGTCGGTGGTGCACCACCTGACCGACGCCGACGGCCCCCGCGGTGTGCTGCGCACGATCATCGACCGGGCGGCGCCCGGCAGCTACCTCGGTCTTTCGCAGGTCGTGGCCGACGACCCGGCCCGCGGCGCCGCGATGAGCGCGCACATCTCCGGCGGCGGAGTGCCCTGGCAGACGCGCACCCCGGCCGAGGTCGACGCCCTCCTGGACGGTCTGGTGCCGGTCGAACCCGGCCTGGTGAATCTGGTCGACTGGCGGCCCGACGCGGACCAGCCGCCGCTCGCCCCCGTCCACGCCGACCTGGCCCCCTATCTGGGAGCCACCGAGCAGAACAAGGGGATCTACGAGTACGGGGGTTTGCTCCGCAAGGCATAGCCATACACAATGGCGTGCATGATCCAGCACCTGACCGCCGCCGAGAGGACCTTCATGGTCCCGTGGCGGCGCGGGTGCGAGCGATCGGGTCGCTAGCTGCCCGGGAATCCGTTCCCGACCGTCCGGAGTTTCCCCTCCGTGACGCCACCCGTTCACTCACAACTGAAGGATCACCATGACCGTGGTTTCCTACGCGACGGTGGGTTCCCCCGTCGCTCCCGCCCTGCGTGACGCCCGCGTTCCCGCCGACGGCATGTACGAAGGCCGCCGCACCCTGCGCCGCGTCCCCGAAGGCTGGGAAGAGCGCCCCTACGAACTGCTCGACGTCGTGCCGCAGGGACGCATCATCGGCGCCGAGATCCGCGGCGTCGACCTCGCGCAGCCGCTGACTCCGGCGCTGCGCGAGGAGCTCAACCGTGCCCTCTTGGAGTGGAAGGTGCTCTTCTTCCGGGGCGCGGACATCACCTCCGAGCAGCAGCGCGCCTTCGCCCTCAACTGGGGCGAGTTGGAGACCAACCCGCTGCTCGCGCGCGGCTCGGCCGAGGATGTCGTCCGGTTCGACAAGGGCGGCAGCGGCATCCCCACGTACGAGAACGTCTGGCACGCCGACGTCACCTTCCGCGAGAACCCCGCGCTCGGTGCCGTCCTGCAACTGCGTGAGGTGCCGCCGGTAGGCGGCGACACCATGTGGGCGGACATGGCTGCCGCGTACGACAACCTCCCCGACGAGGTGAAGGCCCGCATCGAGGACGCGCAGGCGGTGCACGACTTCATCCCCGGTTTCGTGCGCTTCTACGGCCCCGAGAAGCTGATCCCGCTCCAGGAGCAGTTCCCGCCGGTCACCCACCCCGTCGTGCGCAGGCACCCGGAGACCGGGCGCAAGATGCTCTTCGTGAACACCTCCTTCACCACGCACATCGTGGGCATGGAGCGCTCCGAGAGCGACCGGCTCCTGAGCTACCTGGTGCGCCAGGCGCAGGTCCCCGAGTACCAGGTGCGGTTCCACTGGCAGGCCGGTGACGTCGCCTTCTGGGACAACCGCTCCACCCAGCACTACGCGGTCGACGACTACGCCCCGCACCGTCGCGTGGCCGAACGGGTCGCGATCGCGGGCGACCGCCCGTACTGACCCTGTCGTCGGGGGAACCCGATGTCAGCCGCAGCGTGCTTCCCGTTGACTCCTGAGCCGAGCCGATCCACGTCCCCGACGCGGTGCGCGAAGGCCTCGGGGGCGCGGCTGCGGCTGACGGGGCGGCCCGACGGCGTGGGCAGCGAGGACGGGTACTGCGGCGTGCGCCGCGGCTGCCGGCCGAGTGCCCTCGCTCAACGCTCCAGCGCCCGCTGCCACTTGACCTCGCCGTCGTGCCACTCGTCCGTGGGGGCGAGCCCCGCGGCGGCGGCAACGGCGGCCGAGGCTCGGTGGTCCGGGTGGACGTGCGCGATGACGCGGAGCACGTCTGGCTGCCCCGCCAGCCACCCGGCGAGACCACGGGCCGCCTCCACGGCATAACCGCGCCCCTGCCAGGGAGTTCCCACCACCCAGGCGATCTCCGCGACCAGCGCTCCGTCGCCGCCGGGCCCGACCGTGGCCTGCACCGTCCCGACCAGACACCCCTCGTCGCGCAGCCGCAGCACCCAGTTGCACCAGGAGACCGCCGGGTCGGGCGCCCCGGCGGTCATACGCCCGTAACGGGCGCGCAGGGCCTGCGAGTCGTCGGGAGACCCGCCGATAAAGGCATGCAGGGCGGGGTCGGAGAGCACATCGGCCATCTCGTCGGCGTGCTCGACCCGAAGGGGTACGAGGACGAGGCGGGCGGTGCTGATTTCCGGGGCGTGGATCACGGTCATGCGTCAGAGTAGCCGGGGCTGGAGCGGGCGGGTCGTGCGGGTGCACGGGGGTCGGATTGTCAGTGGCGGCTGCGACGATTCCGGCCATGAGCCCACTGATCCTCACCGACATCGAAGAAGCCGTGCGCGCCAGTTGGGGCCCTGACACCTACCCGTCGGACTCCTCCCACGTCTGGCCTCCGGACAACCCGGCCCGCGGCCAGTGCGGCGTCACCGCGCTGGTGCTCCAGGACCTGCTGGGCGGCGAGCTGATACGGGGCGAGGTGCGGGTCGCGGGCGAGTGGACCGACCATCACTGGTGGAACCGCCTGGGCGAAGGCCTGGAAGTCGACCTCACTCGCGAGCAGTTCATGCCGGAGGAGATCGTCAGCGGGGGCGTTGTCATCGTGCGGCCCCCGCAGATCCGCCGCCTGTGCGACGAGTACGAGCTGCTGCGCGCCCGCGTCCTGGAGAAGCTGGGCGTTCCCGGGTGAGCAAAGGCCGCCCCTGTCCCGGGACGGCCAGCGCCTTGGACGCCGTTCGGGATGGCGTCCAAGGCGTGCGAAAGGCAGGGTCAGAACGTGAGGGTCGCGCCGCCCGTCAGGCTCGCCCCCATCTCGCAGCTGTTGCCGAAGGTCGCGGACCATGCGACTCGTCTGCCCTGCCACACGCCGTCCACGGAGACGACGACGGGCTTCCACTCCTTCGTGCAGGCCATGCCGGGCGTCTTGGCGACCAGGCGGGCGAACTCACCGTTGGCCGCCGTCAGTTCGGCGCACGCTGCGGACGCGGCGGGGTGGCTGCCCGAGGCCGACTTGGGCGTACAGGTCAGGGTCACGGCGCGCTGCATGGTCGCGGTGTCCGCCTCTTCGCCCTGGCCGACGGCGAGGACCAGTGACGAGGGCGCGTAGAGGCCGGCGGGGGCGGCCTTCGGCTGGGCCTGCGCGGTGCCAGCGGTTCCGGACATCACACAGGCGGCCACGACAGCGGTGGCGCCCACCGTCTTGAGGAAGAAACGCACGTCAACTCTCCTTTGATGCGGGGGGTTTTCTGGTTGCGGACGGGAGTCTTGCCGGTGCGGAGAGTGAGCACCAAATGCATGGTCGATTTCCGGATGCTTGTGTCCGCTCAGCGGTCACCCGATGAGTGTTCGGGCAGCTCAGAGCGGGCGGAGGGGTGTGCCGCAGGGTGCGCTTGTGGTGTCCAGCATGTGGACCGGAAGTGATGGTGCAACCAAGAACAACTGCCTGACCTGCGGCGACAGTTGATTCGATTTTCTACCGGAATCGAGGGTCGACCGGAAAGCATCGCTGCTAAGAGCTGCCCAGCCTGACGCTGATCCGCTGACTGGCCCCCCTCGTGCCGCTCAGATTCCCGAAGGCCAGCTTCAGGGACGCGCCCGTGACCGCCGATGTGACGGTGGCCGGCTTGGCCGTCACCGCGGACACGGCGCGCTGCCAGGTCAGGGTCAGGGAGGTCTGGGCGCGCATCGGGTCGCTGACGCAGATGACCGCGGTGCCGTCGCTCTTCTCGCTGATCTGCACCGAACAGGGGGCGCTCGCGGTGAGCTTGCCCACCGTGCCGCCGAACCAGAAGTTGACGCCGGTGAAGCCGAGCGAGGGGACGTAAATCCCCTGCTGGTCGTCGGAGTTGGCCAGGATCTGGAGCCATCCGGTGTCGGCGGACCGCGCCGCCGTCTGCGCCGCGCTCGCTCCCGGCAGCAGGGCGTAGGCGTACGTCCCGTTGGTCGGTGCGGTGCCGTGGTCGACGTACATCGTGAGGTACTTGCGGGCGATCGCGGTCGTGGCGCCGCCCTTGTTGATGTCGCTCCACTTGCCGGTGCGCTCCTCGCGCAGCGCCTTCACCGTCGCGCCGCCGGGAAAGACGTAGCCGCCGTGGCCCCCGATGTGTGCCCACTTGGCGCCGGTGAGGGTCGCCGACCAGGGGGCGCTGGTCGGCTTGGCGGCGCCGTCCACCTGGAAGGAGGCGGTGCCCGTCGGTCCGAGGTTGCGGTTCTCGACGGTCGTCTCGACCGCCGCGCCGTCCGTGCAGACGATGCCCGCGCCCAGGCAGACGATCGCGTCGTCCAGGCAGAACCACGACTTCTTCGCGCGCAGGGTGCTCTGCAAGCCCTTCAAGTACTGCCCGATGGCGGCGCGCCCGCCGTCACTCGCGCCGCCCACCCACTTCACGTCCGGCATCGACGCGCCCCAGTCGCCGCCCGCCGCGTCCGCGAGCGCCTTGCGCGACGCGGTGATGCCGGGCAGCCGGTAGGGGTCGACGGTGGGCCAGAAGGCGTCGCTGTACTGCCCGTTGGCGTAGGTGTCGCCCCACCAGTAGAGCATTCCGGAGCCGGTGTGCCAGCCGCGCAGATTCTCGCCGTTGCCCGTCTCGTAGTACGTGATGCGGGGATCGGCCATGCTGATCGAAGCCGCCCAGCCGGGGCGCCGGTGCGTGGCGCGCGCCATGTCGGGAAAGAGGCGGTGGCCGGTGGGCTCGGCGATCGCGCTCACCGAAGCGTCGTCCTCGACGGCCTGCAGACGGGCCAGACCCGTCAGGCCGAGCGAGGAGTCGCTCAGCGGCGGGCTGTAGTAGTCGCGCCGCATCCAGCCCTTGACCAGGCCGCGCCAGCGCGCGTTCTCGGCCGCGCTCGCGCCCTGCCCGAGCAGCACCACGGCGGCCATGATGGGGTGGCCGCGCCGGTGGTCGTCGGCCTGGGTCCTGGTGGCGTCGGAGGCGGAAAGACCGCGGCTGATGGCGCGGCCCGCCACGCCGTCCATGACGAGACCGTTGTAGATGAACGGGGCCCACGCCTTCTCCACGGCGTCGAAGACGATCTGCTTCTTGGTGTCGGTGACCTCCCAACCGGAGCCGCGCAGCAGGGCGAAGAGCATGCCGAGCCCGCCGAGCATCACCGATCCGTACGAGCCCGTGTAGGGCACGGTGGTGTGCTGGATGAACGAGCCGTTGGTGTAGAGGCCGTCGCCGGTCGTCACGTACGGGAAGACGGGGGACAGGGCGTCCCTGGCCAGGGCGATCTTCGCGGAGGAGTCGCCGACGACCCCGCGCAGGGCGAGCACCCGGCACAGGTCGACGCGGTTCGCTCCGGTGCTTGTGCCGGTGTAGCTGCCCACCGCCGAGTCGGGCACGAAGTGGTCGGCGGCCGCACAGTAGTCGGCCACTTGGGTCGCCGACAGGTGGTCGTACATCAGCACGCACACGTCGAGGAGGTTCTGCGGGGCGCCTATCTGCCAGCTGTACCAGTTGCCGAACCGCGCCTGATTCTCGTTGTAGACCTGCGCGTAGAGATGATCGAGGCCGGTGAGGATGTCGGCCTTGAGCCCCGCGTCGCCGGTCAGGCCCGTGCCCTCGTGGCGGTAGGCCTGGGCCATGGTGTTGAGCCTGCTGTAGCCGGTCACCACGTTCGCCGAGTAGCCGTACGACTCCTGGTCGGTGTCCGGGTCGGGGTCGGCGTAGGAGATGTCCGGCCACAGGGAGCCCGCGGCGGGGGCCATGGCGGCGCGCAACTCCCGTGCGGTGGTGCCGAGTGCGGCAAGGCGGCTCTTGAAGGGCTCGGCCGTGGGGGAGAAGCCCTCGCCGAGTATCAGGGTGCGCCACTTGGCACGCAGCGCCGCGTACTCGTCGGCGGCCACCGCCGCCGTCGCCTCGTCCGAGGGCAGCAGCCCCGAGGCCGTCAGGGCGAGCGCGGAGCCGCCGGTGGTGAGCAGGAAGGCGCGGCGGGACCAAGGAGAGTGCATGGGGTCTCCGATGGTGGAGGGGGAGGGGAGAGAAGAAAAGGGGAGGGGAGGGGTGAGGCGAGAGAGGCGCGGGGGGCAGGCGAGAAGAGCAAGCGCTTTCTAGCATGGGTCTAGGCCACTGCTCAATGGTTCGGGCGCCGCGCTGTAGCGTCAGGGGCATGAGCGATCACGCAGTGGTGGATGTGGGCGACGTACGCCTGGCCTATCGGACCTGGGGCGACTCGTACGGAGCGCCTGTCGTGCTGCTGCACGGGCTGGGCGGTTCCTCGGAGTCCTGGGAGCAGGTCGGCCAGATGCTCGGCCAGGAGTGGCGGGTGTACGCGCTCGATCTGCGCGGGCACGGGGAGAGCGACTGGCCCGACGAGTACTCGGTCGAGCTGATGCGCGACGACGTGCTCGGCTTCCTCGACGAGCTCGGCCTCGACCGCGTCGGCGTCGTCGGCCACTCCATGGGCGGGGTCGTGGCGTACCTGCTCGCCGAGGAGCACCCGGACCGCGTCGAGCGCCTCGTCCTGGAGGAGACGCCGCCGCCCTATCCGCGCGACTGGGTCGAGGCGCCCCGCCCCGAGGAGGCCATCGACTTCGACTGGCCCGTCTCCCCGGCGGTCCGCGCCCAGATCTTCGACCCCGACCCGGAGTGGGCCGAGCGGCTCGGCGAGATCGTCGCACCGACCCTGATCGTGGCGGGCGGCCCGGACAGCAGCATGCCGCAGGGGCGCATCCCCGACATGGCCACGGCGATCCCCGACTCCCGGGTGATCACGATCCCGGTCGGGCACTCGGTGCACGAGGGGAGCCCGCAGCAGTTCGCCGAGCAGGTCAGCGAGTTCTTCACCAGCTGAGCGGGGCGTGGTCGGACCACGCCCCGCACCACGTTCGCCCGACTCGCCCGGGGTTACGCCGGCCGGGGCCGTGACTGGTGGAGGCGGGTGTAGTACCGGCCCTCCGCCTCCAGACCCGTGGGGTCGTCACCGGCCTTGAGTACCTGCTCCACGGCGGCGGCCTGCTCGGCGGGATCGCTGAACAGCCGCTGCGGATAGGTCCGTTCGGGGTCGGTGTCGGTGGCGAGACCGTGGGCGTCCAGGACGTCCACGATCTGCTGGAAGGGCACCGTGCGCAGGACGAACGCGCTCACCCACACCGGAATGCGCGTCGCGTCGAGGAGCGCGTCGAAGGTGCGGTGGGTGATGTAGCCGATGCCTCCGGTGACCGTGATCAGGCCGACGCGCCCCACGGCACGGCGCAGCTCGCTGCTGGGCGGATGACGCTCGAGGTTCTCGGCATAGGCCTCGTCGAGCAACCCCACCTCCAGGGCGTACCGGGTGGCGTTGTCGGCGGTGTCGAGACCGATGACCGGGACCGCGTCCGTCCGCCGCCGCGAGGCGTAGAACTCCTTGTCGGACTCGATGAGTTCACCGCGGGTGAGGGCGTCGGTCTCGGCGCTGGTGTAGTGCGCGTAGAGGTCGGCGAGCGTGAGGTCGTGGTTGAGCAGCGCCGCGTTGATCCCGTAGGAGCAGCAGAGGTCGAGGACCGTGACCGGGAGGCGGGTGCCGCGCACCGCGGACCGCTGGGCGAGCGTGCGCCGGAAGACGTCCCTTGCCTGCTGCGGTATCTCGTACCGCAGAGGGGCCAGCGTGCGGAAGTACGCGCGGGGATCGGGCTTGTCGTAGATGTCGTCGAACCGGGTCTTGCCTGCCGCGGTGGTGGTCCGGGCACCGGTCATGAGCATGCCTCCTCGTGCCGAGTGGCGGGGTCTGGGGTCGCGCTACGTCTATCCGACCCTTGGCTCGACCCGATAGACCTCCTGGCGGTAACCGGCCACCGCGGCGGTCAGGGGTTCGTGAAACTGCCCCGGCCCGTTACGTTTGCACGCTGGTCGAAGCCGGGTGATCCGCTGCCGGCCGAGAACACCTCCGATGCTGGTTCAGGCCCGAACGGCTGGGACCAGGCCTATGCCGCCGCCGGTCGTTCCGGGGTCGACTTGGTCGCGGGCTGGGGCGCGAGCGGGTCCGCAGGCGCGGGCGGTGAGGGCGAAAACGCCTGCGTCTGCTGGGCTTTCTCCAGGAAGCGCAACAGTTCGACGGGGAAGGGCAGGACGAGGGTGGAGTTCTTCTCGGCCGCGACCGCCACCACGGTCTGCAGCAGCCGCAGTTGGAGCGCGGCCGGCTCGTCCGCCATCTCGTGCGCCGCCTGGGCCAGCTTCTTGGAGGCCTGCAACTCGGCGTCCGCGTTGATCACCCGGGCCCGGCGCTCGCGGTCGGCCTCGGCCTGGCGGGCCATGGAGCGTTTCATCGTCTCGGGCAGCGACACGTCCTTGATCTCGACCCGGTCGATCTGCACGCCCCAGCCCATGGCGGGGGAGTCGATCATCAGCTCCAGGCCCTGGTTGAGCTTCTCCCTGTTGGAGAGCAGGTCATCGAGATCGCTCTTGCCGATGATCGAGCGCAGCGACGTCTGCGCCATCTGCGAGACCGCGAAGCGGTAGTCCTCGACCTTGATCACCGCGTCCGCGGCGTCGATCACCTTGAAGTAGATGACGGCGTCGACGCGTACCGTGACGTTGTCCCGCGTAATGCCGTCCTGCGCCGGGACCGGCATCGTCACGATCTGCATGTTCACCTTGCTCATCCGGTCCACACCCGGGACGACCATGGTGAACCCCGGCCCGCGGACGTCATCCCGCAGGCGGCCGAGGCGGAACACGACGCCGCGCTCGTACTGTTTGATCACCCGGGCCGCCGACACCACGTACACGAACCCGGCAGCCGCGACCGCGGCACCCGCTGTGAGCAGCTCTTCGACCATGACGACCCCCTATCCTCCGAGTCGCCCGTCACTACCAAGATATGCCCTGGTTTGTCCGTGGTCGAGCCCCTGCCGTCCCGCCGCTGACTAGGGTGGGCACGGTGTTCACCTCCCAGGGGCCCACGCTCCGCGAACTGGCCGTGCAGGCTCTCTCCTCCATCGAGGACGGCTACGACCTGCTGGCCCCGAAGTTCGACCACACCCCGTTCCGCACGCCCGACCGCATCCTGCACGCGGTCGCGGACACGCTGCGCGATCTCGGGCCGTTCGACGCGGGGCTCGATGTCTGCTGCGGCACCGGCGCGGGCGTCGAGACGCTGCTGCCGCTGTGCCGGGAGCGGGTCACCGGCGTCGACTTCAGCGCCGGAATGCTGGCCAGGGCGCAGGCCGCCGTCGCCCCGGTCAACGGCGGGCCCGCGGTGGACTGGGTGCGCGCCGATGCCCGCGCCCTGCCCTTCGCCGGGTCCTTCGACCTGGCGGTGAGCTTCGGGGCATTCGGACATTTCCTGCCCGCCGAGCGGCCACGGCTGTTCGCGGAGGTCTACGAGGCGCTGCGGCCCGGCGGGATCTTCGCCTTCCCGATCGGCGCGCCGCAGCCCATGACGTCACCGCTGTACTGGGCGCTGCTCGGCTTCGACGGAGTGATGCGGGTGCGCAATCTGCTGTGGCGTCCGTCGTTCGTCATGTACTACCGGACCTTTCCGCTACGGGGTGTGCGCGACGACCTGCTGCGGGCCGGGTTCACCATGCGGCTGCACCCGCTGGAGGAGTTCGGCCGCCGCCCCGACGGCAGCCCCAACTGGTGCCTCGTCGAGGCGTGCAAGGCCTGAAGGACGCGCAAGACCTCGGGTCACTGGAACGCCTTGCGGTAGGCCTGCGGGCTGACCCCGGCGACGCGCTTGAAGCGGTCGCGGAAAGCGGTGGGCGAGCCGAAGCCGACCTGGACGGCGATGCGCTCGACGGAGTGGCCCGTCGTTTCGAGCAGATGCTGGGCCTGCCGGATCCGCGTGCGGTGCAGCCACTGCAGCGGCGTGCTGCCCGTCTGGTCCCGGAAGCGGCGCAGCAGGGTGCGGGTGCTCATGCCCGCCCGTCCCGCGATGTCATCCAGGGTGAGTTCGCGCTCGGCGTTCTCCTCCAGCCAGCGCAGGAGCGGTTCGAGTTCCGAGCCCCGGGGTGTGGACGGCGCCTCGGAGACGATGAACTGGGCCTGGCCGCCCTCGCGTTCCAGCGGCATCACCGACAGGCGGGCCGCATCGGCGGCGACAGCGGAGCCGTAGTCGCGGCGGATCAGGTGCAGACACAGGTCGAGTCCGGCGGCGGCACCGGCGGACGTCAGGATTTGCCCGTTGTCGACGTAGAGGACATCCGGGTCGACGTCGATGTCGGGATAGCGGTCGGCGAGCCCGGCCGCGGCCAGCCAGTGCGTGGTGGCGCGCAGCCCGGACAGCAGGCCGGCCGCGGCGAGCGTAAAGGTGCCCACGCAGATGGAGGCGATCCGGGTGCCGTCGGCCGCCGCGTCCCGCAGCGCGTCGAGCACCGCACCGGGGACCGGCCCGGACACGTCGGAGGTGCCGGGCACGATGATCGTGTCCGCGTCCGCGAGCCCTTCGAGCCCCCACGGCGTCTGGATCGTGAACAGACCGGCGTCGGTCTGCGGCGCGGCGGCGCAGACACGCACCCGGTAGCCGGGCCGCCCGCCCGGCAGCCTGGTGCGGCTGAAGACCTCGATGGGGGTGGACAGGTCGAACGGGATGACGGTGTCCAGCGCCAGGACGGCCACGGTGTGCATGGCGGAAACGTACGACAGCGGTGCTCTCCCGCCAAGCGCGGGCATCAGGGGATATGCCCTCCCCGTACCTCCTGACCTGCCCGGAGAACCGATGGCGGTATCTGTGCGAAGCCTGTCATTAATGCCACTGGCCGGTGGACACGCACGCTGACTAATCTCGGCCGTCGGGTCCCGGTCGGGAGCCGACGGATCTCCGCCGTTCCCCAAAGAACCGTTCCCCGTAGAACCGTTCCCGAAGTGCCGATCTCCGAGAACCAGAGGACCCCTGCCGTGACCAAGTTCCTCCTGACGCTCCATGTGCTGGCCGCCATTCTCGCCGTCGGCCCGGTCACCGTGGCCGCCAGCATGTTCCCCGCGGCCCTGCGCCGGGCGCAGGCCGATCCGCAGGACGCATCGGCCGTCGCCTCGCTGCGTCTGCTGCAGCGCATCTGCTCGGTGTACGCGTTCGTCGGCGTCGCCGTCCCCGTCACCGGGCTCGCGACCGCCGGCAGTCTGGGGGTGCTCGGCAGTGCCTGGCTGATCGCCTCGATCATCCTCACCATGGCCGCGGCCGCGGTGCTCATCGTCCTCGTCCTGCCGCGTCAGGAGGCGGCGCTCGAAGCGGTGACCGGGGAGGGCGAAGGCGGCACGGGCGGTCAGCCGGCAGCCGGGTCGAGTGCGGTGGTGGTGGCGGTGGGGGAACGCGCCAGTACACAACTGGCCATGTACACGGGCATCTTCAACCTCCTCTGGGCCACGGTCACCGTCCTCATGATCATCAGGCCCGGCTCCACGACCGGGGCCTGACCCACCTGACCCGTCTGACCCGTCTGGCACCCCGCATGTCCGCTCCCGGCGCACAGATCACTGTTGACCCCCGCGCGGCACAAGCCCTAAGTTCGGTGAACGTGCGTTCACCAGCGCTTTCCTTACCACGGGGGTATCAGGAAATGGTCCGTGCACCACACGCTCAGCAATGCTCAGACCCGGTCGGCCTGCCACCGGACGCCCTCTTGTACGTGGAGCTGGCGCTCGACGCCGACGAACAGGGCCGGCTCCGCGACATCGCACCGGGCCCGGTCTGGTTCGCCGAACCGGACTCCGGCTCGCCCGACGACGCGCGCGTCCTCTCCGACGCCCACATCGCCCTCGGCAATCCGAGGGCGGACTGGGTGGAGAAGGCGCCGCACCTGCGCTGGCTGCAGCTCGCGTCCGTCGGCATCGACCGATACGCGGGCCTCGACTGGCCGGTCCTGGGGCAGCGCCTGGCCGTGACCAACCTCGGCGGACTCTTCGCCGATCCGGTCGCGGAGACCTGCCTCGCGGGCATCCTCGCGCTCTACCGCGGTGTCGACGTGCTGGCCGGACTCCGCGCGGGGGAGACCTGGTCGAAGCCCGACGTCCGGCCCGGCCTGCGGCTCCTGAGCGACGCCAACGTCCTCATCCTGGGCCGCGGCTCCATCGCCCGGCGCCTTGCCGGACTCCTCGCGCCCTTCGGCTGCTCCGTCACGCACTTCGCGCGGGGCGACGGCGACATCCGCACCCCGGGCGAACTCGACGCCGGGCTGCCCGGGTTCGACATCGTGGTGGGACTGCTGCCGGGCACGGACGAGACCGCCGACCTCTTCGACCGGCGGCGCATCGGCCTGCTGCGTCCCGGCGCGGTGTTCGTGAACGCGGGACGCGGCACCCTGGCCGACGAGGACGCCCTGGTCGCCGCCCTCGCCTCGGGCCGCCTGGGCGGAGCGGTCCTCGATGTCACCCGCGAGGAGCCGCTGCCCGCCGGGCACCCGCTGTGGAGCTGCCCGAACGTCATCCTCACCCAGCACACCGCGGGCGGCTCACGCGACGAGACGGAACGCGTCATCGGCCTGTTCGCGGACAACTGGCAGCGGCTCACCGGCGGAGAGCCGCTGCGCAACGTCGTGCACTGGCCCAGGGGGTACTAGGGAGAACTCGGGAGCATCAGGGGGCAGCGGGGCGAGGGGGGGCGGGCTGTCCGCCGTCGCTCGGAAGGATCAGAGGAAGTGGAAGCCCGGCCTCGGGTGCATGAGGAAGTCGTGGTGCGAGATGTTCCACGCGTACGCGCCCGCCATCGAGAACACCACCCGGTCCCCGGCCCGCAGCCCCGCCACCACGACCTGTCGGGCCAGGACGTCCTTGGGGGTGCACAACTGCCCCGCGAACGTCACCCGGTCCTGCCGTGCCCCGGACCGCGGCCAGGGGTGCGGCCACGGCTCGCGCGCCGGGAGCACGGTGCAGGGCTGGTCGTGGCCCTTGGCGGCGGGGGTGCGCAGATGGTGGGTGCCGCCGCGCACCACCGCGAACTCCTCGCCGTGGCTCTGCTTCACGTCCAGGACCTCGGTGGCGTACCACCCGCAGTACGCGCTCAGCGCCCGCCCCGGCTCGATGCGGAGCGTGAGGTCCGGGTGCGCGGCGCAGAGCCGGGCGAGGTCCTCGCCGTAGCGGGCCCAGTCGAAGAGCGCGCCGGGGTCGGCGTAGTCCACGCTCATCCCGCCGCCGACGTTCACCTCCGCGAGGCGGATGCCGTGGCGCTCGGCGAGCGCCTGTGACCAGGTCACGATGGTCTCGGCGACCGCGAGCTGCCGCGGCGCGTCGAGACCGCTGGCCAGATGGGCATGTACGCCGAGCAGTTGGAGGCGGGAAAGGCTGCCGTCGGTGAAGGCAGGGATGACGGAGTCGGCCTCCGCCGGGTCGAGGCCGAAGGGAGTGGGACGCCCGCCCATCGTGAGGGAACTGCCCGCAAGGGACGCGTCGTCGAGGCCGAGATTGAACCGCAGCAGTACGCCGACGCGGGTGTGCGGCACGACGCGCGCGGCGACGGCGGCCAGCATCCGCAGCTCGTAGGCGCTCTCCACATGGAAGCGCGCCACGCCGAGCTCAAGGGCGGCCGCGATCTCGTCCGGTGTCTTGCCGGGTCCGCCGAAGGCCAGCGGGCGCCCAGTCACCGCCTTGGCCACATGGGCGAGTTCGCCGCCCGACGAGACCTCGTAGCCCGCCACGTGCGGGCCGAGCGCGGCCAGGATCTGCGGCTCCGGATTGGCCTTGGCGGCGTAGTAGAGCTCGACCTGCCGGGGCAGCGCGGCGCGCACGGCGGCGGCATGCGCGTCAAGCGCCGCGAGGTCGTACAGATAGGCGGGCAGTTCCCCGGACGCCAGGCCGAGGGCACGTTCGCGTACGGCGGGAGTGGGGGCGGTCATCCGGCGGCGCTCCAAGGTGCTTCGGTACGGGGACCCGCGTCCCGCACAGGTACATGCTCGGCGAGCGTAAAGGGTGAGGTGAGGCGGACGTAGCCCGCGTCCCGGTCGGCCTTGCGCTCCCAGCGGGTGAGCAGGTTGGCCTTGGCGGGCAGTGGCACCCCGGCGAGCAGGGCGCTGAGCCGGGGCGGGCAGCCGTGGGTGTCGGCGAACTCCTGCACGGCGGCCCGGACCTCGGACCACAGGGCGGGCTCGGTGTGCGGGTGGAGGTCTGCGAGGGCGGCGAGCAGTTCGGCGACGTGGTTGACCAGGAGGCAGTAGACGACGCGGTCCCAGCCGCGCTGCGCGTCGTACGTGAGCGGTCCCGCGACCTCGGGCGGGAGTGCTGCCAGGGTCTTCGCGTGGCGCTCGGGGACCAGCTTGGTGCCCTCCAGGTCGCGGAAGAGCACCTGAGCGGGCATGCCGTCGTCGTCGACGCAGACCAGGACGTTCTGCAGATGCGGTTCGAGCACCAGGCCGTAGTCGAAGTACGCGGCGAGCACCGGCGGCAGCAGGAGCCGCAGGTAGGTGCGCCACCACTGGAGCGCCCGGTGCGGCCCCGCGCCTTCGAGGAGGCGGGAGATGTGGCCGGGCCCCGTCGGGTACTCGTCCGCGACGGCCGCGGCGAGCAGCGGTGTCGTGCCGGGCAGCAGTCGTCCGGCCAGACCCTCGCGGACGATGACGCCGAAGCCTTCCAGGAGGGCGAGGTCGGGTCGCCCGCCCGGACCCGGGATCGCCAGGCTGCGGTATGCGGGTTCGCGGAGCACGGCGCTGCCCGGGAAACGGGCGGACAGGTCGTCCAGGGCGCCTTCGAGCGTGCGGGTGAGGGCGACGGCGCCCGAGAGCTCGTAACTGGCGTTCTTGCGCAGGCAGTTGGTGATGCGGATGTTCAGGCTGAACTTCAGGAAGGTGTCGCCGTCGTACAGCGTGCGTACGGAGGCGGTGGCCGCGAAGGGGGAGCCGCCGGGCCCCAGGTCGATGACGTCCGCGCGGTCCAGGGCGGCGCGCAGCCCCCGATGCCCCCGCAACAGGTCGTACTGCCAGGGGTGCACGGGAAGGAGGCGATAACCGCGCGGCACTCTTCCGAGGCGGTCGAGCGGGGCCGTGGCGTCCGGCCGCGCCGACTCCTCGGCGATGAGGTGGTCCCGTACGGCGAGGTGGCGCAGCGGGAAGGCGGCCGAGGTTTCGGGGGCGTACGCGGACCAGTCGGCGAGGTCGCCGCCGCGGGCCTTGGGGGTGGGGTGGAAGCGGTGGCCGAAGAGCAGGGACCGCTCGGAGGCCAGGTAGTCCGCGAGCCACTTCGGGGCCGGATCGGTGGCGGAGGTCGCACGCGCGGCGGAGATCGCACGCGTGGCGGGGGTCGCATGCGTGGCGGTGGCCGAACGCGCGGTGGGAGCTGCCCCCGTGGCAGGCGCCGGACGGGCGGCGGCGATGGCGGCGCTGACGCCTTCATGGCTGGAGGCGATCTGCTCCAGGAACTCCTCGTTGCTCACGCCCGTACGCAGCGAGAGCTCCGCATGCGTGTACTCGGCCAGGCGCGGCCAGTCCACCTCCACCCAGCGGCCGTCCCGCTGCTCGGTGACCGGGCCGGTGAAGCGGTGGGCGCCGAGGAGCGAGGCGCGGCGCAGCGCGACGCGCAGCAGGACCCCGCGGCGCGGCAGCCGGAGCAGAAGATCGCCGTCGACGACGGCGGTCTGGTGCTCGGGCCCCGAGACCTCGCGCAGCAGGCAGTTGAGGAGCGTGTGCGTCACCGCCTGGTCGGCGCTGGGCAGCCGGGTGGGCGCGGCACCGGCGAGGGGAGCTCCCGCGACGGGGGTGCCTGTGAGGGGGGTGCCCGTGACGGGGGCGCCCGCCATGAGGGCAGCGGACTTGGCGGGCGGCGTGGACTGGGCGGGCAGGGCGGACGGGGCGGCGAACGTGCCGGTCGGCAGGGACATCAACGGCTCCAGCGGATGCGGGGCGAGCGGCGGAACAGGGCGGGAAGAATGAGGGTGGCCGGGGACGGCGGGGCGGGCGCGACCGGTCCGGACCCGGCGGCGTTCCCCGGTATGGGGCGGCGCTCGACGGCCTGGTGCAGGGTCTCGGCGAGATACGGCGGCAGGCCGAGCGCGGCGAAGGACGACACGAAGGCTGATGCGGCGGCCGTCATGAAGCCCCCGCCCTCCGCAGGTAGTTGGGGCCCGTCGTGTAGTGCTTGTTGATGTCGGCGGCCCCGGAGCGCTCCTTGGAGAGCAGGGTGCCCGCGGTGACCATCGCTTTGACCGGCAGCTCCGCCGCGTCCAGGACGTGCGCCCGCAGCAGTGCGCCCGGCTCGCCGGGGCCCGCGCCGAGCCGCTCGACGGCCTCGGAGAGCCGGTCGCGCACGAGCCCGAGCAGCCGCTCCAGTGGGGCGCGGCCGTGCCGGGCGAGTCCGAAGGCGTAAGAGCCCGCGCAGAGGTGGAGAGTGATGGTGATGAAGAGATCGAGCACGGGCCGGTCGCCGTCGACGAAGATCCTCGCATCATCGAACTCTGCTCGATCCAGGGCCTGTTGGCCCATGACATCGCGCAGTCGGGCGAGATTGATGCGCGGCCCGTCGTTGTCCTTGAACAGCAGCCGCAGCCGGGTCCGGCTGTTGGCGCCTCCGTCCGCGCCCTCGTCCGCGGGCCTGTCAAGGACGAGCGAGATGTTCTGCTGGTGCGACTCCAGGGCGATCCCGTGGGCGAAGAGCGTGGTCTGCCAGTCGAAGAGGAGCGCGAGCGTGGCGTCCAGGAGGGCCAGGGGATCGCCGCCGTAGAAGCGTTCGGCGAGGTGGTCGATCACCAGGCGATCGCTGCCGGGTGCCGGGCACAGCAGGGCGGCCATCGGTACGACCGCGGAGCCGTCGAGTCCGGCCGGGTAGCGGCGCAGGAGCACGGCGAGGAGTTCATGCCCTGCGTGGGCGAAACGGGTCTCGTCCGCGTGCAGGACGACCCCCGCGAACCGGGCCTCGCGGGCGATGACGGCTTCGACGAGGCGCTGGCCCGCGGCGCCGTCGACGAGGGTGCCCGGCTTGATCGTACGGCGATTGCGCAGGCCCAGGGTGGCGGTGGCCAGGGGCAGCTTGAGGTGCTCCGTGGGGCGGGAAGCGAGGGCGACGGTACGCATCGACAGGGTCGGTACGACATCGGGGCCGGGCCCCTCGACGAGGCGGGCCCGCCCGTCGAGCCCCGCTTCCCGTAGCGCGTCCCGCAGGGGCTCGTCCGCGGTCAGCGGGTGTACGGGGAGCAGAAGATGGCTGTCCTCGAACTCGGGAACGCCGGCTGCGGCGGGGGACAGCCAGGCGTGACTGCCGCTGTCTCCGCTGCTGTCGCTGCCTCCCCCGCTGCCGCCGACGGTGACGGCCTCGCGGGGCAGGGCGAGCTGCCGCAGCGCGAAGGCGGGATGGAACTCGGGTGCGTACGCGCGCAGTTGCGCCATGGAGAGCCCGGAGCGGCCGCGCGAGGTCGGATACACGGGATGATCCGCGCGCGCCGCGAGCGTGTCGTGGGCGAGCCCGCCCGTGAGGCCGGTCCAGGCGGCGGGATCGCCGCCGTAACGCCGGGTGAGCAGGGCGTCCGTCTCGCTCCTCGTCCCGGCGTGCAGCCGCATGGCGTCGAGCGCCTCCCCGCACTCCGCGGCGAAGGCGTCGAACCCGCCGCGGTCGACGGGGTCGGCCAGGTCACGCAGGGCGGACATGATGCCGCCCGCGTCGGTGAGTTCGGCTCCGTCCGGCTCCTGACGGAGAAGGGGAAGCCTGGCGGCGTACGTCCCCTGGTAGCCGTCCGCGCGGACGGGCATGAGCAGGGCGTTCCGGGGCGAGCGCGCGGGGGCGCCGGGCCGTGCCACGTACCCGGCTGCCGAAGAATCCCGCAGCGAATCCGCGTCCGCCCCCCACCCCGGCAGCCTCAGCCACAAGCCGTCCGTCTGCCGCACCGTGCTGCTCCGGGTGCGCCACCCCACCACGTCCTCGCGCAGGAGCGCACCGAGCACACGTAACAAGAGTTCGCCCTCGACGCCGACCGCCGGGGAAGGCGCGGCCTTGCCCGTGCGGCCTGTCACGGCGTGATCTCCCAGTGATGCCCGGCGACGAAGTCCGCCACGGCCCGGTCCACCGCGCCCTGTTCGGTGCCGGTGGCGCGGACCACGCCGAGGAAGTCGCGGTTGGTCCCGTGCAGGTCGTGCCGCTCGCCGACCGCTCGCAGCGGACGATACGTCAGCCGCACCCCGTCCACTGTCTTTTCGGAAGCGGGCGGTGCGGCCGTCAGTGTTCCGGCGCTCTTCGCGCACGGATAGTCGAGCCGTGCCCGGCCGTCGGAGCGTGCGCCCAGTTCTGCGGGGAGCGGCCGGCCCATATGCGTACGCAGGATGTGCTCGAAGAGCGGTATGTCCAGGAGCTGGGCCAGGAGCAGGTCGCACTGGTCGCCGATGGCGCGGTAGTTGACCTCGATGAGCCGTGCTCGTCCCTCCGCCACCACGAACTCCGTGTGACAGGCGCCGAACCCCACCCCCAGTACGTTCAATTGTGCAAGCACCTGGGCCGTCACCGCTTCCGGGTGCGCCGGTACGAACGTCATCCGCTCCTCGATGAAGTACGGCGGCGGCGAAAGCTCCGTACGGAAACCGCCCAGGACATGCCGGACGCGGCCGTCGCCGAGCGTCTCCAGGGTGCACAACTCCCCGGCGAGATACTCCTCGACGACCAGCGCCGCTCCCGGCCGCCGTGCCTGTATCTCCGCGCACCGCCGCTCCAACTGCCCCGGCCCCTCGACCAGCACGACGTCCTCGCTCGCCACGCCCTCGCGCGGTTTGACCACGCACGGGAACGGCACGTCGAGCGCGGTCAGCGCGGCCGGGTCCTGGCCTTCGGGGAGTTCCGCGGACCAGACCGCGTCGGCGCCCGCCGCCGCGAGATGACGCCGCATCTGCGCCTTGTCCTTGGTGCGCAGCGCTGTCCGCCAGTCCTTGCCGGGCAGTCCGAAGTACTCGGCGGCCAGCGCGGCCTGGGTCTGCAGGTGGTCGCTGTTGGTGAAGACGGCGCCGGGGGAGTGATGTGCGGAGATCCGGCTGATGACGGCGCGGAAATCGCGCACGTCGCACTCAAGGATCTCCGGGCCGCTCAGGTTCTCCGGGGCGGGGGCGCGCCGGTGGGCGTCGGGCTGATCGGTGAGGAGGGTGACGTCGAGGCCGAGCCTGCCCGCGGCGGGCAGAAAGCCTTCGGTGACCGAGTCGGTGGGGTTGCGGGCAAGGACGTACAGCCGCATGGCGCGTTCACTTCCGGGTGCGAGCGGAGGTGGATGTGTGGAGAGGCAAGGAAGGGGCGGGCCTCAGGAGGGACTCGCCCGGAGCAGGCCCGAAGAGGGGCGCCCGCCGCGCAGGCGGTTCGGCGTCCGTCGCCCTGGCCACGTCAGGGGGGACGTGCTCCGCGGCTGGACGTGGCGTCCTTCTGCCGGGTCCTGTCGGGGTCGGACGCGTTCGACGGGCCGCGTCAGATGCAGGGCACAGAGAGGGGTCCGCCGCGTGAAGAGGCTGTCTGGCGGGACGGCCCGAGCGATCTTGGACACGGGGTGAGAGTTTAGGTTAGGTATGCCTAACGATGTCAACTCGCCGTGAGGGCGGGGTCACTCGCCACGGCGCGGCGGGCGGCACGCCGCTGCCGATGCGGTAAATTGAAGAGAAATAAGGTAAGCCTTACCTAGTTCACCGCGGACGGGTCCGCCGGTGAACGATCTGTGGACCTGCCTTCCAAGGAGTTACGCGTGCCGCTGACCGTGGCCCCGGACCTGGCGCCGACCGCCACCGCCCTGAGCCCAGCCGCCCTGCTCGCCACGACCTACCGGCGTCTCACCACGCACTGCGAGACGCTCGACGTCACGGTGGCGCAACCCGGTTCGAGTGCCGGACAAGGGTGGCTTTCCGGCGCCGAACTGACGGCACATCAACCTGCCCTCGATGCCTTCGTCGAGGCGGAGGCCACCCGCATCCGCGCCGGTCACGACCACACCCCGCGCCCGGACGTCGCCGCGTCCCGCGCCCTGCACGGCTACCTCTGGTCGGTCTGCCTGCTGATGAGCGGTGCCTGGTACCTGGAGCGGCGCGTGCCGCGCATCCGCCCGCAGGACGTACGCGTCCACCTGGAGACCGGCGCCTTCGAGATCGTCCCCGGTTCCTTCGCCTGCTTCCCGGACGACCCGGCGGCAGGACTGCCCGGAACGCGGGTCTTCCCCGACGAGGAGTCGCTGCGCGTCGAACTGCGCG
Source organism: Streptomyces sp. NPDC055189 (assembly GCF_053606765.1). Classification (NCBI taxonomy): domain Bacteria; kingdom Bacillati; phylum Actinomycetota; class Actinomycetes; order Kitasatosporales; family Streptomycetaceae; genus Streptomyces; species Streptomyces sp. NPDC055189. Next base: position 53,099 of record NZ_JBSGSG010000028.1, read on the forward strand.
CCGCGGTCGTCGCGCACATGCGGCCGCTGCTCACGGCGATCGGGCCCCAAGCGCGGCGGGCGCGCAGGGTGTTGTGGGGCATGGCCGGGGACGATCTCGTCTCCGGGATCTGGTACCTGGGGCGCATGCTGGGCCAGGAGGACGAGGCGCTGCGGGCCGTGGACGCCCTGCTTCCGGGCCCCGTCGCGCCCTTCCCCGGCGGCGCGGCCTTCCGTCGTCTGACGACCCGTGACGGTGAACGGCACCCGACCCGCACCCGCCTCGGGTGCTGCCTCTACTACACGATCCCCGCCGCCGATGCGTGCGGCACCTGCCCGCGCGTCTGCGACGAGGAGCGGCTGCGGCGGATGGAGACGGACATCGCGGTGGTCGATGCGGCGTCAAAAACCGCTCGGTGAATCCGTGATAGGCACTCTGGCGTAGCCCTTGCTCACGTCAGGAGACGCCCATGTCCCCGTCCACGACCGAGCCACCTGTGCCGGCCGGGCCGCCTGTGTCGGCCGTTCCGCCCGTGCCCTTCGAGGTGCCCGTCATCGACATCACGTCGTACGTCCAGGGCGGCCCGGAGGCCGAACGCGCCCGCGTGGCACGCGAGATGGACGATGCCTGCGCCCGCGTCGGCTTCGTCCAGATCCTCGGCCACGGGATTCCCGACGAGACGGTGCGGGGTCTGGCCGCCGCGGTGGACGGGTTCTTCGGCCTGCCCCTGGAGACGAAGAAGGACTACCGGGTGACCGGGGCGAACCGCGGCTACAGCCCGCCCCGGAGTGAATCCCTGAGCCTGAGCCTGGGCGTGGAGTCCGCCGGAAGCATGAACGACTTCTTCGAAGCGTTCAACATCGGCACCGAAGCCCGCTCGTTCCCCGGACTCGGCCTGTCCGAGGACGACTACGGCCTCAACGTCTGGCCCGCGCGCGTCGAGGGCTTCCAACCGGCGGTACTCGGCTACTTCGCCGAGGCAGGGCGTGTGGCACGCACCCTGACCCGGATCTTCGCGGATGCCCTGGGGGAGCCTCCCGGCTTCTTCGAGCCGCTGACCGATCACTCCATCGACGTACTGCGCATGAACAACTACGCCCTGCCGGAGGGCTCCGTCAGTCCCGACGGCGATCCGACGGGGATGGGGGAGCACACCGATTTCGGTCTGGTCACCGTGCTGTGGGCGGATCAGGTGGCCGGGCTGCAGGTGCTCGGCACCGACAGGGCCTGGCACGATGTCTCCCCCGTCGACGGTGCGCTCCTGGTCAATCTCGGTGACCTCACCGCCCGGCTGACCAACGACCGCTGGATGTCCACCCTGCACCGCGTCAAGCCGCCGATCGTCGACGGCTCCATCGTCCGGCGCCGCTCCGCCGCCTATTTCCACGACGGCAACGTCGACGCGGTCATCGCCACGCTGCCGAGCCACCTCGATGCCGACGACGAACTGGCCTACGAACCGATCCTCGTACGCGACCACATCAAGGCCAAGCTGGCGGGATCCCGGCAGGGCAAGGCGAACGCGGCGGCCGTCCGGGAGGCGGCGCGGGTGCGTGCGGCGACGGAGCGCGCCGCGGGGCACGAGACCCGGTAGGGCGGCCCCGCGGCCGGTTCCGGTTGCGTCACCCCTGGTCGAGGGAGGCGCGGATGACTTCCAGGGCTTCGAGGATGTTCGCCTCGACGGCCGCCTTGTCGATCCCGAGCCCGGAGAGCGTGCCCGTGCCGCCCTCCGCCTCCAGGAGCGAGAGCAGGATGTGTTCGGTGCCGATGTAGTTGTGACCGAGCCGCAGTGCCTCGCGGAAGGTGAGCTCCAGGACCTTCTTCCCCCCGGCGTCGTACGGGATGAGGTCGGGCACCTCGCCGACCGCGGGCGGCAGTGTCGCGGTGACGCTCTCGCGGATCGCGTCGAGCGAACTGCCCTGCGCGACCAGCGCCTTCGCGGCGAGTGCGTCCGGTTCGGTCAGCAGGGCGAGCGTCAGATGGCCGGGGCCGATCTCGTCGTTGCCCGCCGCGCGGGCCTCCTCCTGCGAGGCCATGACCACGTTCTTCGCCCGGTCGGTGTACCGGCTGAAGCCCTGGCGGGGGTCGAGATCCGAGACCTCGCCCGGGTCCTTGGGCACGAACCGCTTCTGGGCCGCCTGCCGGGTGACGCCCATGCTCTTGCCGATCTCGGTCCACGAGGCGCCCGAGCGGCGCGCCTGGTCCACGAAGTGGCCGATCAGATGGTCGGCGACATCGCCGAGGTGATCGGCGGCGATCACGGCGTCGGAGAGCTGGTCGAGTGCTTCTTCGGGGTGGGCCTTCTTGATGGCCTGGATCAGGTCGTCAAGGCGGATGGGGTGTGTGGGCTGCGTCATGTGTCAACCGTAGGTTGACAGCCGAGAGGGCGTCAACCCCGGGTTGACAACCGGATTTCCGGTGCGGCTCCGGCGCCTACTCCGTCCACGGGGACTTCCGGATCACCTCGACGAAGTCGCCGCGCGTGAAGCCGGGGACGAAGTGCTCCAGGACATCGGCCTTCACGTTCCCGAAGGTGGTCTCCGGCTTGGGGGCGATGCCCTCGGTGAATGCCTCCAGGATCCGCCGCTTGAAGTCGGGGCGGGGGTGCAGCGCGGTGATCTCCGCGCGCTGCCCGGCGGTCAGGTCGTCGTAGCCGATGCCGAGTACGTCGTACTCCACCCCGGCGGTGACCAGGGCGACCTCCGGCTCCATGAACTCGGGGATGCCGGGGGTCGTATGCAGGGCGATGGCGGTCCACACCCGGCGCACGCTGTCCTCCGGCACACCGTGCGCGTGGAGGAAGCCGCGGGCCTCCTCGGCGCTGTCCACCTCGAAGCGGCGGCCGCTGTCATGGAATCGCTCGCCCAGGCCCAGGTCGTGGAACATCGCGCCGATGTAGAGCAACTCGGGATCGAAGCTCAGCCCTCGCCGGCCGCCCTGCAGGCTGCCGAACCAGAAGACGCGGCGGGAGTGGTGGTAGATCAGCTCGCTCGTCGTGTCCCGCACCAGTTCGGTGGCCGCCGCGGCCAGCTCGGTGTCCGGCACGGACACTCCGGCGGCGGAAGAGGCGTGGACGGTCATGGCGTGACTCCTGTCGTGGAGGAGGAGGGCGGGATGCGGGGCCCTGGCTGCTGCTGGATCAAGCCTGCTCGACGTACGGGTCCGCCGGCCATGTCCCTATGGACAGCTACCCCACACATCTGGACACGCCCTGCCGCTACCGTGGTCCCGTGCCAAAGAAGCCGGACGGCCCCCGCCCCCACCACGTCTGCGTCCTCGCCTTCGACGGCGTGCGCCTGCTCGACGTCGCGGCTCCCCTGGAGGTCTTCGACACCGCGGCCCGCTACACAGGAGGCGGTTACACCGTGCGGGTCTGCACCCCCGACGGGCGGGACGTCAGGACCTCCACCGGGCTGCGGATCGCGGCCGATCTGCCGGCGGCCGATGCGGGCGCCGCCGACACGCTCGTCGTTCCCGGCCACGCCGAGCTCGTCACGTTCGCCGAACGGCCCGACCTCGTCGAGCTCGTGGCCGAACTGGCGAGCGGGGCGGGGCGGGTGGCCTCCGTGTGCACCGGCGCGTTCGCCCTCGCCGCGGCGGGCCTGCTGCGCGGGCGCCGGGCGACGACGCACTGGGAGCACGCGGCGAGGCTGGCCCGGCTGTACCCCGACATCACCGTGACGCCCGACGCCATCCACGTCCAGGACGGAACCGTCCTGACCTCGGCCGGGGTCACCGCCGGTATCGACGTCTGCCTGGCTCTCGTGGAGCAGGACCACGGCCCCGACACCGCCCGGCGGGTCGCCCGCGACCTCGTGGTCTTCCTGCAGCGGCCCGGCGGGCAGTCCCAGTTCTCCGCGCCTCACGCACCCCGGCGACCAGTCATCCGGTGCTGCGCCCGCTCCTGGACGCCATCGCCGCCGACCCGGCGGCCGACCACCGCCTCGCGGTCCTCGCGGGCCGGGCCGCCGTGAGTCCCCGGCATCTGACCCGGCTCTTCACGCGGCAGCTCGGCACCACCCCGGCCGCGTACGTGGAGTCCCTCAGGCTCGAAGCCGCCCGCATGCTCCTCGAAAGCGGCGCGAGCGTCACCGACGCGGCCGGGCGCAGCGGCCTGGGCAGCGACGAGACACTGCGCAGGGCCTTCGCCCGCCACCTGGGGACGACGCCGTCCGCGTACGCCGCGCGCTTCCGTACGACTCGGGCGGGTGCGTGAGCCGTCAGGCGTCCGCCGGAACGCGGTGGTGCGCGGCGCCGTGCGTGCGCTCGGCTTACCGCACCGCGGGACCTGTGGGTCAATCTCCCGGTCGGCGCACCATGAAGACGTCGACGGGGTCTTCGCTCTCGACGGTGAAACCGTGGCGCGCGTAGAGGCGCCTGGCCGCGCTGCCCTGGAGCACGTTCAGGCGGACGAGGGCACCCTCGGCGTCGGTCCGGTCGAGGAGTTCACGCAGCACGGCCGAGCCGAGGCCCCGGCCCTGGAGGGCGGGATCGAGGAAGAAGTGCTCGAGCCACTGCCCGTCCTCCGCCGGCCGCAGGGCGACACAGCCCGCGAAGGCGTCGTCGACGACGATGACCCATGTGTGCCGGGGTATGTAGGCGTCCCGCAGTCTCTGGCGCACCCGGTGCTCGTCGAACCGGCCGAGCCGCTCCAGGTCCGGGCGCATCACGATCGCCCGCAGTTCGACGATGGTCTCCAGATCGGCGGGCTCCGCGGCCCGCAGCGCCCATCCGGATCCGGGGAGGGGCGCCGCGGCCTGCCGCGACTGCTTCACATGCGTGGTCATCGCCGAAGTATCCCCTGGTCACCGCCGGGCGGTACGGGGTGGGTCCTTCGGTACGTCAGCGCGTGACCTGCCAGCTGAGCGAGCCGGACAGGAGCTTTCGCAGCTCCGGGTCGCGGACCGCCTTGCTCGGGTCGGTGGCACGTGCCGTGACGGTGTGCGCGCGGCCGTCGGCGGGCACACCGAGCGAGGCGGGGGTCACGCTGCTCGCGTCCCGCGCCCGGCGTACCTCGCGGCCGTCGACGTACCAGCGCACCCGCGCGTGGGAAGACGCCTCCACGCGCATCCGCTCGGTTCCGCTCACCTTCCGGTCGGCGGGTGTGACACCGGTGAGGACGGGCGCGTGCTGATGGAAGCCCGCGATCATCGCCTCGCGTCCGGGCAGATTGAACTCGCGCCCCAGCGTGCGCATGATCGAGTCCTCGGTGGGGCGGTTGAGGCCGTGCCCGTGATAGCCGCCGCCCTCGTACGCGCCGATCTTGCCGCCGTCGGGTGAATCCTGGCCGAGCCAGCGATACCACTTCGTCTTCTGTGCGGCCATCTCGGCGGCGCTGAGCTTGGTGAGGTTGGACTCGCCGGGCTCGGGGCCGGAGTAGGTGCTCTCGTCGTACCAGTACTCGTCGGCGAGCTTGCCGAAGGAGTGGCCGGTCTCGTGGACGGCGACCTGGTCGGAGTCGGGGTGGTCGGATGAGGCGGTGCCTATGCCGTCGTACCCGGACGGGGAGCTGATGGCGTTGTAGCCCGCGCCGCCGTACTTGGTGGAGTTGCCGAGCACGATGACCAGATCGGGGTCGGCGGCCTTGCTTGCGTACGCCTCGACCTTGTTGGTGTCGACGCACAGCAGCCGCTCGATGCCGTCGCAGAAGAACGCCGAGTTCAGCGCGGTGTTCTTGCGGACGTCGCTCGTCGGGTCGCCCGAGACGCCGGACTGCTGCGAGTGCGCGTCGACGGCCCAGACGTTGAAGAGATCCTCGTACTCGGCGTACGGCTGGACGGCGGCCATCTCCTTCCACTTGGTGCGTACGTCGGCGTGGAAGTCCTCCTGCTGGGCCGCGGTGTACCCGTCGCCGATGAAGACGACGTCGACCTTGGTGTCGCTCGCTCCGGCCTCCACGATCGGCAGGACGTCGCCGTCGTTCTTGATCGTGGACCGCTCCTTCCTGGTGAGCGGGGATGAGGCGGGGATCTCCGTGCGGCGGGGGTGGCTGCCGGGGCCGGTGAAGTACTCGACCTCGACGTGGTCGGCTGAGCCGTCGCTCTTGGCGTTCGGTGCGACCGGGGCGTGGCCGTCCCGGACCTGGTCCGCGGCCACCGGCGCGGTCGCGGCGAGCGCGCCGGCCAGGGCGACGCCGATGGCCACGGTGAGACGCTTGCGGGATATGCGGGATATGCGGGATGCGTGTCTGCGCATGGAAGAACTCCCGGGATTCTGCGCGGGCTCGGGGTCGGCAAGTCCGCGACATAAGTGGGGGGTTAAGGGAGGTTAAGGCGCGGTTCAATGTAGGGGTTGCGGGGAAGCCAGGCAATGCCCGAGACACAAGGTGATTCAGGGAAAGGTGGGTTCGCGCCACTTGCTGCCAAGTTGGCTTGGCTGGCGCCCGGTTGGGCCTGGCTCGGATCTGGAGAGGAAGAGATGACGGAGAGCGGATCTGGGGCCGGGCGGCTCGACGAGCCCGCGGCGGTCGGGCGGCGCGTCCTGCGGCTGCGCACGGAACTCGGGCTCACACAGCGGCAGTTGGCCGAACCCGCGTATACGCCCGCGTACGTCTCCACGCTGGAGTCGGGCAAGGTGCGGCCCTCGGAGGCCGCCCTCCGGCACCTGGCCGAACGCCTGGGCGTCACCCCCGGGGAGCTCGCGACGGGGCGCCCCGCACGTCTGGCCGCCGAGCTGCGTCTGCGCCTGACCGACGCGCGGCGCGCCCTGGCCACGGGTGATCCCGAGGACGCCGCCGCTCTCTTCCGCGCCCTGTGCGCCGAAGCCGTCGAGCACGCGCTGCCGGGGGAGGAGGCCGCCGCGCTGCTCGGGCTCGGCGAATGCCTCCTGGAGTCCGGCGACCTGGACGAGGCGCACGAGTGCTTCGCCTCGGTGGAGCGGCTGCTCGCCGACGAGCCGCTGCCCCGCCGTGTCCCCGCCATCCGCGGCCGCGCCAACGCCCACCGCCTGACGGGTGAACTCCGCTATGCCTGCCACCTGTTGGAGACCGCCCTCGACCAGCTCAACGCCTCGGGCCTGCACGACCCCGACGCGCTGCTCCTGCTGTACTCGGCGTCCATCGCCCCGTACATGGACATGGGCGCACCCGAGCGCGCCGCGCACGCAGCCGAACTGGCCCTCGCGCTCGCGCCCCGCGTGGACGATCCGGCGCTGCTCGCCGGAATGCACCGCGGGGTGGCCCGCACGCTCATCGCCCAGGGGCGTATCGCCGAGGCCGACGCGTCGCTGGCCAGGGCCCAAGACCTCTACCAGCAGCTGCACATCCGCACCGAACTCGCCCACTGCCACTGGATGCGCGGCTATGTGCACGCGCAGGACGGCGACCTGGAACGCGCCGAGAACGAACTGCGCACCGCGCACGACATGCTCACCGCCAAGCGGGCCGCGCTCTTCGCCGCGCAGGTCGAGGTGGAACTCGCCGATGTGCTGCGCCGGCGCGGAAGGGCCGGGGAAGCCGAGGCGCTGCTGAGGCCGCTGCTGGCCGGCGGCACGGAGACCGGCTCAACCGGCGAGGCAAGCGGACCCGCCGCACCCCCCGGACCCGTCGCACCCGCCGGAATTGCCGCACCCGCGGAGGCCCCGGCTCTGCGGGCCGGACGCGGTGCGGTACATGTGGGCGCCGCGCACCGCCTGCTCGGCCTCATCGCGGAGGAGTGCGGTGACACGAAGGCAGCCGAGGAGCACTACCGCGCCGGACTGCCGCTGCTCGAACGCGCGGGCGCCGCCGGGGACGTGGCCGGTCTGTGCTGCCTCCTCGGCGATCTGCTCCGGCGTACGGGCCGTACGGAGGCCGCCCTGGACGCCTACCGCACCGGTCTCGCCCACCGGACCACGCCGGGCACGACCACGCTGGGACCCGCGCCCGTGCCACCGCCGATGTGAGTCACGAGGCCGTGTATGGAAGTCCTAATTCCGTTCGACTGAGTGATTGTCCGGCTTTTGTCACGGTGCTGTGTGCTCACGCAACTGATGTCCTCTCATGTCCCTCCGCCTGCTAAAAATACGGGCGGCACAGGGACGAGGACCGTCTTGTGTGAACGCATCGCGTTATTTCGAAAGTTGGCCCGGGAGGGCCGCAGGGGGAAAGGCAGCAGCCTGATGAAGCACGCACGTATGACCACCGCGGTACTGGCCACGGCAGGGGCGCTCACCGTCGGCCAGCTCGGCCTGGCCGGAGCCGCGTCCGCCGCGGACGCACCGAAGGCGCCCAAGGCGTCGGCCGCTTCGGCGCAGAGCGCCGGTTGCCCGATCGACATCGTCTACACGTCCCGCTTCAATGTCGGCTCGGGTGGCTGGGTGACGGGTGACGGCCTCTACTTCGGCCTCAAGAACAAGAGCACCAAGACGTTCAAGAAGGTCACCTTCACCGTCAGCAACGTCAAGAACGTCCGCTTCGGCACGGCGAAGGCAAAGGGCGGCAAGGTCACGCACAAGACCTCGAAGACCGTCTCCGTCTACGACAAGAGCCTGGCGGGCAAGGCCAGCCTCGGGGTCCGGGTCGAGTCGCGCCTGCTGAGCACCAGGTCCTACAAGGTGAAGTTCAAGGTCCACGGCACCGGCTGGAACTGCGCCGTGAACCAGGGCACGTGGGGCGCCTGACCCTCGCGCCCTCGCACGACCCATGCCTCCGGGCCCGGATCCTTCCGGGCCCCGGAGGCGCGTCTGTTTCCGTCACCAGTGGCATCCGCGACGTAGGCTGATCGAATTCGAGTCAGCACGCATCAGTACGACGTCTGGAGCAGTCAGGTGGACGAGGCAGCGCAAGCCGAGCTCGGCGCCGGAAAATATCTGCTGGTCACCAGCTACCGCAAGAGCGGCACCCCGGTGCCAAGCCCCGTCTGGTTCGTCGAGGACGGCGCGGCGCTCGGCGTCTGGACGGCGGCGGACTCCTGGAAGGTCAAGCGGATCCGCAACCGCGCCGACGTCCTGATCGGCCCCTGCGACCTGCGGGGCAACCCGACCGGCGAGCAGATCCCCGCCACCGCCGAGATCTGCGACCCGGAGACGACGGCGCGCTATCGCACCCTCATCGCCCGCAAGTACGGCGTGGTCGGCCGCCTCACCCTGTTCGGCAGCAAGCTCCGGCGCGGCACCAGCGGAACGGTGGGCATCCGCATCACACCGACGGCGGCCGGGTGACCCTCCCGCGTCACGTCAGGCTCGGCTCGGCGGTCATCTCGTTCCGGAAGGCGATGACCCCATCCCGTGCGCCCTGCAGTCCGATGCGCGTGAAGTCCCTTTCCAGCTCGGCGAGTTCGGCCAGTGTTTCGCTGCGGGTGCGACCGAGGCGAGCGCGCGATTTGGCCAGGCCAAGGCGGGACAGGGCCTCGCCGCGCGGCTCCCGCATGGCGCTGAATTCTTCCAGGGCGATGGCGTACATCTCGCGCGCCGCCTCGTAACGCCCGTCCCGGTAAAGGACGTTGCCGCGCATCTTGTGGTTGTAGGCGAGCGCGCTCGCCAGGTCCATGGCGCGGCAGATGACCTCCGCCTCCGAGAGCAGCGCGAGTGCCTGATCCACCTCGCCCCGCAGCGAGAGGACGTCGGCGACTCCGCGCAGCGACCAGGCGCGCCCCCGCGCGTCCTGTGCGTCGGTCGCGATCCGGACGCACTCCTCGAACAGCTCTAGCGCTTCGGTGTAGTCGCCGGTGTTGCGCCGCATCTGGGCGATGCCGGACATCGCCCACACCATGTGCCGCGCCTCACCGTGCTTGCGGCCCTGTTCGAGCAGCTGCTCGTGGAGGGCGGCCACCGCCGCGTAGTCCCCCTGGATGCGTCCGGTCTCGGCGAGCCCGGCGAGCGCGTAGCCGTGCGCGAGCCGTTCCCCGCTCCCGGCGGCCAGCTCGACTCCCCAGTTCAGCAGCCGCCTGGCGAGCCGCAGCTGCCCGCACTGGCGGGCGAGCGTACCGCCGCTCCACAGCGCCCAGGCCATGGCGCCCGCCTCCCCCGCGAGACGTGCGCTGCGATAGCTCTGCCGCCAGGCGGTGCCCGCGTCGTCCACCTGGCCGAGCCGCCGGTTGGCCTCGGCCAGCGCGAGCGCCGCCCGCGCCCTCTCCAGCGCGGTGTCCGCCTCGGAGAGGGCGCGGCCCGCCGCCGTGAGCACCTCCTCGTAGGAGGAGTTCACCCCGAGCGCCGAACCCAACTCGCCTTGATATTCGGGCGCGAATGCCTTGCCGTGCATAGATCCATGACCTCTCGATCAACTCCGTACGCCGGTCTCCGTACGTTGATCAAGAAGTTACGAGCGGGGAGGGGTGCGGCGAATCCCTCCGCATATGGGTCATGCCGTACGACTCAAGGGCTACGGACGAGTCCATGGTCATCATCGGGATGTACGGGGAGGGAGCCGGGCGACTGTCAGCTGCCTTCCGGGGAAGGGGAGCCCGCGGTCGCCGCCTGCAGCGCCGTGATGCACGCGGCGATCGACTGCTGCAGATCCTCCAGGCGCCGCACCATGTCGTCCTCGTAGAAGTCCGTGTCGTCGGCGTCGTCGAAGGTCAGCTCCTCGAAGACCTTCGTCGCCTTCTGCAGGCTGCTGTAGAACTTCGCGCGCCGCTCCTGCACCCGCAGCTGCGGGTCGCTCTGGACGGTCTGGGCGACCAGGTCCTTCACGGTGTCGTACGCCTCGCGGGCCCACTCGCCGGAGTCCTCGCCCTCGTCGAGCTCGTCGATGAGGGACAGGTGGCGCTCGGCCTCCTCCTTCAGCTCGGCGGGCGCGTCGATGAGTTGGCCCGCGGGCGTCTTGACCTGCCCCTTGTCGACGATCTGGCGTACGTAGTCGACGCGGTCGCCCGCCTTGGCCTCGGCCGCGACCGCCTTCTTGAGGTCGTCGGTCCTGACGATGTCGCGCACGAGCTCGGTGCGCAGCGCCGGGTCCTCGTCGAGCCGGTCCATCAGCGCGCGCCGCGCCGCCTCGGCGGTGCCGGGGTCGGCGAGGATCGCGGCCCGCAGCGCGGTGGGGTTCTCGGCGACCTCCAGGGCCTTGGTCGGGCGGATGCCCTCGGCCTCGGCGGCCTCCGTGATCGCGTTACCCCGCGGGGTGAGGGCGCTGGAGCGCGACGCGTAGTACGTCAGCCAGACGTCCGAGTCGGGCAGCTCGATGTCCTCGCCCGGCGTCAGGGCCTCGAAGTGGGGCACGAGGCCGTCGTCGGCGGCCTTGTCCCACGCCTTGTAGTAGCGCATGACGCGGTCGGCCGAGCAGCCGGCCAGCTCGCTGAACTCCTTCGCCGAGACCTTCGGCGTCTCGTCGGCCCCCTGTCCGCCGGGGCGCACACTGCGCGCGACCATCAAGGCGAAGGTCCAGCCGCCGGTGCGGGCGTAGGCACCGAACTCGCGGGCGTCGCGGGCCACCGACTCGGGCACGCTGTCCGGGGTGACCTGCGAGGAGGGCGCGTCCGCCGTGGTGTCGCCGGAGGAGTCGGTGGTTTCGGACGGCGCGGTGGCAAGAGTCACGAAGGTTCTCCTGGATGGTGATGACAAGTATCTGAGAGCTGACTCGACACCTTATCGCTCCTATTGAGGCGTTATGAGGGCGAGTTGTTCTGCGGTGAACAGGTGCCCCACGGTACGGAGCCAAAGCCTCCGGTGATCAAGGGCGCGATGTGGGGTCTACACATCCTGACCACATCTCCTCCCCGAGGATGACCCTGCGTGCACGGCACTACAGCGCCCGTGGGCCAAGAGTCCGGCTCTGAGTCTGACTTCCGGGGCGGTCGACCCCTGGACTATTGAAATGAAATCTGCTGACCGCCCTGACGTGCGCTGATCGTGCCGCGGGGGGTGTCACCCTGCCTGCCGAAACCGACGGGAGCCCCTTCGCCGTGGCTACGTTCCTCTACAAACTGGGCCGCCTCGCCTTCCGGCGACGCCGCTATGTGGCACTGATGTGGGTGGTGCTGCTGGCCGGCGTCGGCTTCTCCGCGTCGGCCGCGCCCGCACCGCCCGAAGACTCCTTCTCCATGCCGGGCACGGAGTCCCAGAAGGCCTTCGACCTCCTCGACGAGAAGTTCCCGGCGGCCAGCGCCGAGGGGGCAACGGCCCGGGTCGTCATCCGCGCCCCCGAGGGCGACAAGCTGACCGAGTCCGGCCCCAAGGCCGACGTCGAGAAGCTGGTCAAGACCCTGGGCGCAGGGCCGCAGGTCTCCGGGGTCGCCGACCCCTTCAAGGCCGACGCCGTCAGCAAGGACGGCACCACCGCGTATGCGTCCGTCACGTACAAGGTCGCCGCCACCGAGCTGACCGACAAGTCGCGTGACGCGCTGACCAAGGCCACGGACGACACCCGCAAGGCGGGCTACACCGTCGAGACCGGCGGCGACGCCGTCATGGCCGAGCAGGAGATGGGCGGCTCCGCCGAACTCATCGGCATCGCGGTCTCCGCGGTCGTCCTGATCATCACCTTCGGGTCGATGATCGCCGCGGGCATGCCGCTCCTGACCGCCATCATCGGCGTGGGCATCGGCGTCTCGGGCATCGCGGCCCTCGGCAGCCTCCTCGACCTCTCCGCCACGACCTCGACGCTCGCGATGATGATCGGCCTCGCCGTCGGCATCGACTACGCGCTGTTCATCGTCTCCCGCTACCGGGCGGAGATCGCCGACGGCCGGGAACCGGAGGAGGCCGCGGGCCGGGCCACCGGCACCGCCGGCTCCGCCGTGGTGTTCGCCGGACTCACCGTCATCGTCGCGCTCTCCGGGCTGGCGATCGTCAACATCCCGATCCTCACCAAGATGGGCCTGGCCGCGGCCGGCACGGTCGCCGTCGCCGTGCTCATCGCCCTCACCATGATCCCCGCGCTGCTCGGCTTCGCGGGCAAGAAGGTGCTGCGCCGCAAGGACCGCAAGAAGCCGGCCGGCGCACTGCACGACCCGAACGCCAAGCCGAAGCTGGGCACCCGCTGGGCACGCTTCGTGCTGCGCCGCCCGGTCCCGGTCCTGCTGCTCGCCGTGGTGGGCCTCGGTGTGGTCGCTGTACCGGCCACCAGCCTGGAGCTCGGCCTGCCCGACGAGGGCACGTCGGCACCGGACACCACGCAGCGCAAGGCGTACGACATGCTGTCCGAGTCCTTCGGCGCCGGCTTCAACGGCCCGCTGATGGTCACCGTCGACACGGGCGCCGACAAGGGTGCGGCCGCGGCGGCCGGCACGGTCGGCAAGGAGATCGCCAAGATCGACGGCGTCGCCGCCGTCGCACCGGCGCACGGCAACAAGTCCGACGACACCGCGACCGTCAACGTCGTACCGAAGACCGGTCCCAGCGACCACAAGACCGAGGAAGTGGTCAAGGAGATCCGCTCCACGGTCGACGGGCTCGGGGACAAGACGAACTCCGAAGTCCTGGTCACCGGCGCGACCGCCATGACCATCGACTTCTCGCAGACCCTGGACGACGCGCTGCTTCCCTACCTGGGACTCGTCGTCGGCCTGGCCTTCCTGCTCCTGATGCTGGTCTTCCGCTCCATCCTCGTACCGCTCAAGGCGGCGCTCGGCTTCCTCCTGTCGGTGGCCGCCGCGCTCGGCGCCGTCGTCGCGGTCTTCCAGTGGGGCTGGCTCGCCGACATCGTCGGCGTGGACCAGCCGGGCCCGATCATGAGCATGATGCCGATCTTCATGATCGGCGTGGTCTTCGGTCTCGCCATGGACTACGAGGTCTTCCTCGTGACCCGCATGCGTGAGGCCTACGTCCACGGGGCACGCCCCGGCGAGTCCGTCGTCACCGGCTTCACGCACGGCGGACGGGTCGTCGCCGCCGCGGCGGTCATCATGATCAGCGTCTTCTCAGGCTTCATCATGGAGAACGACGACATGATCAAGATGATGGGCTTCGGCCTGGCCATCGCCGTCCTCTTCGACGCCTTCGTCGTCCGCATGGCGATCGTCCCGGCCGTGCTCGCCCTGCTCGGCAAGAAGGCGTGGTGGCTGCCGAAGTGGCTGGACCGCGCGCTGCCGAACGTCGACGTGGAGGGCGAGAAGCTGCACAAGCAGCTCGGCGACTTCCCGACGGCACGCCAGGACGACCAGGACGGTCAGGACCATGACCGGGAGCTGGAGACCGTACGCGGCTGAGCCCCTGACCTTCCGTCAGGCATGAACACCGTCAGCCCGGTGACCGATCACGGTCACCGGGCTGACGCCTGTGGGGGCTCCTTGCCGGTGCGGCTCAGCGGTCCGCGAAGACCATCCACACCTGGCCGGGCGCGAAGGGCATCGGCCGGCCGTCGGCGAGCGTGAAGGTCGTGCCGCTCTCGGCACTCGAACGCTTCCAGCGGGTCTTGTACGCCTTGCCGCCCCGCAGCACGGTCGCCCGGCCGCTGCCGACCGTCTTGATGTACGGGGTCGCCGCGCCGTTGACGTCCTTGTAGCGCGACGGCGGCATGTCCACGTGCTGGATCACGACCGTCCGCGCGCCGAGCTGCGCACCCGAGGAGCTGCGGGCCGGGGCCCCGTCGAAGGACGCGAGCCAGCGGCGCTCACCGGACGACCAGCGGAAGGTGTGGCTGGCCCCGGAGTAGCGCACGGTCCGCGTCGCGGTGGGGGTGCCGCCGGCCGGGGCAGCCCCGAAGCGGAAGCCGATGTCGCCGGGGTGGCTGGCCTTGGGCGCCGTGCGCAGCGCGGACTCGGGACGGACGAAGAGATTGTGCGGGGCGGGACGGCTGCCGCTGCGGAAGTAGGCCCCGGAGAAGCTGCCGAACGGCCGTGCGTACAGGGGTGCTTCCTTGAGCACCTTGTTGAGCGAGCTGCGCACCCCCGAGTAGGCGAGGGCCGGGCGCCCGAACTGGCGCAGCAGCTCGATGTCCGACTCACGTGCGCTGCGCACCGGGCCGACGGCCTCGGGGAGGCGGCTGGAGTACACCCCCATCAGGCGGCTCATGCCGCCCTCGACCTTCTCCACGTAGACGATGTCCGCCTGCGCGAGACCGGTGTGCGGGCGTGCCCCGGGCGCGTTGTCGAACTTCACCGCGAGCACCGGGCCCTTCTGCGCCGCACGGCCGGTGAAGGGTGACCGGTCGCCGGGCGGTGCGGCGTCCGCCGGTGCGCTCTCGTGCGCGGCTCCCATGGTGAGCGCGCCCACGGCGATCGTGGCCAGGAGCCTGGTGCCGATGCGGGTGCGGCGCCGGGTCCCGGCTGACCTTGCTGTCATCGCGGTTCTCCGTTCATCCCCGAACGCGCGGTTCCGGGACCAGTCGTTCCTGGCAGTGGCAGCCGCAGTCCTTCCTCCGGGGCGCGGGCGGTGAACCCGCTTTAGGGCCATCCAGCCGCCAGGACTCACCGCAGCGGCGTACGCGCCGGACCCTCCCGCGGGCCCGGCGCGCACGCCCTCGCCGTCAGGCGGTGTGCAGGGTCAGGCCGTAGCGGTTCAGGATCTCGTTGATCGGCTGGTACCAGGTCTCGCCGCCGCCGCTGCAGTTGCCCCAGCCGCCGGAGGTGACGCCCTGGGCCTGGTCGCCGCTGATGAACGAGCCGCCGGAGTCGCCGCCTTCGGCGCACACGCTGGTCTTGGTCATCTGGTGGACGGCGCCCTGGCTGTAGTTCACGGTCTCGTTCTTGGCGAGCACGTTGCCGCAGTGCCAGTGCGTGGTGGAGCCGGAGCGGCAGATCGAGGCGCCGATGGGTGCTTCGTTCGAGCCGCGCACGAGCTGGTCGGAGACGGTGCCCCAGCCGAGGACCACCGGGACGGTCCACCAGCCGCTGCCCACGTTGACCCAGGCGTAGTCGTTGCCGGGGAACGAGGAGCCCTGGAAGTTGCCGATGGCCGAGTTGTCCCAGCCGCGCACCGAGGCGCCCGTCTGCCCGCAGTGGCCCGCGGTGACGAACCCTCCGTGCACCGAGAAGCCGATGGAACAGCGGACGTTGCCGGTGTAGTAGGGGTCTCCGCCCACGGTCCCCGCGGCGAAGGTGCTCGGCGCCTCGGCGACCGTCTCGACCTGGACGGGACCCGCCTTGCGGGCGCGGTCGACGAAGCGTCGGACATCGTTGTCGTTCCGCTGACCGGCGACGACGTTCACCACGACCTTGTTGTCGCGCGGCGCCACGTGCCAACTGCTGACGCCCTTGGGCGCGGACAGGTCGTCGATACGTGCCTTGGCCGCGTTCAGTTCCTTCTCGCTGTGGCGGACCACGCGGACGGTGGCGCCGGTCGCGCGCAGGGCCTTGGTCTTGTGCGCGCTGGTGGTGGCGACGGTCAGCTTGCCGGTCTTCGCGCTGTACCAGGAGCCGGCGTACGTCGATCCGGCGGTCTTCTGCGCCGCGCGGTCGACGCGTATCGCGGTCTTCTCGGAGGCGAGGCGCTCGCGCGCCTGGCCTTCGGTGAGTCCGAAGTCGTTTTGCATGGCGGTGAGCATGCCCGCGGAGGCCGGTGCGGGGGTGGGGGCGGGGGCGGCGCCCGCGGTGGAGGTGAGGGAGGCGCTTGCCCAGGTGCCGACCAGGAGCAGGGAGGAGAAGGCGATGCGGGCTCCGGTTCTGCGTCTCATGGCAGTGCCCTTTCTGTCGTTCCATCGGGGGTGGGGAGGAACAGGGAGGAACAGGGTGATGAGAGCGCTCTCACTGTGAGTTCAGGCGGAGCATAAGAGCGGCCCGCCGGTCATGTCCATACCAACTAAGCGCCAACGGGAGGCAATTGGTGTCGGAAAATTGACGGCGGGCCGATACTGGGTACGGTGTACGCGCAGAACTGGGTACGGTGTACTCTTTTCCTTCCGCCCGGTTCAGGCCAAGGAGCATCAGTGACGGTCACACCCGCCGACAGCCACAACGTGATTCAGGTGCGAGGCGCCCGCGAGAACAACTTGCGCAACGTCTCGCTCGACATCCCCAAGCGGCGGCTCACCGTCTTCACCGGAGTCTCGGGCTCGGGGAAGTCCTCGCTCGTCTTCGGCACCATCGCCGCCGAGTCGCAGCGGCTCATCAACGAGACGTACACCGCGTTCATCCAGTCGTTCATGCCGAGCCAGGGCCGCCCCGACGTGGACGGCCTGCGCAACCTCAGCGCGGCGATCGTCGTCGACCAGGAGCGGATGGGCGCCAACTCGCGCTCCACGGTGGGTACCGCCACCGACGCGTACACCATGCTCAGGATCATCTTCAGCCGCCTCGGGGTGCCGGACATCGGCACGTCGGGCGCCTTCAGCTTCAACCTGCCCGAAGGCATGTGCCCCCGGTGCGAGGGCACCGGCGAGGCATCCACGGTCGACGTCGACCGGCTCGTGGACCGCGAGCTCTCGCTGAACGAGGGCGCCATCGCCGTGCCGTACTACGCGGTGGACTCCTGGAGCTGGCAGATCATGGTCAACTCCGGCTTCCACGACCCGGACAAGAAGCTGAAGGACTACACCGAGCAGGAGTGGGCCGACCTCCTGCACAAGGCCCCGACCAAGGTGAAGGTGGGCTCGAACGGCTTCACGTACGAGGGCCTGATAGCCAAGATGCAGCGAACCTGGCTCGCCAAGGACCGCGAATCCCTTCAGTCCCACATCAAGACTTTCGTCGACCGGGCCGTGGTCTTCACCCGGTGCCCGCTCTGCGAGGGCACGCGCCTGACCGCGGCCGCGCTGTCGTCGAGGATCGACGGCCTGAACATCGCCGACTGCTCGTCGATGCAGATCAGCGATCTCGCCGCGTTCGTACGCGGACTCGACGACCCCGGCGTCGCCCCGCTGATCACGAGCCTGCACGAACTGCTCGAATCCCTTGTCGAGATCGGGCTCGGCTATCTGAGCCTGGACCGGACATCGGGCTCCCTCTCCGGCGGCGAGGCGCAGCGCGTGAAGATGGTCCGCCATCTCGGCTCCAGCATCACCGACGTGACGTACGTCTTCGACGAGCCGACCATCGGCCTGCACCCGCACGACATCCGCCGCATGAACGACCTGCTGCTGCGGCTGCGCGACAAGGGCAACACGGTGCTCGTCGTGGAGCACAAGCCCGAGGTGATCGCGATCGCCGACCACGTGGTGGACCTCGGGCCCGGGGCCGGCACGGCGGGCGGCGAGATCTGCTTCACCGGCGACGTGGCGGGGCTGCGCGCGTCGGGCACGCTGACCGGGCGGCACCTGGAGCACCGGGCCGGGCTGCGCGAGCAGGTGCGCGTGCCCAAGGGACAGCTGTCCATCAAGGGCGCAGACCGGCACAACCTCAAGGACGTCGAGGTCGACATCCCGCTCGGGGTGCTCGCCGTGGTCACCGGGGTCGCGGGCTCCGGCAAGAGCTCGCTGATCCACGGCTACCTCTCCGGACAGGAGGGCGTGGTGGTGGCCGACCAGTCGCCGATCCGCGGCTCGCGCCGCTCGAACCCGGCGACCTACACCGGGCTGCTCGGCCCCATCCGCACCGCGTTCGCCAAGGCCAACGGCGTCAAGGCGGCGCTGTTCAGCGCGAACTCCGAGGGCGCCTGCCCCAAGTGCAATGGCATCGGGCTCATCTACACCGACCTGGCGATGATGCCCGGGGTCGCGTCCGTCTGCGAGGCGTGCGAGGGCGAGCGGTTCACCGCCGAGGTCCTGACCTACCGGCTGCGCGGCAAGAACATCAGCGAGGTACTCGGCATGCCGGTCGCCGAGGCGCTCGACTTCTTCCCCTCCGGCCAGGCGCACGCCGTCCTCGGCCGCCTCAGCGACGTCGGGCTCGGCTATCTGCGGCTCGGCCAGCCCCTCAACACCCTCTCCGGCGGTGAACGCCAGCGCCTCAAGCTCGCCATCCACATGGCCGAGAAGTCGTCGACGTACGTCCTGGACGAACCGACGACCGGACTGCACCTGGCCGACGTGGACAAGCTGCTCGCGCTCCTGGACCGGCTCGTGGACGACGGCAACTCGGTGGTCGTCATCGAGCACCACCAAGCGGTGATGGCGCACGCCGACTGGATCATCGACCTGGGGCCAGGCGGCGGCCACGACGGCGGTCAGGTGGTGTTCACCGGCACGCCCGCGACCCTGGTGGCCGAGGCGCGGACCGTGACGGCGCAGCATCTGCGGGAGTACGTCGCTAGCTGAGGTCGGGCCGGGGTCGTAAGCCGATCGTGCTCGGGCACGGTGTCCGCGTAGGGTGCGTGAATGAGCATGCTGGATGACGCCCGCGCGGGCATGAACCCCGAGATCCGACCCCAGGACGACCTGTTCGGCCACGTCAACGGTCACTGGCTCCAGACCGAGGCGATCCCCGAGGATCGCTCCAGCTGGGGCCCCTTCGTGCAGTTGGTCGACACGGCCGAGGAACAAGTGAAGGTGATCATCCAGGAGCTGGCGTCGGACGGCGCCGGCTCGGATGACGCGCGCAAGATCGCCACGCTGTACGCCTCCTTCATGGACGAGGAGGCGATCGCCGCCCGCGGGCTCGCCCCCGCGCAGCCCCTGATCGACGCCGTCGCGGGGCTGCGGGACACCAGGGAGCTCGCGGCGTTCCTCGGCCGCTTCGAGCGGACCGGCGGCTCCGGTCTGTTCGGCTCCTACATCGACTCGGACGACCGCGACTCCGACCGCTACCTCTTCAACGTCCTGCAGGGCGGGCTCGGCCTGCCCGACGAGTCGTACTACCGCGAAGAGAAGTTCGCCGACATCCGCGAGAAGTACCTCGCCTACCTCACCGAGCTGCTCACGCTCGGGAAGCATGCCTCGCCCGCCGAGGCCGCGCAGACGGTGCTCGCCCTGGAGACACGGCTTGCCGCCGGTCACTGGGAGCGGGCCGAGACGCGTGACGTGCAGAAGACCTACAACCTCCTCACGCTGCACGAACTGGCCACCCTGGCCCCGCACTTCGACTGGCGCGGCTATGCCGAGGGGCTCGGCGGCTCGGAAGCCACCATCGCCGAGACGTGCGTCCGCCAGCCGTCCTACTTCCGTCACCTGTCCGCGGTCCTTGACGAGGTGCCGATCGAGCAGTGGAAGGACTGGGCGCTGGTCAGGGTGCTCCGCTCGTGCGCGCCCTACCTCACGGACGCGTTCGTGCAGAACAACTTCGAGTTCTACGGCCGCACCCTCAACGGCACTCCGGAGCTGCGCGCCCGGTGGAAGCGGGCGGTCGCGTTCGTCGAGGGCTCCATCGGCGAGGCCGTTGGCAAGGAGTACGTGGCGCGGCACTTCCCGCCGAGCTCCAAGGCGATGATGGACGACCTCGTCGCCAACCTCCTGGAGGCCTACCGCCAGTCGATCGCCCGTCTGGACTGGATGACGGACGAGACGAAGGAGCGCGCGTACGAGAAGCTCGCCACCTTCCGTCCCAAGATCGGCTACCCGGACACCTTCCGCGACTACTCGGCCCTGGAGGTCTCCGGCGACGACCTGCTCGGCAACGCGCACGCGGCGGACGCCTTCGAGTCCGACCGGCAACTGGCCAAGATCGGCGCGCCGGTCGACCGCGACGAGTGGTTCATGCTGCCGCAGACGGTCAACGCGTACTACAACCCGGGCACGAACGAGATCTGCTTCCCCGCCGGCATCCTGCAGAAGCCGTTCTTCTCGCCCGACGCCGACCCGGCCGAGAACTACGGCGGCATCGGCTCGGTCATCGGCCACGAGATCGGCCACGGCTTCGACGACCAGGGCGCGCAGTACGACGGCGCGGGCAACCTCAACGACTGGTGGACCGCGGACGACAAGACCGCGTTCGAGGCCAAGTCGAAGGCGCTGGTCAAGCAGTACGACGCCTTCTCGCCGCGCAACCTCCCCGACGAGTTCGTCAACGGCTCGCTGACGGTGGGCGAGAACATCGGCGACCTGGGCGGTCTGACCATCGGGCACACGGCCTACCGCATCGCGCTCGACGGCGCCCCGATGCCGACGAGCGACGGCCTGACCGGCTCCCAGCGGCTGTTCATGAACTGGGCCTACTGCTGGCGCACCAAGCGCCGCAAGGAGCAGGAGCAGCAGTACCTCACCATCGACCCGCACTCGCCGCCCGAGTTCCGGGCGAACATCGTGCGCAACCTCGACGAGTTCCACGAGGCGTTCGAGACGGCGGAGGGCGACGGGCTCTGGCTGGACCGTGCGGAGCGCGTCCGGATCTGGTGAAACGCCGGGCACGGCCGCGGTACTCGTGCCGCGGCCGTGCCCCGTCCCCTCCTGCCCGGGTCACCGCAGACCGGCTGCGCGCGGAGAGCGGTTTCAGGCGGGGGTGTCCGACCGCCGGTCCGGATCGACGGTACGCGGGTGGTTGGCGTAGAAGGCCGGGTGGTCGTGCAGGCGGCGGACGTAGGCGCGGATGTGGGGGTAGGCGTGCACGGCCCCGGCTTCGTCGGGGGCGAGGTGGACGAGCCTCGCCCACAAGTCGACGTCCGCCGCGGTGAGTTCATCGCCGACGAGGCAGGAGCCAAAGGCCAGCCGGCGGTTGAGGTGGTCCAGTGCCGCGGGGGTCAGGGAGCCGGCGACGAGATCGTGCCAGGTGTCGATCTGTGCCGCGAGGGCCGGCGGGCGCAGGAGGCGGCGCGGGCCGTTGCCGTGCGCGGCGAGGCGGCAGGCGAGGTCGCGCAAAATGTCGGGCGTGTGGTTGCTGACGACGTGCCCGCTCCACCGGTCGCACAGGGCGGGAACGGTCAGCGGGCCGTCGAAGTGGTACTCGGTGGCCTCGTAGAAGCGGCGCAGGGAGTCGAGCGCGGCGGTGGTGTCCGTGGTGTCCGGTGCCAGGAGCGTCGTGGTGAGCGAGTCCCTGAGTCCTAGCAGGTCGAGGGTGATCGAGACGCACAGGGAGCGGGGACATCCGGCCGAGAGATACAGGTGATAGCGGTGGGGTGCCGGATAGAAGCCGCCGGCGAGGTCGGCGCCGATACGGCTGCGGATCGGGGCGGGGCACGTGCCGTGCGGGGAGCGCGAAGCCTCCAGGACCGGGCGGCGGGAACGGTGCGACGTGATCTCGGGCATGGCTCTCCAGACAGGTGAAGGGGCGCCGACCGCGCGCTCGGCGACGGTGGCACAGCGGGGGAGAGGGTGTTTCGTGCCCTCAGAGGGCCTCGGAGGCCCTCAGAGGGCAGCAGCGATGACGCTTCGTCTCCGTGTGCGTCTCGTGGTACGTCCCGTCCACGCGGACGTCAGGTCTTCCGCGTGGACGTCAGACGGCTGGAACCGATGCGCTGCACACGCGCAGCAGGTCGATGTGCAGACGTCTGGTCAGGACGCGGGGCCGGGGCCGGGGCGTGGACAGGAGAGGGCGCCGACTGCTGTTCCTCTCACCGACCGCCCTGGACATGTCCACCAGCCCTGCCGTCGAGGCCCGTTGCATCCGGGGCCGCGCTTGCCCCGCCGCCGCGGCGGGACCCGGTCGTCACCCGGGGCACCCCGTCGCGGAGGAAGGGTTGCCTGCCAGCGGGCCGGGGCCGATGACCTGCTCGGGCAGGAACCCTGCCGGGCGGGCGCTGACAATCGTGACCGTCTCGGGAAGTCTGGGTCCGGGTGCCCGGCGCCGTCAAGAAGGCGGGAGAACTCGTGGCCGGGAAGCGGAACAGAAGGCGGGGCCCGGCGGTTGTGCCTGGGAGAGACGGACGGCGAGGCACGTACGGAGATGTGAGCACGCCCATGATCCACGGGCGTTGCGCACCGCTCCGGCCTCACGTAACGTCCCGAGCAGGTTACGAGTGTCAGCGTCAAGCCCTGGCTTGCTGACCGGCAACCCTCCCACGCGGCGGGGTGCTCCAGGTGAGGACCAGGCGGGCCCGATCAGGGCTCCGCAAGCGCGAGACCGGCGAGGCCCCCGGCCCGCCGGGCCGGAAGGGCGGAGGTGGGGGACGTGCCAGTGGCACCGCCCATGTTGTCCGCGTCGTCCGCACCCCGTGTCAAGGTGATCGCGCCGAGCCCGCGGGTGCATCTGTACTCCCGGCCGCACATCGATCTGCAGCGCGTCGCCGGCGCGCTCTGTTGTTCCTGACCCGTCACCCCGCCGCCGCACCCTCGGAGCCGAGGGGCCGGTGATCTCGTACGGTCGATCAGGAAGGCACACCTTTCGTGTCGTCATCACCTTCTTTGCCCCATTCGTCACCTTCGTCTACTCCCTCTGCCCCGCTCCACCTCGCCGTCGCGCTGGACGGCGCGGGCTGGCACCCGGCCGCCTGGCGTGAACCGGTGGCCCGGCCCGCGGAGTTGCTGACCGCCGGATACTGGACCGACCTGGTCACCGAGGCCGAACACGGACTGCTTGACTTCGTGACGATCGAGGACGGGCTCGGGCTCCAGTCCTCGCACTTCACCGAACCCGACGGACGCACCGACCAGGTGCGCGGACGGCTCGACGCCGTCCTCATCGCCGCCCGTGTCGCCCCCCTGACCCGCCACATCGGCCTCGTGCCGACCGTGGTGACCACCCACACGGAGCCCTTCCACATATCCAAGGCGATCGCCACGCTGGACTACGTGAGCACGGGCCGCGCGGGTGTACGGGTCCAGGTGTCCGCGCGCCGCAACGAGGCCGCGCACTTCGGACGCCGCACGCTTCCCGCCCTCGACGCCGTCGAGGACCTCGGCAGGCCGGACGTACGGGAGTTGACCCTCGACCTCTTCGACGAGGCGGCCGACTACGTGGAAGCCGTGCGCCGGCTCTGGGACAGCTGGGAGGACGACGCGGAGATCCGGGACGTCGCCACCGGCCGCTTCATCGACCGCGACAAGCTGCACTACATCGACTTCGAGTCCAAGCACTTCAGCGTCAAGGGCCCCTCGATCACGCCCCGGCCACCGCAGGGGCTGCCCGTGGTCAGCGCGCTCGCCCACGAGACCCCGACCGAGGCCCCGTTCCGGCTCCTGGGCCGCTCCGCCGACATCGGATACGTCACCCCGCGCGACGCCGGGCACGCCCGCGCCATCGTTGCCGCGGTCCGCGCCGAGCAGGACGCGGCCGGGCGCACCGGCGAGCGCCTGCACCTCTTCGGCGACCTGGTGGTGTTCCTCGACGACGACCCGGCCGCCGCCGCGGCACGCCGGGAGCGGCTGGACGCCCTCGCCGGTCACCCGTACACCAGCGACGCGCGCGTCTTCACCGGCACGCCCGTGCAACTGGCAGATCTGTTGCAGGAGTTGGGCGAGTCGGGGCTCACCGGATTCCGGCTGCGCCCCGCCGTCGTCGGGCACGACCTCCCGGCGATCACCCGGGGTCTGGTGCCCGAACTCCAGCGCCGCGGCGCCTTCCGGCACGCGTACGAGGCCGACACCCTGCGCGGCCTCCTCGGCCTCGCTCGCCCCGCGAACCGCTACGCCGCCACCGCCTGAGCCGGAAGGAATCCCGACATGAGCAAGTCACCGGACAAGCCGCTCAAGCAGATCCACCTCGCGGCGCACTTCCCCGGCGTCAACAACACCACCGTATGGAGCGACCCCGAAGCCGGAAGCCACATCGAGTTCAGCTCCTTCGCGCACTTCGCACGCACCGCCGAGCGCGCCAAATTCGACTTCCTGTTCCTCGCCGAGGGCCTGCGGCTGCGCGAACAGGGCGGACAGATCTACGACTTGGACGTCGTCGGCCGGCCCGACACCTTCGCCGTACTCACTGCGCTCGCCGCCGTCACCGAGCGCCTCGGCCTGACGGGCACCATCAACTCCACCTTCAACGAGCCCTATGAAGTGGCCCGCCAGTTCGCCAGCCTCGACCACCTCTCCGGCGGGCGCGCCGCCTGGAACGTAGTGACCTCCTGGGACGCCTTCACCGGCGAGAACTTCCGCCGCGGCGGATTCCTCCCGCAGGAGGAGCGGTACTCCAGGGCGAAGGAATTCCTCAGCACGGCGGGCGAACTCTTCGACTCCTGGCGCGGCGACGAGATCGCCGCCGACCGGGAGAGCGGCACCTTCCTGCACGACGCCAAGGCGGGAGCCTTCGTCCACCAGGGGCAGCACTTCGACATCCAGGGGCAGTTCAACGTCCCGCGCAGCCCCCAGGGGCGACCGGTGATCTTCCAGGCCGGCGACTCCGAGGAGGGGCGCGAGTTCGCCGCCGAAGGCGCGGACGCGATCTTCAGCAGGTACAGCACGCTCAAGGAAGGCCAGGCGTTCTACACGGACGTCAAGGGGCGCCTCGCCCGCCACGGGCGCACGCACGACCAGCTGCTCATCCTGCCCGCGGCGACGTTCGTCCTCGGGGACACCGACGCCGAGGCGGAGGAACTCTCCCGGGAGGTGCGGCGCAAGCAGGTCAGCGGCGCAACCGCGATCAAGCACCTGGAGTTCGTCTGGAACCGCGACCTCTCCGCGTACGACCCGGACGGCCCGCTGCCCGACATCGATCCGGACGTCGGCGAGCACACCATCGCCCGCGGGCGCGCCCAGGTGCGGATGTACCGCGACCCGCTGGCCACCGCGCGCGAGTGGCGTGAGCTCGCCGCCGCGAACAAGTGGTCCATCCGCGACCTCGTCATCGAGACCGGCAACCGCCAGTCCTTCGTCGGCTCCCCGGCCACCGTCGCCGAGACGATCAACTCCTTCGTCCAGGCCGACGCGTCCGACGGCTTCATCCTCGTCCCGCACATCACCCCGGGCGGCCTCGACGCCTTCGCCGACACCGTGGTCCCGCTGCTCCAGGAGCGCGGCGTGTTCCGCACCGAGTACGAGGGCACCACCCTGCGCGACCACCTCGGGCTCGCTCACCCTGACGCCGGGGCGAGTGACCCCGAGCCCGCGTTCGTACCCACGCCCGTGCCCGCGTCGGCCGACCACTGAGGAGGACCACCCACATGCCTGCCATCCCTCTCGGCGTCCTCGATCTGGTTCCGGTCTCTTCCGGCTCCACCGCGAGTGCGGCGCTGCACAACTCCATCGACCTGGCCCGGCGGACCGAGCAATTCGGTTACTCCCGCTATTGGTTCGCCGAGCACCATCTCAATCCGGGCGTGGCCGGCACCTCGCCCGCTGTCGTCCTCGCCCTGACCGCCGCCGCCACCTCGACGATCCGGCTCGGCGCAGGTGCCGTACAGCTCGGTCACCGCACCGCCCTCGCCACGGTCGAGGAGTTCGGCCTGATCGACGCGCTGCATCCCGGACGCCTGGACCTGGGGCTCGGCCGCTCCGGCGGCAAGCCGCCCGCCGCGCCGGCCGCCGCGCCGCCCTCCGCGACGCCGGTCGTCGACGGCCGCGCCCCCAACGGGCTGCGGATCCCGCCCCGGTTCTCCTACGAGCACCTGCTCGGCTCACCCCGCGTCGCCCTCCAGCGCAAACTGCTCCAGCAGCCCAATGCCACATCCCAGGACTACGGGGAGCAGATCGACGACATCCTGGCGCTCCTCGCGGGTACCTACCGGTCCGAGGACGGCATCGAAGCGCATGTCGTCCCCGGTGAGGGCGCCGACATCCAGGTGTGGATCCTGGGCAGCAGCGGCGGGCAGAGCGCGGACGTGGCGGGGCGCAACGGCCTGCCCTTCGCCGCGAATTACCACGTCAGTCCGGGCACGGTGCTCGAAGCCGCGGAGGGGTACCGCGCCGCGTTCAAGCCCTCCGACGTACTCGACAAGCCCTACGTCAGTGTCTCGGCGGACGTCGTCGTCGCCGAGGACGACGAGACCGCCCGCGAACTCGCCGCGGGCTACGGCCCCTGGGTCCGCAGCATCCGCACGGCCGAGGGCGCCATCCAGTTCCCCACGCCGGAAGAGGCACGCGCGCACCACTGGACCGACGCGGACCGCGCCCTGGTCCAAGACCGCACCGAGACCCAGTTCACCGGCTCCCCGGGGCGCGTCGCGGACCTCCTGGAACAGCTCCAGGAAGCCACCGGCGCCGACGAGTTGCTCATCACCACCATCACCCACGGCCACGCCGACCGGGTGCGCTCCTACGAGCTGCTGGCCGAGGAGTGGCGGCGCAGGTGACAGGACCGTCCGCCGGGCGCCCCCACGCCCGGCGGACACCAGGCGTCACGCGGGAGTCACACGGGAGTCGCACGGGAGACGACTGCCGGGATACGAGACGATGCTGTCCACATGGCGGAACCCGCTTGTCGGTGACACGGCGCCCCGGTCAGGATGCACGCATGAACCCCGCCCTCGTATCCCGCCGCCACGTGGACCTTCTGCGTGTCTCGGGGATGCTGTGTCGGGTCACCTCCTGTTGTCGCGCGGCCTGTTGCTGAGCGCTCCACCGAGCCTGAGCACCCCTTCGCCCCGCTGACGGCAACGCTACGCCGCTGACGACATCACACGCCGCTGACGGCGCCCTCGCGGCGACCGGCGGCCGTCGCCGCTCCTGAATTCTCCCTCCCGGACACATCCCTGGCCTCCAGGGCAGCCGGCCACACCCCCGCGCCCGGCGCGAGGGGCGGGGCCGCCCGTGTCCGCTCCCCTCCGAGGTGCCCCAGCATGTCCTCCCCTGCCGCCCCCGTGCTGCACTGGTTCCTGCCCACCGGCGGCGACGGCCGCGACCCCGGCGGAGTCACCGCCGTCCAGGGCCGTACCGCCACCGCCACCCGACGCGACGCCGACCTCGGCTATCTCGCCCAAGTCGCCCGCGCCGCCGAGCAGTCGGGATTCGCCAAGCTGCTGACCCCCGTGGGGCTCGGCTGCGTGGATCCCTGGGTGCTGACCCCGGCGCTCGCCGCGGTCACCGAGCGGATCGGGTTCCTCGTGGCCTTCCGCGCGGGCCTGGCCCGGCCCACGCTCATCGCCCAGCAGGCCGACACCTTCCGCCGCCTGTTCGGCGACCGCATCGCCCTGAACGTGGTCACCGGCGGAGACCCGGCCGAGCAGCGGGCGTACGGCGACCATCTGCCCAAGAACGAGCGCTACGTCAGAACCGCTGAACTCATGCAGGTCGTAAGGGAGTTGCTAGACGGCAAGCCCGTTGACCTGGACGGCCGGCACGTGCGGGTGGAGGGCGCCCGCCTCGACACGCCCGCCACGGATTCGCCCGTCCCCCTCTACTTCGGCGGCGCGTCACCGGAGGCCGAGGACGTCGCGGCACGCCACGCCGAGGTGCAGCTCCTGTGGGGCGAGCCCCCGGCCGCGCTCGCCGAGCGCATCATCAGGGTGCGGGAGAAGGCCGCACGGCTCGGCCGCACCCCGCGCTTCGGTCTGCGGTTGCACGTCATCACCCGCGACACCGCCGCCGAGGCATGGGCGGAAGCCGACCGCATCCTCGCCGGGCTCGACCCCGAGGCGGTCCGCGCATCGCAGGAGCGCTTCGCCCGCATGGACTCCACCGGCCAGGCCCGGATGACCGCCCTGCACGGCGGCTCGGCGGAGAACCTGACCGTCGCCCCCAATCTGTGGGCAGGCATCGGCCTCGTACGCGAAGGCGCGGGCACCGCCCTGGTCGGCTCGCACGACGAGGTCGCCCGGCGGCTGAACGAATACCGGGGCCTGGGCATCGACGAGTTCGTGTTGTCCGGCTATCCGCACCTGGAAGAGGCCTACCGGGTCGGCGAAGAAGTCGCCCCCCGGCTGAAGGCACTCGCGGAGGCGGCGGCGTGACTCTGCTGAAGAACACCGGGACTTCGAAGAACACCGGGACAACGAAGAGCACCGGGATACCCGGCGCGCCCCTGCCGGTGGCGGAACCGGGTCGCGCACGGCGTACGTGGGTCACCGCCGCCGCCCTGCGCTGGACGGCGCTGCGTCTGGTGGCCCTCGCCGTGCTCGTCGCGGCCTGGCAGGCGGTGGTCGCGGCAGGGGTCTGGCCGCGCGTCCTTGTCCCGTCGCCGGGCGACGTGTGGCACGCGTTCGTCCAGGCGTCGACCGTCCACGACGGAGTGCGCGGCTACAGCGGCCACCTCCTCCTGGAGCACCTGGGCGTCTCCCTGCGCCGCATCGGCATCGGCACCGCGTACGCGGCCCTCGCCGGGATCCCGCTGGGCCTGCTCATCGGGGTGATCAAACCGCTCGCCGTGGTCCTGGAACCGGCGGTCACCTTCCTCAGGACGCTGCCGCCGCTCGCGTACCTCTCCCTGCTCGTCATCTGGTTCGGCATCGACGAGACCCCCAAGATCTGGCTGCTCGTCATCGCCGCGCTGCCGCCCATCGCGGCGGCGACCGCCGCGGCCGTCCGCGGGGTGCCCGGCGATCTCGTGGAGGCCGCGCGGGCCCTCGGCGCCGGGCCCGTGGCGCTGCTCCTGTCCGTGCGGCTGCCCGCCGCCCTGCCGGAGATCCTCACCGGCGTGCGGATCGCGGTCGGTATCGCGTACACCTCGGTCGTCGCGGCGGAAACGGTCAACGGCGTGCCCGGCATCGGCGGCATGATCCGCGACGCCCAGCGCTACAACCAGACCGACGTCGTCATCGCCGGGATCATCGCCATCGGAATCTCCGGGATCCTCCTCGACGCCCTGTTCAAAGGGGTGGAGCGGATCGCCGTGCCGTGGCGCGGCCGCGTCTGAGACCCGCCCTCCCCGTCCCTCCCGCGTCCCCCGTCCCTCCCTACTCCCCATCTCTCCGTACGAAGGAACCGCCGTGCCCTCTCATCTCCGCCGCATCGCCCTGCCCGCCGCCGCGACCGCCCTGGTGGCCCTGACCGCGACCGCCTGCGGCGATGGCGCCGACGCCGCCACCGGGGGCGGCAAGACACAGGTGCGCATCGCCTACCAGTCGATACCCAACGCCGATCTCGTGGTGAAGAACCACAAGCTGCTGGAGAAGGCGCTGCCCGACGCCGAGGTGAAGTGGGTGAAGTTCGACTCGGGCGCCGACGTCAACACCGCCGTCATCTCCGGGGCGGTGGACTTCGCCCTGGCCGGCTCCAGCCCCGTCGCCAAGGGACTTTCCGAGCCGCTGGACATCCCGTACAAGGTGCTGTGGATCCATGACCTGATCGGCGAGAACGAGGCGCTCGTCGCCAAGAAGGGCATCTCGTCCGTCAAGGCGCTCAAGGGCAAGAAGATCGCCACGCCCTTCGGATCCACCTCCCACTACTCGCTCCTTGCGGCACTGGAGTCGGCCGGTCTCAAGGCCTCCGACGTGAAGCTCGTCGACCTCCAGCCGCAGGACGCGTTCTCCGCGTGGCAGCGTGGGGACATCGACGCCGCGTACGTGTGGACGCCCTCGCTCACCGAGCTGAAGAAGGACGGGAAGGTCCTGGTCACCAGCCGCGAGATCGCCGAGCAGGGTAAGCCCACCGCCGACCTGGGCGTGGTGACCGAGGACTTCGCGGCCAAGCACCCGAAGATCGTGGACGCCTGGCTCAAGGCGGAGGACCAGGCCGTGAAGCTCGCCAAGAGCGACCCGGACAAGGCGGCCACCGCCATCGGCGCCGAACTGAACCTGAGCCCCGCCGACGCCAAGAAGCAGCTCGCCCAACTGGTGCTGCTCACCGCGAAGGAGCAGCAGGGAGCCGAGTACATCGGCAAGCCCGGCGCTCCGGGCAAGCTGGCCGGGAGCCTGCACGACGCGGCCGGGTTCCTCAAGGCGCAGAAGGCCATCGACGCGGTTCCCGCCCGCTCGGCCTTCGAGAAGGACCTCGCCGTGAAGGAGCTCTCCCGTGTCGCGGGCTGAGGTCGCTGAGACGGCACCCGGCGGCCAACTGCCGCAATCCGACATTGAGTTGGCGGGTGTCAGTGTCCGCTTCGGTCCGGCCAAGGCCGCGGTGACGGCGGTGTCGGACGTGTCCCTGACCGTGGAGCCCGGCGAGTTCGTGGTCCTCGTCGGCCCGTCCGGGTGCGGCAAGACGACACTGCTGCGCCTGGTGGCGGGCTTCGAGAGGCCCGCCACCGGCACGGTGGAGGTGCGCAGGAAGGTGGGCGTCGTCTTCCAGCAGCCGCGCCTGTTCCCCTGGCGCACGGTCGGCGGCAACCTCTCCTTCGCCCTGGCCCGCCACGGTGTCGTACGGGCCGAACGAGCAGCCCGCGTCGCGGAGTTGCTGGCCCTGGTGGGGCTGCCCGGCATGGCGGGGCGGCGCACCTGGGAGCTCTCCGGGGGACAGCAGCAGCGCGTGGCGATCGCGCGGGCCCTGGCCGCCGAACCGCAGGTCCTCCTCATGGACGAGCCCTTCGCCGCGCTGGACGCGCTCACCCGCGAACGCCTCCAGGAAGAGGTCAGGACCCTCGCCGCCGTCACGGGCACCACCGTCCTGTTCGTCACGCACTCCGCGGAGGAGGCCGTGCTACTCGGCTCCCGGGTCCTGGTGATGGCGGCGGGGCCGGGGCGCGTGATCGACGAGGTGGCGGTCCCGCTGCCGCGCGAGGCGGCGACCGACGTGGCCGCCCTGCGCGGCACCCCTCGGTTCGCCGCCCTGCGCGCGGAACTGGCGGAGGCCACGAGGGAGGCGGCGACCGCCTAGCGGGGCCGCCCCGTGCGGTCCTGGTGGCCTCAGCCGTTCCGGCCTCCGAGCACGATCGTCCGCGCGATGTCCAGGGTGAGCCGCTGCCACGGGTCCCGTGGATCGCGGGACGTGATGTCGCGGACGCGGCGCAGGCGGTAGCGCACGGACTGGGGGTGGAGGTGCAGTGCACGGGCCGCGGCGTTGGCGGAGCCGGTGTCGATGTACGCGGTGAGGGCTTCCAGGAGGTGGCGCTGTGCGTTGTCGACGAGGGGGCCGAGGACGGTGCGGCCGATCTGGTCGGGGCTCGCCACGGGGTGGCCCGCGAGCAGTGCGAGGACGTGTGCGTCGGCGTCGGTCAGGACCCGGTCGGGGCGGTGGGCGTGCGGGGGAGCGGTGTCCAGGGCGCCCGCGGCGAGCCGGTGGGCGATCGCGACGCGGTCCAGGCTCTCGCCCGAGATCACGCAGCCGCGCCAGGCGTGGCGGCGCAGGACCTCCGGTACGGCGTCGGCGGACACAACCGGAACGAGCAGTACGGCCCGCGAACCGTGCGTCGTCGCCAGGGACGTCCCGCGCGCCCCGCCGCCGCCCAGGGACGCGAGCAGCGCCGTCGAGGTGGTGAGGGAGATGTCGGACGGGGTGCCGTCCGGGGCGGTGGCATCCGCCGGTTCCGCTGGTTCCGCGAGCTCCGCCGGTTCAGCGGGTTCTGCCACCAGGAGGCTGTAGCGCTCGGGGAGTTGCACGCCCAGACGTGAGGCCCGCGCGCCGAGTGCACCCAGCGAGGCGTGCCGGCCCGCGATCAGGTCGTCGAGCAGCAGCTGGAGTGATCTGTCGCGGTCCCCCGAGAGGCGCTCGCTGGTGGCCGCGTACGCCGTCGTCATCTCTTCGGAGATGGTGTCCATGGCGGTGAGCAGGAGCTGTGCGAGGGCGAAGGCGTCCTGCGCGGACAGCTGGGGCGCGCGGGCGGCGACCTCGTCCGCGAGTACGGCGGCGGCCACCCGGTAGGCGCGCAGGACGGCCTGCAGGGGGCGGCCGTCCGCCGCCCGCGCCGCCGCGATGCCGCGGAAGCGCCGCAGATCGGCGGGGTCGATCGCACCGTCCGTGGCCCAGTGGTCCAGGAGGCGGTCCGTCGCCCAGGCCGCGATGGCCCGCACCTCGGGGAACCGGCTGCCGTCGAGCGCCGTGTAGGCCGGAACCTGTTCGTGCACCGCGTCGACGATCGCCTCGACCAGACGCGGGTCGGCCAGGAGTTCCTGCCGGACGAGTTCCCGCTTGTTTGTCACAAGGTGATAGTCCCATCGGAAAAGGGTGCGTACGACCATGGACGGGGCTTGTCACTGTGGCAAGGATCGTCGGGTAGAGAGTGCTGTCCCACGCAGTCTCATCACGCAGTCTCACGGCCACCGGACGGGACCACCACATGACGACGACGCCGAACTGGGCGGACTTCCAGTACGAGATCTATCTCAACGGTATGACGGGCGCCGTACCCCGCCTTCCCACCGATCTGACCCGCCTCGAGGAGCTGACCGAGCAGCGGCTCGGTCCCGGCCCCGTCGGCTATGTCTCCGGGAGCGCGGGCAACGGCAGCACCGCCCGCGCCAACCGCGAGGCACTGGAGCGGCGCCGCATCGTGCCGCGCATGCTGCGCGACGTACACGAACGCGATCTGTCCGTGGAGGTGCTCGGCCACCGGCTGCCCGCGCCGCTCGCCCTCGCACCTGTCGGCGTCCTGTCGATCATGCACCCGGAGGGCGAGTCCGCCGCCGCCCGCGCGGCCGCGGCCCGCGGCGTCCCGTACATCCTGTCCTCGGCCTCCAGCACCCCCATGGAGCAGGTCGCCAAGGAGATGGGGGACGCGCAGCGATGGTTCCAGCTGTACTGGGCCAAGGACCGTGACGTCACCAAGAGTTTCTTGGACCGGGCCAAGGCCGCGGGCTTCACGGCGCTCGTCGTCACGCTCGACACCCCGCTCCTCGCCTGGCGGCCGCGCGACCTCGACCAGGCGTATCTGCCGTTCCTGCACGGCGTGGGCACCGCCAACTACTTCAGCGACCCGGCGTTCCAAGCCGGGCTCGCCAAGCCGGTGCACGAGGACCCGAACGCGGCCGTGATGCACTTCGTCGGCATGTTCGCCGATCCCGCGAAGACCTGGCCGGACCTGGCGTTCCTGCGCGAGAACTGGGACGGCCCGATCGTGCTCAAGGGCATCCTGCACCCGGACGACGCGCGCCGCGCCGCCGACGCCGGCATGGACGGCGTGGTGGTCTCCAACCACGGCGGGCGCCAGGTCGCGGGCTCCGTCGCGGCGGCCGACGCGCTGCCCCGCGTGGTGGAGGCGGTCGGCGACCGGCTCAGCGTCCTGTTCGACAGCGGCATCCGCACCGGTGACGACATCTTCAAGGCGCTCGCGCTCGGCGCCGAGGCCGTGCTCGTGGGACGGCCGTACGCCTACGGGCTCGGCCTCGACGGCCAGGCGGGCGTCGACCACGTGATCCGCTGCCTGCTCGCCGAACTCGACCTCACCCTGGGCCTGTCCGGCCACGCCGGACCCGCCACCCTCACCCCCGACGACCTGATCGAGGAGACCGCATGACCGCCGTGAAGAACGTCCTCGCCATCGTCTCGCCCCACGTGGGCGGCCGCGCGGCGGGAGGCGCCCTCGCCGGGCTGCTTCCCGGATCGGCGCACGTCACCGTCGTCGAGTCGGCCGACGAGGACCCCGCGGCCCTGCGCACGGCAAACGTCATCATCACCGGCCTCGCGCCCGTCACCGCCGAGCACATCGCCGCAGCCCCGGACCTGGAAGTCGTCCAGTGCGCGAGCCACGGCTTCGACTACGTGGACCTGGACGCGGCCCGCGCACGCGGCATCCACGTCTGCTCGATCGGCTCCAGCGGCGCCGAGAAGCAGAACGTCGCCGAGCAGACCTTCGCCCTCATGCTGGCCCTCGCCAAGCAGCTGATCCCGGCGCACACCGCCCTCACCGAGGCCGACTGGGCGCTGCCCCGCCTCCAGCAGTCCATCACGGAGCTCTCCGGCAAGACGCTCGGCATCGTCGGGCTCGGTCACATCGGCGAGGAAGTGGCCCGCCGCGCGGTCGTGTTCGACATGACCATCGTCTACGCAGGGCCGAGGCCGGCGGCAGCGGAGACGGAGGCCCGGCTGGGCGGCGCGCGCCACGTCGAACTCGACGAACTCCTGCGCACCTCCGACTACGTCAGCCTGCACGCCCCGCTCACGCAGGACACCCGCCACCTCCTGGACGCCGAGCGTCTGGCTCTCCTGAAGCCGACGGCCTTCGTCGTCAACACCTCGCGGGGCGCGCTCATCGACCAGGACGCCCTCGCCGACGCGCTGACGGCCGGCACGCTGGCCGGGGCGGGCATCGACGTCTTCGACCCCGAACCGCCCACGGCCGCCCTGCGTCTGCTCAAGGCGCCGAACGTGGTGCTCTCCCCGCATGTCGCGGGCGTCACCCGCGAGACGCTCGTGCGCATCGGTCTCGCGGCGATCCAGAACGTCGTGGGCCACCTGGAGGGCAAGCCGCTGGGCGACGTCGTCTCCTGACGCCGCATCAGCCAGCGGTTGTGGCAGCGTGCCTCAGGCCGCCGCTGCCACAACCGATGGCCGTGATCTACCAGATCGCCCCGACCCACTCGGGGTGGTCGACGAACGGGTTGCGGTTGTGCTGGAACTGGTCGTAGATGACGTCGTTGCGGTTCTTCTCGAAGGCGTCCGGCGGGTCCTCGTCGCTCCACTGCTTGAGCACGGACAGGCGCCCGATGGCGGGGGCGCTGCCGTTGGAGACCTTGTCGTTGGGCTCGAGGTCGGCGAAGCCGTCCTCGCCGTCGTAGCGCACGGCCATGTAGAGGATCATGCGGGCCACGTCGCCCTTGACGGCGTCACGGGGCTCGAAGGAGTCCGAGTCGGTGTTGTTGCCCGGCGCCTCGCCGACCGCGCTGCCGCCGTTGTCGAAGTCCTTGTTGCCGCGGATGCTGTTGACCGAGACATCCTCCGGGCGCAGGTGGTGGATGTCGGTGCCGGGGCCGGTCGAAGTACCGAAGTCACCGTGGGACTTGGCCCACACGTGCTCACGGTTCCACTGGTCCGGGTCGCCGCCGTTGCTGTCCTTGCTCTGCGAGCGGCCGGTGTAGAGCAGGATCACGTTGCCGCTGTTGTCCGGGTCCTGGTCGGTGACCTTGAGCGCGTCCCAGACCTGGGAGTACGACAGCTTGGTCTGGTCGCTGATGATCGTGTGCAGGGCGCTCTTCAGCTCCGGGCCGGTCTTGCCGAGCGCGTCCTTGTAGTACGTGTCGTCATAGGCGCCGGCGGCTGCCGCGGACGGAGTGGGGTCCGTGGTCGCGGCGTCGGCGGCGGCCGGGACGGTGATCCCGACGAGAAGTGCGGCGGCCGTCATGGCCAGCGGTTTCCAGCGGCGTATGTGAGGGACGGGCATGTGGGGGTGTCCTCTCCCGGAGGCTCGCGCGGCGCGGATCCTTCCAACAGGACCAGCGTTCTACGCGAGTTGACAAGTGGGTCAACCGGGAGAGTGGCACGGGCGGGCACATCACTGTATGAACGTTGCGCGTCGGTACTGTGACGATGTCGTGGACACGACATGCGCGGCGAATGGGTCGATCTCATGACGGGTGCACACCATCGAGCACGGCGGCGACCGTACGACGGGCGAAGTCCTCGTCCAGCGGCAGGCGGCGGAAGACCGCGCGCAGCCAGACCGCACCGGCGAGCAGGTCCATCAGGAGCATCGTGTCGGTGCCGGACGGCAGTTCGCCGCGCGCGACGGCGCGGTCGATCACTGACTGCTCGCGCGCGAGGCGGTCGGCGAAGAAGCCCCGGGTGTAGTCGGCGAGCCCCGGATCGCCGACTGCCGCTCCCAGCACCGCCCGGGCCGCCGCGCCCGAGGGCTCTGTGGTCAGCAGCCTGACGAGACTGTCGACGAGGTGCTCCAGATCGCCGCGGAGATGCCCGGTGTCGGGGACGGGCAGATCCAGGAGCGGTGCGTCGATCAGGGCGGCCCCGAGGAGCGCGGACTTGGAGGGCCACCAGCGGTAGATCGTCGTCTTGTTGACGCCGGACTCCTCCGCGATGCCCTCGATCGTCATGGACTCGAAGCCGTCACGCGCCAGGGCCCGCAGGGTGGCGTCGAAGATCTGCTGCCTGCGGCGCGGGCCGCCTCCCGGGGCGGTGGTGGACTGCGGGCGGGGGTTCGTCGTCATGTCCCGGAGCCTAATGCAACACAACGGTGCGTTGCATACGGACGGTTGGCGAGCTACGGTCGCTGAAGTGCAACGCTCCGTTGCATTTGTAGGGAGGGGCATCATGCGGCAGGAACTACTCACGGGCGGGGCAGGGGAGTTGGGCGCGGCCGGCTCCGGAGGGCCGGATGCCGCCGGGACGGTCGCCCGGCTGCGCGCGACCTTCGACGCGGGCCGGACCCGGCCGGCTGCGTGGCGCCGCGGGCAACTGCGTGCCCTGCGCGCGCTGCTGACCGAACAGGCGCCCGCGCTCACCACGGCACTCGCCGCCGACCTCGGCAAGAGCCCGGTGGAGACGCACACTTCGGAGCTGGGCTTCGTCGTCAACGAGATCGACCACACGCTGCGCCATCTGGAACGCTGGCTGCGCCCGCGCCGCGTCCCGGTCCCCCTGATGCTGCGCCCGGCCCGGGCGCGGACGGTGCGCGAACCGCTCGGCGTGGTCCTGGTCATCAGCCCGTGGAACTACCCGGTGATGCTGGGACTCGCGCCGCTGGTGGGTGCCCTGGCCGCCGGGAACTGCGCCGTGCTCAAGCCGAGCGAACTGGCACCGGCGACCTCCGCCGCGCTGGCCCGCCTCCTGCCCCGCTACCTGGATCCGGACGCCGTCGCGGTCGTCGAGGGGGCCGCGGAGCAGACCGGACACCTCCTGGAGCAGCGCTTCGACCACATCCTCTACACCGGCAACGGCACCGTGGGCCGCATCGTGATGGCCGCCGCCGCCCGCCACCTCACCCCCGTCACCCTGGAACTGGGCGGCAAATGCCCGGTCCTTGTCGAGCCGGGCACCGACCTGGCCGCCGCCGCGCGACGGATCGCCTGGGGCAAGTTCCTCAACGCGGGCCAGAGTTGCACCGCCCCCGACCACGTCCTGGCCATCGGCGGCACGGCGGGACCGCTGGCCGACCACCTCGCCGACGCGATCACGTCGATGTACGGCACGGACCCGGCACGCAGCCCCGACTACGGCCGCATCATCAACGACCGCCATTTCGACCGGCTCACCGCCCTCCTCGGGCACGGACGCCTGGTCACCGGCGGCACCCACGACCGCGCTTCGCGCTATCTCGCGCCCACCGTGGTCGCCGACGTCGACCCCGCCGCCCCTGTGATGACCGAGGAGATCTTCGGCCCCGTACTGCCGGTCCTTTCCGTGGCCGACCTGGACGCGGCCATCGCCTTCGTCAACGCCCGGGCCAAGCCGCTCGCCCTCTACGCCTTCACGCCCCACCGGGAGACCCGGCAACGGCTGCTCAGGGAGACATCGTCGGGCGCGGTCGGCTTCGGACTCCCCAACGCCCATCTGACCCTGCCCGGCCTGCCGTTCGGCGGCGTGGGCGAGAGCGGCTTCGGCAGCTATCACGGCCAGTACTCGATCGAGACCTTCAGCCACACGAAGGCGGTCCTCGACAAACCGCTGTTCCCCGACCCCGTCCGGGCCCTCTACCCGCCCTTCACGGCGGCCGGGGAGCGACTGATCCGCCGCTTCATGTGACCCGGGCCGGTCGACAAGGGCCGGTCTGCAGGGGCCGGGCTACATGGGCCTGACAGTGAGGATCTGTTGTGCGTGGCCGACCGGGCCGTTGACGTCGTGCAGGACGGTGCTGGTGATGCCCTGGCCGGTGGGGCCGAACGTCACCGTGGTGTCGAGCCCGGTCCAGCGGCCCTCCGGCTGGCGGTGCAGGTGCACGGTGAGGTCGACGTTGGGGAACATCCACTCGGTGGGCGACTGGCGTACGGCGATGCCGTTGGCGGTGTCGACGAGCGCGACGTACGACGCGAGGGGGCTCGCGGTCTGCCCGGCGACGAGATCGAGAGGGGTGGAGATCCAGGCGGTTGTACGGCCGGGCTGCGGGGGAGCGACCGGGCGGACGTCCACGGAGGCGATGTACCCGCCCGGCCACACGGAAGCCATGTGCCAGGGAGCGAGTTCCCCGGGCGGGGTGAGCCTGTCCGCACCGCCGCCCGCTACGGCACCGGTGTCACCGGAGGCGAGGAGCCAGGCCCTGGCCCGCACCACCGGGCGGTCGGCCATGAGCACGACGGCCTCGATCAGTTCGATGGTGCGGCCGGGCCGGACGGTCTCCACCCGGATCTCGCACTCGTCGAGTGCGAGGCGCCCGAGGATGTCGAAGCTGATCCGGGCCATGACGAGACCGTTGTCCGGCCGGTCGGCCAGGTACCGGTCGATGGCGTGCACGATGAGCCCGCCGAGCGGACTGAAGTGCATCTCGTCCGTGTCCCAGGCACCGCCGGCGTGGGGCGTGGGCTTGTAGCGCCGCTCGTCGATGGGCTCGAAGTAGCTGCCGGTGTTCAACGGGGTCCCTCTCGGCCTTGCGGGTGCGGAACGGGTCGGCCACGGGCTGCTGAGCTGTCCGGGGTCCGGTATCCGAAGATCGTACTGGCCGGAGTCGAGGGCGGGGCGGATGGCTGTCGAGGGCGGGGCGGACGGCTAATTCAGCCCGTTGAGGTAGTGCTCCCCGATGTCGCGCAGGCGGTGCTCGGCGGAACTGCGGGCCGTCAGGGCGCGGGCATTGCGCCAGAACCTGTCGAGGCCGGGGTCGGCCGAAGGGGAGGGCGCTGGCGTGTCGGCGGTGAGTTCGAGGACGCGGGTGGTGATGTGCAGGGCGGCCTTGGCGGTGACCGCTTCGGCCGCGCCCACCAGGAACGCGATGTCGGCCCGTTCGCCGGCGCCGAGCGCGGCCCCCGTCTCCAGGCCCCTGGCCAACGCGTCCGTCGCGCGCTCGACCACCGCTGCGGCCGTGTGCGCCGCCGTCGCCAACTCCCCGTAGGCGAGCAGCAGATAGGGGTCCGTGGGCGGCGGCCCGCAGTCCGCGCCGGTGTCGAGAGCCCCGACCAGGGCGGGGCGTGGCAGGGCGCGGCTGATGTCGCGGGCCTCGGACAGTGCGCCCTCCGCGTTGCCCAGACCGACCTGGACGAGCAGGAGGCGGCGGGTCAGCGGTGCGAGCGCGGTGAACGGCGAGATCTCGTGCTCGTCGACGGGGACCGTGCCGAGCACCTGGTGAGCGGCGATCGGTACGTCGTCGTAGCTGACGGCGCCCGCGCCGCTGAGGCGCTGGCCCAGCAGGTCGTGCGCGGGTTCGGTGGAGACGCCGGGGTGGGCCGGGTTCACGTGGACGACCACCCATTCGCCGCTGTCCGTGCGCCGCGCCGTGTGGACGAGCCGGTCCGCGACGGCGACGCCCGCGGTCAGGGGCCGCCGACCGTGCAGGACATAGCCGTCCGCGGCCGGTGTCAGGGCCAGGTCGGTGCCCGTCTGCGCGTCCGGCAGGTCGATATCGCCGCCCCAGAGCCACTGCTCGTGCGCGGCGCGCAGTTCGAGCGCGGCGGCGTTCTCCGGCGCGGCGAAGAGGCGCGGGCTCCACGACAGGGAGTGGTGGTGTGCGAGGAGTTCGGCGATGGAGCTGTCCGCCGCCGCGATGTCCCTGACCGCCGTACACGCCGTGCGCCAGTCGCTGCCCCGGTCGTCCGCGCCGTCCGTGCCCTTCGGTCCGTCCTGGGCGGACGGGGTCAGGAGCGCGGGCAGTCCTGCCTCGCGCAGCCGCGAGACCTCGTCGAACGGGGGCTTGCCCGCCCGGTCGCGCAGGTCCGCGTCGACCGCGAGGTCGTCGGCGAGCTCCCGGACGACGCGCGGCGAGGCGGAAGAGGACAGCGTTGTCACGGGACGCCTCACAGTTTCCTAGTTTCCCTACCTGATTGATAGGAATATTGGTCACGAACTCCTGACGCGGCAAGAGGGTGTTCAAGGGGCGGACGGCCGCGTCTCGTTGTATGGGACTCCGAAGGGTGGACGGCCGGGGGTCTGCTCCGCCGATCTCCCTGGGGGCGCACCGAAATTCGGTTCCGGAACCGCGGTCCGGATGCCTAGCATCCGACCATGCCAAGACCTTCTGGATTCACCTACGAGCAGCACTCCGACGCCGGCGTGAGCATTACCCACCAGGGCCGCGCGGCCGGGACGCTGCGCGGTGCGCGGGCCGAGAAGTTCCTCGCCGAGGTCGAGTCGGGCGATGCCCAGCTGGTGATGGCCCGCTGGACGGGCGCGTACAAGCACGGCAATGAGCGCACCGCACGCAACCACCCGCGCAACCGGCGTTGATCGCGCGGTTGTGGGCGGTGGGGGAGATGCCCTGCCACGACGGCCTGTACCGGCCGGACGACACCGGCCTCGCGGTGCACGTGGAGGGGCCGGGGGCCTATCACCCGGACGCCGGGCAGCCGATCCCCTTCCGTCTCGGAGAGCCGATCGACGTCCTTGAGGCTGTAGAGGAGTACGGCGTCACCGAGGCGGATCCCTGCTTCGAGAGCCCGCTGCCCGACGGAGCGGGGTGGGTGTCCGGCGGTGGCGGCGGCATGGGCAACATCGGCTATCTCGCCCGGCTCGACGCCGACCGCTCCCTGCGGTGGGTCGCCTTCATGTTCTGCTCCAACCCGTTCCGGGCCGTGCGGTACGAGGGAACGTCCGCCGTCTTCGTCAACGACTGGGGGAACGAGCTGTGCCTCGACCTCATGCGGCCCGCTCTTCTCCGAGGCGTCAAGGGTTCGTCCAGGCCGCCGGGTCCGCGGCAAGCTCCGTGACGGGGGTCGGCAGTTCGGCGCCCGCGACATCGGCCAGCGATACGCCCTCAAGGATCTGGCGCACGTTCGCCCGCAGCGCGATCCACAAAGGGAGCAGTGATTCCGCCGGCCCGCTGTAGGCAAGCTCCGGAGGGCGCACTCCGCGTACCGACACCAGAGGGCCCTCCACGACCCGGATGACGTCGGCGATGCTGATGCCCGCGGCGGGCCGGGCCAGGCGGTAGCCGCCGTTGCCGCCGCGCTGGCTGAGGACGAGACCGCCGCGCCGCATGTCGTTGAGGATGCCCTCGAGGAACTTGTGCGGGATCTCCTGGGCGTCGGCGATGGCCTCGGCCTTCAGCGGCCCGTCGTCCTGGCACGCGGCGAGTTGCAGCGCGGCACGTACCGCGTAGTCCGCCCTGGCTGAGATCCGCATGGCCGCATTATGCTGCACCGCCCGGAACGGAACGTATCGCCCCTGGTCATGGGGTGATGTCGCCGGGAGCTGACCCGTGGGCGGCCGGTCGGGCGGCGCGGATCTCAGCCAGCCGCTCCGTGACACCCCGGATCGAGGAGCCGGCCGGCGCCGGGCTCATTGCAGGGTCGCGAAGCCGGGCTCATTGCAGGGTCGTGAAGCGGGCGGGCAAGGGCTTGCCACGCTTTCGGCGGGCGACCATGCTCCTGGACATGACCGCGATGACCTTCCTCGTCCCGCGGCTCCACGTAGACCTGGGCCGCCTCGCATCCGCGGCGTGTCGTCTGCGCGTGGCCTGACCGCCGCCTTCATCTTCTGCCGCTGCCGCTGCCGCTGCCGCTGCCGCCGCGCGGGTAGTTGACCTTCCCTTTCTCTCCACCTCTTCTTCGCGTCCTCACGGGCCCGGCCCCGTCCGGACGGCGATGCCATCCGCGCTGCCCTGCGGCGCGCCCGCTCCTCTCCGTTCCGAGCACACCTCACGTCCGCCTCACCGAACCCGCCGAAGGGGCCTCCATGACCTCCGCATCCGCACCCGCACTGGCCACCCCCACCCTCACCGTCCAGAAAGTGAACGGCCGCATCGGCGCCGTCCTGTCCGGAGTCCGTCTCGGCGGTGACCTGGACGAGGCGACCGTGGCCGCCGTGCGCGCCGCGCTGCTCGAGCACAAGGTCGTCTTCTTCCGCGACCAGCAGCACCTCGACGCGGAGAGCCACGAGGCCTTCGCCCGCCTGCTCGGCACCCCCGTCGCCCACCCCACCGTGCCTTCCGTGGACGGCCGTTACGCCCTGGGCATCGACAACGAACGCGGCGGCCGCGCCAACCAGTGGCACACGGACGTCACCTTCGTGCCCGCGTACCCGGCGTTCTCCATCCTTCGCGCCGAGGTCATCCCGCCGTACGGCGGCAACACCCTGTGGTCCAACACCGCCGCCGCGTACCAGGACCTGCCCG
This sequence comes from Streptomyces sp. NPDC055189, assembly GCF_053606765.1. Classification (NCBI taxonomy): domain Bacteria; kingdom Bacillati; phylum Actinomycetota; class Actinomycetes; order Kitasatosporales; family Streptomycetaceae; genus Streptomyces; species Streptomyces sp. NPDC055189. Next base: position 95,491 of record NZ_JBSGSG010000028.1, read on the forward strand.
AGCCGCTGCGCATCCTCGCCGACAGCGTGCGCGGCGTGCACACCAACGACTACGACTACGCCGCCACCCGCCCCGGCGCCTCCTCGGCGGCGCTCGAACAGCACCGCAAGGTCTTCACCGCGGTCAAGTTCCAGACCGAGCACCCCGTGGTCCGCGTCCACCCCGAGACCGCTGAACGCACCCTGATCCTGGGCAACTTCCTGCAGAAGCTCAGCGGGTTCACGGGCGCCGACTCCCGCGCCCTGATCGGCGTACTGCAGTCGCACGTGGAGCGCCCGGAGAACACGGTGCGCTGGCAGTGGCGCGCGGGTGACGTCGCCATCTGGGACAACCGCGCCACGCAGCACTACGGAGTCGACGACTCCGACGACCACGAGCGCACCCTGCGCCGCGTCACCATCGACGGCGATGTGCCGGTCGGCGTCGACGGCCGCCGCTCGGTGCTTCTCGCCCCGCAGTCGGTGCCGGAGCCCGTGCACGGAATCGCCTCCGGCGCCTCCGCCGACGGCGTGGTCGCGGAGGGGGAGTCCGGTGTCCCCTTCGGCCAGGATTCGGCACGCCTTCAATAAACCTGCACATCGAATGCGCAGCCCAGTCACGCTATTCGGCGTCCGCTGCACATAGCGCTCTTGTGTATTGACCACAGAACTTGCGTTTTGGTGCGCGTGTGTCCGCTTTGTTGGAAGGAGTCCTTCCGCTCGCGGGATTTCCGTCTGTGAATATTGTGAAGGAGCTGCTCCCGGGCGGTGAACATGCCTGCACGCAGCGGTGATTCGTCGTCGCAAGTGCTGTGGGGCGTCGCCTCGTCGATTGGATGTGCGACGTGCGAACGTGCTTTGATCCTGGCCACCGCGGAATTCGCACCCCGGATTCCGCAGTGTTGGAAACACCTTTGCAACATTCATGAGAAGGGCAGCTCACACCATGAACTACACCCCCCAGGTCGAGACCCTCGAGATTTCCGACGCCGACCTCGACAACGTCTCCGGTGGCCTCGTCGCCGGTGTCGCGGGCAACGTCACGGACACCGTTGACTCCATCGCCCCGGTCTCGGGCGTCGTCGGCGGCGTCCTCGGCACGGTCGAGGGTGCCACCGGCCTCAACACCGGCGCCGTCACCGGCCTCGCCGGCGGCCTGACCGCCGGTCTCTGAGCATCCAGCTCACTGAGACGCCATGATTCGCGAGCCCCGGAACCATTGGTTCCGGG
>NZ_JBSGSG010000029.1:0-95917 GCF_053606765.1 Streptomyces sp. NPDC055189
ATCCAGCCCGTCCGGCGTTTGAGGACATCTTGTTACGGGGTCTGGGGCGGAGCCCCAGGTAGGCCCGGGGCGCAGGCACGGTTTTCGGGAAGGGGCGGGGTTGGGGAAAAACTCCTACCCGAGCGCCCGCAGCTGGTCCAGGAACCACTGGGCCGGGGGGAGAGCCGTAGCTGCCGCCGCCAGGCGTTTGGTGCGTTCCGCCCGCTCTCCCGGAGGCATGTTCAGCGCCGCGTGCAGCGCGGAAGCAGTGGCCGTCACGTCGTACGGGTTCACCACCACCGCATCCTCGCCCAACTCCTCGAACGCCCCCGCCTCCCGCGAGAGGACAAGAGCGCACCCCTCGTCCGAGACGACAGGAACCTCCTTGGCGACAAGGTTCATCCCGTCCCGGATGGGGTTCACAAGGGCCACGTCGGCCAGACGGTACGCCGCGAGCGAGCGGGCGAAGTCGTCCTTCACGTGCAGGACGACCGGCGTCCAACCCTCCACCCCGTACTCGGAGTTGATCTCGTCCGCCAGTCGCTGCACAGAGGCCGTGTACTCGCGGTACACCGCGAGATCCTGCCGGGACGGGTACGCGAAGGCGACGTGCACCACCCGCTCCCGCCACTCCGGCCGGGACGCGAGCAGCTCCCGGTACGCCTGCAATCCCCGCACGATGTTCTTGGAGAGTTCGGTTCGGTCGACACGGACCACTACCTTCCGGTCACCGGAGCCCCCGATCTGCCCCCGCAGCGCGGCAAGCCGCTCCTCCACGTCATCCCGCCGCGACCGCTCCCGCAGGAAATCCGCGTCGGCCCCGAGCCCGTGCACCCCGATCCGCGTACCCGACGTACCGCCGAGGACGGCTACGCAGCAGTCGCTGAACGCGTCCGCCCACCGCCCCGTCAGGAACGCCGCCCGGTCGGCGCCGAGGATGCCGCGCAGGAGTTGCTCCGCGACGTCGTCCGGGAGCATCCGGAAGTAGTCCACCGGCGCCCACGGCGTGTGCGAGAAGTGGCCGATGCGCAGGTCGGGGCGCAGCTCGCGCAGCATCCCCGGCACCAGGGCCAGGTGGTAGTCCTGGACGAGGACCGCCGCGCCGCCGGCCGCGCTCTCGGCGAGCGCCTCGGCGAAGGCCCGGTTGTACGTCTCGTACGACGCCCACTGCGCACGGAACTCCGGGCCGAAGGCCGGTTCGAGCGGGGTTTGGTACAGCATGTGGTGGACGAACCAGAGGACCGAGTTCGCGATCCCGTTGTACGCGTCGGCGTGGACCCCCTCGTGCGAACCCGCGTCGATGTCCAGCATCCGTACGCCGGGCTCGCCGACCCCGCGTCGTACCGCCTCCCGGTCGCCGTCGCCCAGCGCCGCGCAGACCCACAGGGCGGCCTCGGAGTCGCCGATCGCGCTGAGCCCGGAGACGAGTCCGCCGCCGCCCCGCTTGGCCGTCAGCTCCCCGCTCTCCTCCAGGGAGTACGTGACGGGGCCGCGGTTGGACGCGACGAGGACCTGGGCGGCGGCGTGCTCGGAGACCATGTGCCGAAACCTAGCCCTTCCGGGAAGGGCTCAAACGTACGGCCGGACCGTGACGGACCCGGCCGTATACGTTCGGGGACAGGGGGCCTGTGGGGACAGGGGACCTAGTCCCGTCTGCTCCGTGCCGCGGCCACCGCGAGCGCGCCCAGCACGCACAGGGAGATCGCGAGGCCCGCGTACAGCATCGTGTCCGAGTCGCTGCCGCTCTTGGCCAGCTCACCGCGGACGCTCTGCTGCTCGTCCGCGGGGCCGAGCTCGGCGCGGTCGATGGTTCTGACGTTCCCGTACGACGGCGACGCCTCGTGCCGCGCCTCCGCGCCGACCGCAGGCACGGCTGCGGCACCGAGCATCGCCGCCATGAGGCCAGCCGTGGCCATGGTCATGCCACCGTTACGTCGCGTACGTCGCGCGCTTCCCACTGCATGTCTCTGCCACATTTGCCACATAAGTGGGGAATGTAGACAAAATGCCCGGCCTTGAGTGGTTACGCCACGCGGCGGGCCGTGTACTCCGCGATGCCGGACATCGGCGGACGCTCCTCCGTGTCGACCGGATGGGTCCGCGGCTCGAACCCCTGCTCGCCCCGTTCGAACTGTATGAGCTCGGGGCGTACGAGGTGGCCGCGCGCGAGGCGCAGCTGTGCCGTCCGGTAGATCGCCGCGGCCATCCTGCCGAGCGCCTGCCCGTCCTGGTGCCGGTGCTTGCGCACCCCGACGTCGACCTGCGCGAGCGCGTCCAGGCCCACGGTGTGCAGCGCGTCCACCAGCAGACCCAGCTCCACCCCGTAGCCGACGGGGAACGGGAGGCGCTCCAGGAGTGATCTGCGCGCCGCGTACTCGCCGCCCAACGGCTGTACGAACCCCGCGAGTTGGGGCCAGTGCATGTTGAGCAGCGGGCGCGCCATCAGCTCGGTGACCCGGCCGCCCTGATCGTCGGTTCCGGCCAGCGGACGGTCGTACATCGCCTTCACGAAGTCCACGTCGGGCTCCGTCAGGAGCGGGCCGACGATCCCCGTCACGAAGTCCGCCGAGAACTCCCTCAGGTCCGCGTCGACGAACGCGACGATGTCGCCGCCGGTCACCAGGAGCGAGCGCCACAGGACCTCGCCCTTGCCGGGCACGGCCGGGATGCGCGGCAGGATCTCGTCCCGGTGCACGACCCGCGCGCCCGCCGCCCGGGCGACCTCCGCCGTGCGGTCCGCGGAGCCGGAGTCGATCACCACGAGCTCGTCGACGAGAGCGGTCTCCTCGACCAGCTCGCGGCGGATCTCGGCGACGATCTCGCCGACCGTCTCCTCCTCGTCGAGCGCGGGCAGGACGACACTCACCGAGGCTCCCGACGCCCGTTTGGCGGCGACGAGCGCGCTGAGCGGACGGTCGGCAACCGACCAGGAACGCCTGGTCAGCCAGCGCTCGGCCTCTTCCAGCACGGGGGGCTCCTCCTGTGTGTGGCCTACATGTGATCCATCTCGCGGTGCGGACGACTATCTCAAGGGTCCAGGCCGTCGGTTACAGTCTTGAACAACGCCGATGACCATCGCATGCCGGGGTCATCGCGCAATAAACGCCCCGGGCCCCTGAAGCCCGGCGCCATACCGCTCATCCAGAGGGGCAGAGGGATACGGCCCGTTGAAGCCCCGGCAACCATCCCGCCGACCGCGCACGCGAGGTCTCGGTGGGGAAGGTGCCAATTCCGTCTCGCGGTGAGATTCGCCGCGGGGAAGATGAGGAGAAAGGGCCTCGCCTCCATGGCTGCGCAGACTGTCGCAACGAACGACACCACCCCTTCGACCACGGGTTCCGTGGATCTCGGTCCCGCTTCGGGCCTTTCCTGCCGCGAGTGCGGTGAGCTCTACGCCCTCGGCCCGATCTTCGCCTGCCAGGCCTGTTTCGGCCCGCTCGAAGTCGCGTACGACCTGCCGACGGGTGACCCCGAGGCACTCCGCAAGCAGATCGAGTCCGGCCCGGACAACATCTGGCGCTACGCCCCTCTCCTGCCCGTCCCGGCGGACGTCGCCGAGAAGCCCAACATCAACCCTGGTTGGACCAAGCTCGTCAAGGCCGACAACCTCGCCCGCGAGCTCGGCGTCGAGCAGGGCAAGCTGTTCGTCAAGGACGACTCGGGCAACCCGACGCACTCCTTCAAGGACCGCGTCGTGGCGCAGGCCATCGAGGCCGCCCGCGCCTTTGGCTTCACCACGCTCTCCTGCTCCTCCACCGGCAACCTCGCGGGCGCCGTCGGTGCCGCCGCGGCCCGCGCCGGCTTCCGCTCCTGCGTGTTCATCCCGCACGACCTGGAGCAGGGCAAGGTCGTCATGGCTGCGGTGTACGGCGGCGAGCTCGTCGGCATCGAGGGCAACTACGACGACGTGAACCGCTTCTGCTCCGAGCTCATCGGCGACCCGCTGGGCGAGGGCTGGGGCTTCGTGAACGTGAACCTGCGGCCGTACTACGGAGAGGGTTCCAAGACCCTGGCGTACGAGATCTGCGAGCAGCTCGGCTGGCAGCTGCCGGACCAGCTGGTCATCCCGATCGCCTCGGGCTCGCAGCTCACGAAGATCGACAAGGGTCTCAAGGAGCTCATCAAGCTGGGGCTCGTGGAGGACAAGCCGTACAAGATCTTCGGTGCGCAGGCCGAGGGCTGTTCGCCGGTGTCCACCGCCTTCAAGGCCGGGCACGACGTCGTCCGCCCGCAGAAGCCGAACACCATCGCCAAGTCGCTTGCCATCGGCAACCCCGCCGACGGGCCGTACGTGCTCGACATCGCGCGTCGTACCGGTGGGGCCGTCGAGGACGTGAACGACGAGCAGGTCGTCGACGCGATCAAGCTGCTTGCCCGGACCGAGGGGATCTTCGCGGAGACCGCGGGCGGGGTGACCGTGGGCGTCACCAAGAAGCTGATCGACGCGGGGCTCATCGATCCCACCCTGACCACGGTGGTGCTGAACACGGGTGACGGGCTCAAGACTCTTGACGCTGTTGCCGAGACGTCTCAGGCGACCGCCACGATCAAGCCCAGCCTTGACGCGTTTCGCGCCGCGGGTCTTGCCGGTTAATCGCCGCAGGGCCTGAGCCTTCTTTCCGTCTGCGGACCGTCGTGGCTGGTCGCGCAGTTCCCCGCGCCCCTGAAGGGGCCCCACGCACCCCGAGGTGAATCCATGAGCGTGAACGTTCGTATCCCCACCATTCTTCGCACCTACACCGGCGGTCAGTCCGAGGTCGCCGCCGAGGGGGCGAACCTCTCCGAGGTCATCGCCGACCTGGAGAAGAACCACGCCGGCATCGCGGCGCGCGTCCTGGACGACCAGGGCAAGCTGCGGCGCTTCGTGAACGTCTACGTGAACGACGACGACGTCCGCTTCGAGCAGGGTCTGGAGACCGCTACGCCGGACGGCGCGGGCATCTCGATCATTCCTGCCGTCGCCGGTGGTTGATCCTTTAAGGAAATACCCTGCGTAATCGGAAATGCCCCCTCTGCGAGAGAAGCGGAGGGGGCAATTCTATGTGGTTGAGCGCGGTACAGTTGGGAAGCGAGCTTCCCCGTTTGTGCCGAGCGCATATACGAAGTCGCCCTGAGGGCGACAAGAAGTAGCCAAAGTGCACTGCCCATTTGCCCCTCTCGTGGCATTTGTCTGGCCCGACTTGCCCTGAACTCCGGTAAATCCTCCGCATATTTCCGATCACGCGTGCCCAGAATTCTCGTCTGATTGACCTGTTGCAGAGGGCAGTTGGACAGATACATTCAGCCGCGGTCGACGCGTTCCGGCGCACGCCTCCACAACCCATTGGGGGGGTGAGGTCTGACCCGGGTCCGCGAAGTGCGGGTCCGTGCAAGGGCCAGTAATAGGGGAGTTAGGCATGGCTCAGGGCACCGTCAAGTGGTTCAACGCGGAGAAGGGGTACGGCTTCATCGCGGTCGACGGTGGTGCGGATGTTTTCGTCCACTACAGCGCGATTCAGATGGACGGCTACCGCACCCTTGAAGAAGGTCAGCGAGTTGAGTTCGAGATCTCGCAGGGCCAGAAGGGTCCGCAGGCGGACATGGTCAAGCTCGCCGTCTGATCTCGGCGCGATCGGCCAGCGACTTAGCGAGTGACGAAGGGCCCGTATCCCGACAGGGGTACGGGCCCCTCGTGCGTCCTGTGTTCGCCGCGCCCCGCGCCCCTGGACGCGCGCCCCCTCGTGCGTCCGGGATCCATGAGAGGCGCTTGCACTCGTAGGGGTCGAGTGCTAATCATTGGGCTTAGCACTCTCCGAGTGAGAGTGACAGAACTTGGATCGGGTCGGTGAGGCCCGCAGGCCGGGTGGGGCAAGGAACCACAAGGCTTGCAGGCCGTCCGTCGCGGGCACCGATGCGATCCGGAGCATGCCACCCCTGTCCGGGAGGACCACTTCACATGGCCAAGATCATCGCGTTCGACGAGGAGGCACGGCGCGGCCTCGAGCGCGGCATGAACCAGCTCGCCGACGCCGTCAAGGTGACCCTGGGCCCCAAGGGTCGCAACGTCGTCCTCGAGAAGAAGTGGGGTGCCCCCACGATCACCAACGATGGTGTTTCCATCGCCAAGGAGATCGAGCTCGAGGACCCGTACGAGAAGATCGGCGCCGAGCTGGTCAAGGAGGTCGCGAAGAAGACGGACGACGTCGCCGGTGACGGCACGACGACCGCGACCGTCCTGGCGCAGGCGCTGGTCCGCGAGGGCCTGCGCAACGTAGCCGCCGGTGCCAACCCGATGGCCCTCAAGCGCGGCATCGAGAAGGCCGTCGAGGCCGTCTCGGGCGCCCTGCTCGAGCAGGCCAAGGACGTGGAGACCAAGGAGCAGATCGCTTCGACCGCCTCCATCTCCGCCGCCGACACCCAGATCGGCGAGCTCATCGCCGAGGCGATGGACAAGGTCGGCAAGGAAGGCGTCATCACCGTCGAGGAGTCGCAGACCTTCGGGCTCGAGCTTGAGCTCACCGAGGGCATGCGCTTCGACAAGGGCTACATCTCGGCGTACTTCGCCACGGACATGGAGCGTATGGAGGCGTCGCTCGACGACCCGTACATCCTGATCGTGAACTCGAAGATCGCGAACGTGAAGGACCTCCTTCCGCTCCTCGAGAAGGTCATGCAGTCCGGCAAGCCGCTGCTGATCATCGCCGAGGACGTCGAGGGCGAGGCCCTGTCGACCCTGGTCGTCAACAAGATCCGTGGCACCTTCAAGTCCGTCGCCGTCAAGGCGCCCGGCTTCGGTGACCGCCGCAAGGCCATGCTCGGCGACATCGCCATCCTCACCGGTGGCACCGTCATCTCCGAGGAGGTCGGCCTCAAGCTGGAGAACGCCGGTCTCGACCTGCTCGGCCGTGCCCGCAAGGTCGTCATCACCAAGGACGAGACCACGATCGTCGACGGCTCCGGTGAGAGCGACCAGGTCCAGGGTCGCGTCAACCAGATCCGCGCCGAGATCGAGAACTCGGACAGCGACTACGACCGCGAGAAGCTGCAGGAGCGCCTGGCGAAGCTCGCCGGCGGTGTTGCGGTCATCAAGGCCGGTGCCGCGACCGAGGTCGAGCTCAAGGAGCGCAAGCACCGCATCGAGGACGCCGTTCGCAACGCGAAGGCGGCCGTCGAAGAGGGCATCGTCGCCGGTGGTGGCGTGGCGCTGCTGCAGGCCGCCGCCGTCTTCGAGAAGCTGGAGCTCGAGGGTGACGAGGCGACCGGCGCCAACGCCGTGAAGCTCGCCCTGGAGGCCCCGCTCAAGCAGATCGCCGTCAACGGCGGCCTTGAGGGCGGCGTCGTCGTCGAGAAGGTCCGCAACCTCACCGTCGGCCACGGCCTCAACGCCGCGACCGGTGAGTACGTCGACATGATCGCCGAGGGCATCCTCGACCCGGCGAAGGTCACGCGCTCTGCCCTGCAGAACGCCGCGTCCATCGCCGCGCTGTTCCTCACCACCGAGGCCGTCATCGCCGACAAGCCGGAGAAGGCGGGCGCTGCCCCGGCCGGCGGCGGCATGCCGGGCGGTGACATGGACTTCTGATCGACCTCTGGTCGATCGACGTCCCGTACGTACCGAGGGCGGCACTCCTTCTCACGAAGGGGTGCCGCCCTCGGGCGTTGCCAGGGCGTAGGCGATGCCGTCGTCGAGGTCGGCCTCCAGGCCCATGCGGAACGCGGCTTCGTACGCCGGGTCGCCGATGGCCTCGCGGCTCCGGTGCTCGCTGGCCCGGCGGGCGGCCACGAGGTCCACATTTCCCATCCGCGCGCCACCGACGGAGCGCCACAGGACATCGGAAATACCGAGTAGCCGCGCGGCCTGCTCGGGATCGTCCATGGCCGAGGTCAGCGTGTCGACGCTCAGGGCGGCACCGAGGAGGTCGTGGAGCCGCCATTTGATCGCCAGGCCGTCGCGGGCGTGCCGCACCGCCGAGGCCGCGTCGCCGTTGCCGAGGGCGGCTCCGGCGAGCAGGTAGAAGGCGAAACTGCGCATCCACTGCTCGCCGTGCCGCTCGCACTCCACGCGCAGGGTGTCGGCGGTCACGGCGACTTGGTCGAACTCGCCCAGACGGAGATGGGCGAACGGAACGGTGGCAAGCAAAAGGAGTTTGACGGCGGGGGAACCGCCGCCGCAGTCCGAGGAACCGGCCGCTCCTGCGACAAGGCCGAGCGTCCGCGCCGACTGGCCGCTCAGCGCCAGCCAGGACCCTTCGAGGTAGCGGGCGGCGTCGACCGCCGCCGGATCGCCGAGCCGGTCCGCCAGCGGATTGCAGAGGTCCACCTGCCGGCCGGAGGCTTCGAGGTCGCCCTGCGCGAAGGCCACCATTCCCAGGGTCCACAGGGCCCAGAAGCGTCCCTGCTCGGGGCCGGGGCCGGGTGACTTGGCCAGGGCACGGTCCCCGTAGTGGCGGCCCTCGCGCTGGAAGCCGCAGCAGAACCAGAAGAACCACAGGCTGCCGACCATCTCAAGGCTGTCGCGCGGGTCCTCGTCGGCCAGGCAGCACTCAAGCGCCGCGCGCAGGTTGGCGTGCTCCGCCGTGCAGCGCTCGTACCAGGCCACCTGGTCGGGGCCCGCCCACTTCCGGCCGCCGGTGCGGGCCAGCCAGCGGTAGTAGTCCCGGTGCCGCTCCGAGAAGCGCTGTTCCTCACCGAGGCTTCGCAGCCACTCCTCGCCGTACTCCCGGACGGTGTCCAGCATCGAGTAGCGCAGGCCGCGCTGGGTCTGCACCGACCGGAGCAGCGACTTGTCCACCAGCGCGGACAGCAGCCCCCCGATCTGCCCGCTGCCGAGCGGGCCGCCGGAGCAGACCAGTTCGGCCGCTTCCTGCTCGAAGCCGTCGGCGAACACGGACAGGCGGGCCCAGGCGAGGCGCTCCTGCGGGGTGCACAGTTCGTGGCTCCAGCCGATGGCCGTGCGCAGGGTCAGGTGCCGGGGATCGCCGTCGCCGGGCCAGGCGCCGGGGGAGCCGGGGGAGGGCGACGGGGCGGCGAGCGTTTCGTAGCGGTCGTGCAGGCGCTGTCGGAGAGCCTCCAGGTCCATCTCGGACAGGCGGGCGGCGGCCAGTTCGATGGCGAGGGGGATTCCCTCCAGGTGCGCGCAGATCTCCGCCACCGCGGTGCCGTCCTCCTTGGTGACGCCCGCGCGTTCCATGAACAGCAGGGAGGCGTCGGACGGTTGTCCGCCATGGACGTCCACCGGCAGCGGCGGCACGACGATCGCCCGCTCGCCCCGCAGGGCCAGGGGGCGGCGGCTGGTGGCGAGGACGTGCACGCCCGGAGCCGCGGCCAGCAGTGTCCGTACGAAGTCGGCGCAGTCGGCGGCCAGATGTTCGCAGCAGTCCAGGATGAGGAGCAGCTTCTTGTCGGCCAGCCACTCGGTGACCACCTCGCTCGCGGGCCGGGTGCTCTGGTCGGCAAGCCGCAGACCTTCGTACAGGGCGAGTGCCAGCAGGGCCGGTTCGCTCAGCTGGGAGAGGCCGACCAGCCACACCCCGTCGGGGAAGGCGTCCCGCAGTCCGGCTCCGGCGCGCTGTGCCAGCCGGGTCTTTCCCACGCCGCCCACGCCGGTCAGCGTCACCAGGCGGGCGTCGGTCACGGCTTGCGCCACGGCCCGCAGTTCGGCTCCGCGTCCGACGAAACTCGTTGTCTCGGCCGGTAGGTTGCCCACCTGCCGGCCCTTCCCGGATGTCCGCATGGTGGCTCCCCGTCTCCGGCGCCCGGGCCCCTTCGGCTCGCAGCCGCCGTCTCCGACAGGTGAGTCTGCTCTCCGTCACGGCCCCCGGCCCGTGGATGTCACGAGATGCCCATTTCTCCGGGCGAGACGCGCGGATCACCGCATTTCGGCGTCAGGGCCGGTCATCTACCGCCTACTCCGGTCAATCACTTCTGAGAGGGGCCATGAGTGGGCCATAGTGACCGTCAGTCGTCACGGAGCGTAAACATGGGGGTGGGGCCGGGCCATGCCCGTCGGCAGGTGGGGCCGGGAGGCAGACATGCGGAAATGGCACAGCCGGAGCGGTCTGCCGGCGCTCGCCGCGGGCGTCGGTCTGCTCCTGGCCGCGATCGGCACGTTCGTCGGCGGTCGGCCGGTGGGGATCGCCGTGCTTCTGATCGGTCCGCTCCTCGCCTGTGTCTGGTCGAGTGTGCGGCGGACCGCGATGGTGGTCTGCTGGACGGTCCTCCTCGCGGCGGGGACCGGCATCGTGCGCCATCTGCTGAGGGCGCCGGGCTTTGCCCTGGAGTTCCTGGTCCTCGTGGCGGGCGGGATGCTGGCCATCCGCAATGCCGCCCGGCATGCCGAGCGGAAGGCGTCGCTCGCCCGCGTCACGGAGGTGGCGAGCGCGTCGCAGAGCGCGCTGCTGCAGCCCCTGGCGGTCGAGGTCGAAGGCATCGAGGTGTGCTCCCTGCACCGCAGTCCGGTGCAGGGGGCCTCGGTGTGCGGGGACCTGTACGACGTCGTCCACACCCCGTACGGACCGAGACTGTTCGTCGGGGACGTGCGCGGCCACGGCCTGGAGGCGCTGCGGACCACCGCGGCGTCGATGAAGGCCTTCCGTGACCTCGCCTACGTCACCCCCGGCCTCGCCGACCTGGCCACGGCCCTGGACGCCCGCCTCGATCCCGCCCTGGGCCCCGAGGACTTCGTCACCGCCGTACTGGCCGAGTTCGCGCCGGGCGAGGTCCGCCTGGTCAACTGCGGGCATCCGCCGCCCGTTCGGGTGGGCAAGCAGATCAGACTCCTCGAACCCCCGGAACCCGCCCTCCCGTTGGGGCTGCGCACGACACCACTGGCGCACCGGGTCTACCTCCAGCCGGGGGAGCGCCTCCTGTTCTACACCGACGGCCTGAGCGAGGCCCGCGACGCCGACGGCGTCGAGTTCCCCCTGCTGCCGCGCGTCGCCGGGGCGCTGGCCGACCCCTCGAACTCCGACGCGCTCGACGCCCTGTACGCCATGGCGATCGCGCACACCGGCCGCCCGCTCACGGACGACGTCGTCCTCGTCCTGTGCCGGGCGGCCGGCGTCACCGAGTCCTCGCAGGCCGCCTTCCCCCGGGAGGGGATCAGCCCGGCAGCCGGTCCATGATCCAGGTGCAGAGTTCCTCGGTGACCAGGGTGTGGCCCTCGTTCTGAGCGGCGCAGAGGTACTCGTCGAGTTCGCTGTCCTCGGACTTCTCCGGGAACGGGTCGTACAGCTTCTGGTGGCTGTCGATGTCGCGCAGGGCCACCGCGCTCACGGCCGGGACGAAGCAGTGTTCGCGGATCTCGGCCTCCGAGCCGAGGCCGATGATCGCGGGGATCTTGTCCAGCTCGTCGGCGAGGATGCCGAAGCCCTCCAGGGTGCCGCCCGGTGCGCCGTCGATCCCGGGCAGGTACGAGGTGCGGATCTGCGGCCTGCGCAAAGTCACCACCCGTAGCTGCGCGACCAGTTGGTCCTCGCCCGCGGGCTGCGTGTAGAGGTGAGTGCCGGTGATGGCCAGGCCCCTGCCGCGGAACGCCTGCTCGCCGGGGGCGACGCCGTTGCCCGCGCCCGTACGCACGCCGTTGGCGACGCCGATCTTCTTCGGGCGGCGCGGCCAGCCGCCGACCCGCTCGAGCTCGGCGAGGAACTCGACGCGCTCCTTGTCCGTCTCGGGGGTGTCGCCCCACTCGGAGATGTGCTGCCACAGGAGCTGGCGCGCAGCCGGGCTGTTCATCTGGTTCGAGAACGCCGCGTTCAGGCGCCGGATGTAGTGCGCGAACGACTGGAGCGCGATCGGGATCCAGGCGCCGCGGTGCGGGCTGTCGAAGGAGAAGTACAGCTCGGTCTCGTGCTCGACGTCGTCGTGCTCCATCTTCGCCAGCGCGTACCGCGTGACCAGACCGCCCATGCTGAAGCCGCCCACCGTCAGCGGGTGGCTGCCGGAGCGCCGCGCGATGGCCTCCTGGATCGCCGAGCGGGCCGCCTTGGCGTTGTCCAGGATCGAGGCGCTGCGCTCGTCGAAGCCGAGCAGGACGACGTCGTACCCGCGCCTGCGCAGTTCGCCGATGAAGGGGTACGGGCCCCGCTCCAGGATCTCCCACGAGAAGTCCAGGTCGCTGGGCCCGGTGTTGAAGCCGTCCGCGATGATCACCGGCTTGGCGAGCCCGCGCTTGGCGTCCGCGAGATACACCCACGCCTTGCCGTCGGGTAACGCCCACTCCTGGTCAGGGGCGGGAGCGGCCTCGGAGACCTCCCTGGGGCCGGGCGCCAGAGTGACGCGGGCGGCGATCCCGAAGGCCTCGGCGATCTGCTCTTCGTCGGGCTCGTTGGGCTCGTTGGAATCGGTCATGAAGGATCCCCTCCGGTGGTGCGGCTTCGATGACGGCGGGTGGGCAGGTGCCATCCTCGATACGCGCGGTGGTCGTCGATAGACGGCCACCGGGATTCACCGGACGAGCGGGGGCCTTTCGGACAGCGGGGCGTTGGCCGTATTCACCCCTGCGGTACGGGGGCGGGGACGGCCGGGCCTGGGTGCGGGGGCCCGCGGTGGTTACGGGTGTGCCGGGGTGGTGTCCGACTCGGTCAGCGTCCGCCTGCCGGAGCCGGGGAAGTATGGCCCGAAGCCGATGTGATCACGCGGGGCTGCCGGGCGGGGGCGGAGTGAGGAGGCCGCGTCCTGCGGTGAGGATGCCGACCGCGCGGGGGAAGTCCTTGAGCTGGGCGAGGAGCGAGTCCAGCGCGGGGAGCAGACACAGGGGCGGGACGCCGCGGGCCGACAGGATGTCCGCGGTCCACGTGATGAACCTGGTGAACAGGCCGGGGTCGTCGACGTATAGGGCCGTGGCGAGGTAGTTGACGATGAAGTCGATGTCCTCGACGGTGCGTTCCAGCTGGTACTCGCTGTACCCGCGCATCTCGGGGAAGCCCTCTTCGACGTCGGCGAGGGTCTGCTTGACCAGTTGCGGCCTGCTCCGGCGGATCATGGTGTACTCCTGGTCGCCCAGGTGCGGCAGGTCCAGGTCCGGCGGACGGGCCGCGGGCGCACCGGCCCCCGCCAGGTTCTGGCCGAGCAGCGTCGCCGCGCCGCGCGCGTCCTTGGCCCACTCGGCCCGCATCATCCGTGCGTAGCGGCCCTGCGGACCGAACGCGGCCCCTCCGGCAAGCACCGGAACGCCGACGCTCTGGCACGAGGCGATCGCGTTGTGGGCGCCGGGCAGGAGCGTCGGGATGGACGAGGAGAGCAGTACCGCCTGCGCACGAGTGCGATACACGTGCTCGACCAGATGCTCGGTGGGGACCTGCGCCCCGAGATAGTCGACGCGCCAGCCGCGCAGCCGCAGCACCTCGCTGATCAGGAGCGCGGGCAGGGCGTGCCACTCGCCGTTGACGCACGCCACCAGGACCCGCCCCGTGAACGGTCCGAAGAGAGCGGGGGCGGTGGCTTCGGCCACTGCCGCTACGCACCGCTCGCTGATCGCCGTGGCAGCGTGTTCCTGCGCCACCGAGATGTCGTTGGCCGCCCAGGCCGCACCCACCCGCTCCTGGCTCGGTGCGATCAGTTCGAGCAGGACGCGCTCACCCGCGGCACGCAGCTGTCCGGCGGCCGAAGCGTCCATGTCGTGCACCCGCTTGAGCTCCGCCGTGCCGAGCGCACCGCGCACGACGGCGACGGCGCGCGTCTCGTCGCACTCGTCGAATGCCTGCCACAACTGCTCACGCGACTCGGTGAGGGAGTCGTTCTGCTGGTCACCGCTCACGCGGATCACCCTTTCCGGGGTTGCTCTTTCTCTGTCGTCGGACGGTTGCCGCGTGGCGCGCCGATCGCCAGTACGGCCATGTCGTCGTGCCTGCCCTCGCCCACCCACTGGGCCACGACCATCTGCACGCGCTCGGTGACCACCTCGGCCGGCATCCCGGCGCACTCGGCGAGCACGGCGCGCAGCCTTTCCTCGCCGAACATCACGTGCCCCAGCGGCCCGCCCCATGCCTCGGTGATCCCGTCGGAGTACAGGAGGCAGACGTCGCCCGGGTGCAGCGTGACTTCCGCGGTCATGAGATCGAGGTCGGCGAAGGCGCCGATCAGCGTGCCCGTGGTCAGGGTCTCTTCGACACGGCCGTCGGTACGCACGATCAGCGGGGCGGGATGGCCCGCGCTGGAGACGCGCAGCCGTACCCGCGAGTCCTGGTGCACCGCGGTGACCAGGACCAGTGTCACGAAGGGGGTCTGCTGCGCGGCCAGCAGCGCCCTGTTGAGGAGGGTGAGCAGGCGGGTGTGGTCGGCGGCGAACGGCACGAGCGCCTGGAGCACGTGCCGGATCCGCCCCGCCGTGACGGCGGCTTCAAGGCCCTTGCCGCACACGTCACCAAGGACCGCGACGGTCTCGGCCTCCGGCGCCTCGGCGGGATACAGGTCGTAGAAGTCACCGCCGACGCGTTCGCCCTCCACGGAGGCGCGGTACCGGCCGGAGAAGCTGATGCCGTGCACCCGGTCGACGGCGGGCGGCAGCAGGTCCCGCATCATCACTTCGGTGACGTGCGCCTGGCGGGCGTAACTGCGGGCGATGGACAGGGCGGCGCCGGCGCGTGCGGCGAAGAGCTGTGCGAAGGACTCCTCGTCGGCGGTGAACGCCTCTTCCTGACGGCGGCGCAGCAGAATGAGGCATCCGGCCGGTACACCGTGGCCCGGCAACGGCACCACGACCACCGAACCGATGTCCGCGGCGTCGTCCACGAAGCCGTCTGGCATGGCCCAGACAGGCATCTGGTGCGGATCGATCCAGCAGGAGGACACCGGGGGGAGCCCCAGCAACGCCTCTGCCAAGCCCGGCAGTTGTTCGGGGTCCAGTTCGATGCGCTCCTGCACCACCGGCCCGCGGTCGGAGCAGCGCGTCACGGGAAACCTGCGCCCGTCGCCCGCCCCGACCACGACCGCCGCGTCCGCCAGATGCCGCGCCGCCCGCTGCCCCGTCACCGCCATGCAGCGCTCCAGATTCAGCGAGGCAAGCAGTTCGGAGGACAGCTCCTGGAGCAGACCGGATCTCGCCCGCTCGCGCGCCAACTCCTGTGCGGCGCCCGACTGGACGCCGTCACCGATCAGCCACCAGGACACCGCGCCGTTCGCGCCCGGCCCGGCGAGCGCCTTCATGGGGCGCCCGCCGATCCGGCCGTCCGCCCACGCCGACGGCTCGTCCCCCGCGCCGTTCACCCACCGCAGGTGGGCCTCGCTCAGCCAGGCGGGCGCGATCTCGCCCAGTGCGACACCGACGTCGATCCGCGTCAGCAGAAGACCGGCTTCTTCGTTGTGGGACAGCACGATGCCGTCCGCGTCCACCGTGACCACCGGGTAGGGGTCAAGGTGCTGCGCGGCAGGTCGTACACCACGAGACCTCTTCTGCTCCGGCAAGGAGACCATCAGCGTGGAACCCACTGGCGCGGGCGCCCACCACCCCCCACCCACTCGAAGCCAGGGGGCTTTACGTTACCGACGGCATATGACTACTGGTATTAGTTCGACGTACTTTGCCGTACTTACGAAATCCTCCGACCGACTACTGCATAATCCGCCCAGCGTTCAGGCCCGCGACGAACGTGCTCCAGGCGGTGGCCTGAAACACGAGCGCCGGGCCGGTGGGGTTCTTGGAGTCGCGCACGGGGACGATCTCGGGGTGCCCGTCGCCTACTTCGAGGCAGTCGCCGCCTTGCCCGCCGCTGTACGTGGACTTGCGCCAGCGGGCCATCTCCAGGCAGTTGCCGCCGTCAGGCCCGCTGTACGTGGACTTGTGCCAAGTAGCTGTGCTCAGGTCGTACTCAGGGCTGGTCCTCATGGGTGTAATCCTCTGCCACTGATTCGATCAGGGCCAGGGAGTCTCGTGGCGAGAGTGCGCTGGCTCCCAACAAATCGTAGGCCAGAGTCTGCCG
This sequence comes from Streptomyces sp. NPDC055189, assembly GCF_053606765.1. Taxonomy (NCBI): domain Bacteria; kingdom Bacillati; phylum Actinomycetota; class Actinomycetes; order Kitasatosporales; family Streptomycetaceae; genus Streptomyces; species Streptomyces sp. NPDC055189. The sequence continues at coordinate 15,876 of NZ_JBSGSG010000029.1, forward strand.
TGCGACTGTGGCTGGGTTGTCTTCGAGACGCCCGGTCTCAACTCCCTCTGCGTAGGCGAGCGTAGGCGCATCGTCGAAGGTCTTGAGCTTGAGGGACCCCTGGATGAGCGGGTGGGCGCCTGCGGAGAAGGGCATGACCTGCACGATCGCCCGGTGGCGCTGCCCGAGCGCGGCTACGTGTTGCAGGGCCTCGGCCATCACCGCGGGGCCTCCGACCATGCGGCGGATTGCTGCCTCGTCGAGTACTGCCCACAACAGCGGTGTTGTTGGATCGCGCAGGATGTGCGCCCGCTCCAGGCGCGCTTTCACCAACTCGTCGATGACATCCTGCGTCGCTGTCGGGCGCCCGCTCCGGAACATGGCCCGCGCGTACCCCTCTGTCTGGAGCAACCCCGGGATCAGCAGGGGCGCGTACTCCCGGATGCCGGTGGCAATTGACTCCGCCTCCGCCGCTTCAGCGAAGTGATCCGGGTACTTCGACTTCGCGATCGCCGCGCAGTTGCGCTCGAAGAACCCTCCCGTGTCGAGCAGTTCGTCTATCTGCCGGGCGTACTCCAAGTGCATCCGCCGCGTACCCGATTCGAGCTGTCCGATGAACGAGCCGCTGACGAACAGGGGTGCGCCCAGTTCCTCCTGGCTCAGTCCCGCCCGTTCGCGGGCGTGGCGCAACTCCGCACCGAGCAGGGCGCGGGGGGACGATGAGGGGTCGAGGTCCTTCGGTCCTGGCATGGCAACTCCCGGTCGTACGCGAGGGGTTGTTGGGTCGCCGTCACTGTTCAGGCTAGCCGGGAGCGGACACGCTGGGTGAGGAATCAGCAACACTGTGTGTGAAAGGCGGAGGTCATGGCGCTGACGGCGGAGGAGCGGGTGCGGGCGGTGGAGGATGCCGTACGGCAGTTGAGAGCGGGCCTGGAGAGGGCCGGGGTCACGCTGCCCTCGCTGCGGATGGACCCGCTGACGGCGTCGGCGGAAGGGGCGCTGCCGCTGGTGGAGCTGGGGCGCTGCAATCTCGACACGGCGCTGCGGCTCGCGACGGTCCTTGAGAGCGCGCAGTGAACGGTGACCCCACCGTCCCGGAGGCAGGGACGTACGCGGTGGACTTCCGGGACGGCAGCGTCGGGCAGGTCATGGGGTGCGAGGGCGGTCTCGTACAGCTGAGGCCCCTGCGAGGGGGCCGGGAGTGGGACTGCCCGCCCGAGTCGGTCGGGCAGGCGGCGCCGGACGAGGTGCTGAGGGAGAAGGTGCGGCAGTTGAACCGGGAGCGGCGGCTGCCGTGAGGGTCAGCGGACCGGGAATCCGTAGGTGTAGCCCTGCTCCTTGAGGCGGGGCAGGAGCGTGCGCAGGGCTTCGACGGTCTGGGTGCGGTCGCCGCCCGCGTCGTGGAAGAGGAGGGTCGGCCCGTTGGGCAGTTCCCGCTCGACGGTGGCGATGATGGCGTCCGTGCCCGGGCGCTCGAAGTCCTTGGTGTCGACGTTCCAGCCGAGGGGCCGCATGCCGCGCTCGGCGGCGAGCTTGCGGCTGTACGGGGTGAAGGCGCCGCCGGGTGCGCGGTAGTACATGGGGCGGACGCCGCCGGACGCCTTGGTGATCATGCGTTCGGCGTCGAGGATCTGCTTGGACTGGTAGGCGTTGGTTTCCTTGTCCATGCCGGTGTTGTGCGAGATCGAGTGGTCGCAGAGGCGGTGGCCGTCCGCGACGACCTTCTTCACGATGTCGGGGTGGGCCTGGGCCTGCGTACCGACCATGCAGAAGGTGGCCTTCACGTCGTACTGCCGCAGCAGTTCGAGCATTTGGGGGGTCCACTTGGGGTCGGGGCCGTCGTCGATGGTGATGTTGATGCCGCGCTTCCCCTTCTCGGAGGCGTGCGCGATCGTCTTCGAGACCGGCTTGACGGCGCTCGGCTTCTTCGCCGCCGGTGCGTCTGATGTGCCGGCCTGCGCGGTCCACACCGATGCGCCGGTGGCGAGGATCGTCACCCCGAGCGCGGCCCCGATCAACTTGCTGTACCAGCCCCGCCCGCCACTGTGCCGTGCCATGTCCGCCCCTTTGCGTACTGTCCCGCGCCGATCCCCGGTCGCTTGCGACCCACAGGGCAGGACGAGATCCGGTCGCAAAGGGATGCGTCCGTTACCGATCAAGGACAATTCCGGGGGAGTTCACGGACAACTCCCCGGGGACAGGGCAGGGCCGCGGTGAGCGGATCAACGCCTCCGTCGCTCGTTCGTGGGACGCTGGGGAGAAGCGGTCAACGACCGCAGGCTCGTCGATCTACGCTCACGCGCCGTAGGCCAAGAGAAGGGACCCGCGATGACCGCAGCACTGGTCGAGCACGACACGGCTCCTGACCGCCGTTCGTGGGACCTCCTGCTCCAGGCATGGCGTGAGTTGGATGTGCCGGAAGGCTGGCACGCCGAGATCGATGAAGGGCAGATTGTCTTGGTACCGCCGCCGCACAGGCATCACAACGGAATCGCAGCCATGCTGCACCGGCTGCTCTACGGGGTGATCTCCGAGAAGCTGGAGGTCTATCAGACCCTCGGCATCCACATCGCCCCCTTGGACAAGCTGTACGTGCCTGACCTGGTGCTGGCCCCCAGAGAGGTCGTCGACGCCGCCGACCCCGACACCAACGACCCTCTGTGCGCTTCGGAGACCCTGCTCGTCGTCGAGATCACCTCGCAGAGCAATGCCAAGGACGACCGCACCAAGAAGCTCTGGGCATACGCGCACGCCCCGGTCCCGGTCTACCTGCTCGTGGACCGCTTCGATGAGCACGGTCCGACGGCCACGTTGTTCACCGGCCCCCAGAACGGGGCGTACAAGCATGCCGAGCGGGTGCCGTTCGGGGAGAGCCTCAAGCTGCCGGAACCGTTCGCGGCGACGGTCGATACCGGTGACTTTCCCGGCTGACGACGTGGACGATGTGCTGGCCGCGCGCGAGGCCGAGCAGCACCGTGACGACCCGACTGTCGGCATGGCCGAGCTTCTGGCGACTCTCTTCGGCGACGACGAAGAGGTCTCGGGCCGGTCCTAGTGCCGCGTACGTACCGCTGTGGATGGATAGGGGCGGCGCACGCTACCGGCGCCGGCCCTCCCGCAGGCTCAGACTCCCGCCGGCGCGTTCGCCGGTTTGGTGGCGGGTGGCTGGGTCGGTGCCGCCTCGGCTCGGGCCGTGGGGGACTCGCCCGCGTCGACGTCCGCGTTCAGTTCCACCAGCATCTGCTTGCTGAAGCCGAAGAAGTACGTCGCGAAGAAGCCCACCACGTAGCCGACGAGCAAGCCGCCTCCGTAGATCGCGATCGTCAGGCCCAGACCCTTGTTGCCGTCCAGGAGGGGGAACAGGGCCCAGCCCGAGGGGCCGATCGCCGTGGAGCCGACCTTCTCGCCGATCATCGAGAAGAAGCCGATGAACGCACCGCCCGCCGCGCCGCCCACGCACGCCGTGATGAAGGGGCGGCCGAGGGGGAGCGAGACGCCGTAGATCAGGGGTTCGCCCACGCCCAGGAAGCCTGCGGGGAGCGCGGACTTGATGGTCGTACGGATCGAGGTGTTGTGCTTGAGGCGCTTGTAGACCGCGATCGCGCAGCCGACCTGGCCCGCTCCCGCCATCGCGAGGATGGGGAGCAGGACCGTGAAGCCCTGCTGCTCTATGAGCGTGGTGTGGATGGGGATCAGGGCCTGGTGCAGGCCCAGCATGACGAGGGGCAGGAACAGACCGCCCAGGACGAGGCCCGCGAACGCGCCCGTGTTGTCCAGGAGCCAGTTCGCCGCCGTGCCGATGCCCGTCGAGACCTCGCCGGCCAGGAACATCAGGCCGAAGATCGTGACCAGGCCGGAGAGCAGGACCGTGATGGTGGGGGTGACCAGGACGTCAAGGGCCTCGGGGACCCACCTCCTGCACCACTTCTCGATGTAGGTGGCGAGGACCGCGGCGCCCAGCGCGCCGAGTACGCCGCCCTGCCCGGGCGACAGCTTCTGGCCGAACGCCTCGATGTTCGCGACACCCGCGTACACGATGATCGCCGCGACCGCGCCGCCCAGGATCGGCGTACCGCCGAACTCCTTCGCCGTGTTGAAGCCCACGAACACCGCGATGAGCGCCATGAACCCGGAGGCGATCGCCGCGAGCGCCGGAGTGATGCCCGGCAGCCACTCCAGGTTGATCAGGAGGCCGTTGATGCCCGCGATGATGCCGCAGCCGATCAGGGCCGGGATCAGCGGCACGAAGATGTTCGCGATGCGGCGCAGGAAGAGCTTGAACGGGGTGGCGTTCTTCTCCTTGCGGGCCGCCCTGAGCGCCGCACCCTGCGCCGCCAGTTCGTCGGCGGTCAGGACGTGTTCGGGGGCCGCGGTCGGCGCCGCCGACCTGCCCTCTTCCACCAGGGCCTCGAACTCCGGGGTGACACGGGCGACCGTGCCGGGGCCGAGCACGATCTGGTACGTGTCGTCCTCGACCACGCCCATCACGGCGGGCAGTGCCTTCAGGGCCTCGTCGTCGACCAGCGAGCGGTCGGCGAGGCTGAGGCGCAGGCGCGTCATGCAGTGGGCGATGGACGTGACGTTCTGGGCGCCGCCGACGAGGGGGAGTATCGCGGCGGCGGTGGCGCGGTTCTTGTCAGTTGCCATGGTGCGGGTGCCTTGCTGTGTGCAGGGTGGCGCTGTTCGGTCAGCGGCTGGGGGAGGTCGGTCAGGTGGTGCGGGGCGTGCGGGGGGTCGTGCGGGCGGTGTCCAGGGCGTCCCTGAGGTGGCCGTCCGACGAGGAGAGGAGGTCGGCCGCGGTGGGGCCGTCCACCCCGCCGAGGATGGTGAGGATGGCGTTCTTCACCTCCCCGTCGGTGGCGGCGAGGGCCGTCTCGATCTCGTCGTCGGAGGCGCCGGTGGCGAGGGAGACGATCCGACGCGAGCGGGCGCGCAGCTTCTCGTTCGACGCGCGTACGTCCACCATCAGGTTTCCGTAGGTCTTGCCGAGGCGGATCATCGTGATCGTCGACAGCATGTTCAGGACGAGCTTCTGGGCCGTGCCCGCCTTCAGCCGGGTGGAGCCGGTGAGCAGCTCGGGGCCGACGACGACCTCGATGCCGTGGTCGGCGGCTGCCGCGAGCCCGCTGTCCGCGTTGCAGGAAAGGCCGATGGTGAGCGCGCCCTTCGCGCGGGCGTGCTCGACGGCGCCGATCGCGTACGGGGTGCGGCCCGACGCGGAGATGCCGACCACCACGTCGTCCGCGGTGAGCCCGAGGCCGTCCAGGTCCTCGGCGGCGAGCTCCTTGCTGTCCTCCGCGCCCTCGACCGCCGTGACCATGGCGCTCGGGCCGCCCGCGATGAGGCCGACGACCTCGGCCGGGTCGGTGTTGAAGGTGGGCGGGCACTCGGAGGCGTCGAGCACGCCGAGGCGGCCCGCCGTCCCCGCGCCCGCGTAGACGAGCCGGCCGCCGCGGGCCATGCGCTCGGCGGTGCCGTCGATGGCCGCGGCGATCGCCGGGAGCTGCTCGGCGACGGCCGCGGGCACGGTGGCGTCCTCGCCGTTCATGATCTTCGCGATCTCCAGCGTGGGCTGCCGGTCGATCTCGGAGAGCTCGGGCCGGAACGCCTCGGTGGTGAGGGTGTCCAGCTGGGCACGGAGTTCGCCGTACGTCTCTCCGTTGTGCGGGGCGGGGAAAGGCGTGGCGTCGGTCGTGGTCATGAGGGGCGGCTCTTTCGTGTGCGGCGGGGGTGGCGGGGGGTTCGGGAGCTGCGGGAGGTCAGCGGGTGCCGCCGCGCGGGCTGTGCCGGTGGGCGAGTGCTTCGTACGAGGCGGCGAGTGCGGGGGCCGCGCTGTCGTACGTCCGCTGGGCGACGCCCACGAACAGGCAGTCCACGACCAGCAGCTGGCTGGTGCGGGACGACATCGCGGCGGGCCTGAGTTCGCTCTCGCGGGCGGTGGAGGTGGTCAGTATGTGATCCGCGTACTGCGAGACGGGGCTGCCGGGCCGTCCGGTGATCGCGATGGTCGTCGCCCCGCGCTCGAAGGCGACCCGCAGCGGCTCTATGACGTCACCGGTGGACCCGGAGTGCGTGATCGCGATCGCCACGTCCTTGGAGTGCAGCGTGACGGCGTTCGTGACGGCCAGGTGCGGGTCGGAGTGCGCGTGGGCGATGTGGCCGATGCGCAGGAGCTTCTGCGCGAGGTCCTGGGCGACCAGGCCGGAGGCGGCGACGCCGTAGATCTCGGTGCGGGGCGCGACGGCGAGGGCGGCGACGGCCGCCCCGAGCTGGACGGTGTCGAGTCCGGCCGCGGTGTCGGCGAGGGTCTGCTGCTCGTCGTAGGCCAGCTTCGCCACGACGTCCGCTATCGGGTCGTCCACGGCGATGTCGGCGGTGACGGCGGGGGCGCGGCCCGACTGCTGCTGGGCGGCGAGTCCGGCGAGGGCGAGCCGCAGGTCGCGGTAGCCGGGGTAGCCGAGGAGGCGGGCGGTGCGGACCACCGTGGCCTCGCTGGTGCCGGTGAGCTCGGCGAGGCCGGTGACCGTGAGGGCCGCGCAGCCTGCCGGGTCGCCCGCGACGGCCTCGGCGACCAGCTGCATGGAGCGGGTCATGGACGGCGCGAGGGTCCGCACCTTGGCCGCGAGGGCTGCCGGGGCGGGGGGCGCGGCGCCCGCGAAAATTTCCTTCACGTCATTGGTCACATCTGAAAGATATTTTCGGACCGGTGGTCGGTCAAGACCCCTTTGGTCCCGATCTCGGTCACATCCGTTGAGTGCCGTCGAGCGTCGTTGAGTGGATCTTGGGCGGGTTGCGCGTGGGGTGGACAATGGCTGCATGGACGCGATCGACCCTCTGGAGCAGGCGCTGCACGCCGCTCGTGCACTTGTTCTCGCCGACCTCGTGGCGCGCGAGGTCGCCGAGGCGGAGGTCGTCTCGCTGGTCGAGGAGTCGGTGGCGCACCGCCGCTGGTGGGTCGAGCAGTGGCCCGAGGGCGTGGAGTACGTGGCGGGCCTGGTCGCCCAGGACGTACAGGACGGGCTCCTGGAGCGCTACGGCCGCTGGCCGCTCTGCCCGGTCTGCGGCTCGGGCGATCCGCACGCGCTCGACGTGGAGCCGGAGTTGGGGCCCGACCCGCACTGGGTGTGCGGCAAGGCGGGCGTGGTGGTCGCCCCGGTCGGCGGCCTGACGGGCGACGCGGCGTGACGGTCTATATCGACCCGCCGACCTGGCCGGGCCACGGCCGCCTGTGGTCGCACCTGGTCAGCGACGTCTCGTACGAGGAACTGCACGCGTTCGCTGCGGGCATCGGCGCCCCGCGCCGCGCCTTCGAGCGCGACCACTACGACCTGCCCTCGCACCGCTACGAGGACGCGGTGCGGGCGGGCGCGGTCGAGATCGGCTCCAAGGAACTGGTGCGAAGGCTTACGGACGCGGGGCTGCGGAGGCCGAAGGGGCGTCCGGCTCCGGCGTAAGTTCGGTGTCGCCCGCCGATGCCGTGACCACGCGGCTCGGGGTGCTGCGGTGCAGGCGCAGGGAGACGGTCACGGCGACGATCGCCACCGCTGTCATCGCGGCGCCCGCCCATGCGGTCGAGGCGTAGCCCAGCTTGAGGTCGATGACCGTGCCGCCGAGCCAGGGGCCGCCGGTGTTGCCCAGGTTGAACGCGGCCGTCGTGGTCGCGCCCGCGAGGGTGGGGGCGGCGCCCGCGACGTTGAACATGCGGGCGTTGAGGGCCGGGGCGGTGTAGAAGGCGGAGACGCCGAGCAGGAACGAGAGCGCGATCGCCACGGCCGTCGTGTTCGAGAAGAGGGCGAGAGCCACGAGGAAGAGCGTCGAGGCCGCGGCACCGCTCAGCATGACGCCGAAGAGGTGGGCGTCGGCGAAGCGGCCGCCGATCGCCGTGCCGACGAGCGCGCCCGCGCCGAAGAGGCCGAGGACGGTGGGGACCCAGCCCTTGTCGAGGCCTGCGACGTCCGTCAGGAGCGGGGAGAGGTACGAGAACGCGCAGAAGACGCCGCCTGCCGCGAGCGCGGTGATCGCGATGGAGAGCCAGACCTGGCGGTCGCGGTAGATGGCGAGCTCTTGCCTGAGGCGGGGCCTCTCAGCGGGGAGCGGGATGCGGGGGATGAGGGTCAGTACGCCTACCAGTGCGATCGCGGAGGCGACTCCGACTGCCCAGAACGCGGAACGCCACCCGAAGTTGTCGCCGAGGAATGCCCCTGCGGGTACGCCGAGGACGTTCGCGATGGAGAGTCCGCCGATCATCACGGCCATGGCGCGGGCACGCTGGTTGACCGGCACCATGGCGATGGCGACGGCCGCGCCGACCGCCCAGAACCCGGCGCAGGCGAAGGCGCTGATGACGCGGGACGCGAAGAGGATCTCGTACGTGGGCGCGAGGGCGCCGGCGACCTGGCCGAGGCCGAAGACGGTGATGAGTGTGATGAGGGTCGTACGCCGGGGCAGCCGCAGTGTCGCCACCGCGAGGAGCGGTGCGCCGATGACCATGCCGATGGCGAAGGCGGAGATGAGGAGGCCTGCGCGGGGGATGGAGACGTTCATGTCGTCCGCGATGGGGGGCAGGAGCCCCGAGAGCATGAACTCGCTCGTGCCGAGAGCGAAGACGGCAAGACCGAGGATGTAGACGGCTACGGGCATACGGCTGGCGCCGGGCTTGGCGGGGGCGGCGGCGTTTTGAGCAGGGGACGGCATAACAGTGATGAACGTATGGGGTGGGCGGGGCATTCCGGGGGAGGGAGCTCTGTGGGGTGCGGGGCTGGTCGGCTGGCTCTGGCTGTACCCCGGTGGGGGTGCGGGCTCTCCCACCCACCCGCCCGTTTGCCCCGCGTCGGTGCCGGCCGCTGGCTCGGCTGTGTCCTGGTGCGGGTACAGGCTCTCCCACCCACCCGCCCGATTACCCCGCGTCGGTGCCGGATCCGCTGGCCGCAACGGGCTGGGCGGCGCGGGCTTTCCCGCCCACCCGCCCGTTTGCCCGACATCAGGGCCGGGCCCCTGCCCGCGCGTTGTGACGCGGGGTGAACGGGTGGGTGGGCGGGAGAAATTCGCCGCGAAGCGGCGGCTAGGCGTGATGGGCGGGGTTCGTTCAGGGGCGGCTCGGCATGGTGGGCGGGGTTCGTTCAGGGGTGGTTAGGCGGGGCGGACGTAGGCACGGAGGTTTTCTCTGTCCGGGGTGCGGGTGTAGCCCGCTCGGGTTGCTACCGATTGGGAGGGGGTGTTCTCCGGTTCGATCAGGGCCAGTAGGGCCGAGACTCCGGGGCGGAGCAGGGCCCGGGCGGAGAGGGAGGCGAGCGCCTCCGAGGCGTAACCCCGGCCGCGCGCGCCGACCGCCAGGTCATAGCCGACCTCGGCGACCCCCTCCTCGTCCGGAGGCCCATGGAACCCCATGCCGCCCACGGCGATCTCGTCCTCCGCCCGGATCAGGGCGAACATGCCCCACTCGGGACGGTGCACCCCGGAGGCGTACGCCTTCGTCACCATCTCCGCCGCCCTCCGCGTCCCGTCGTAGGGCCCGCCCTCGATCCACGTGAAACCCCCCGTACCGCCCGCGGCGAGATCCGCCGCCGCCGCGGGGGACACCTCCCGCAGCACGATCCGCCCCGCGGGAATCTCCAGGGAGTTGTGCCAGCGCCACCCCTCCACCTCCGGGCGCCCCGCCAGCGAAACGCGGCCCGTGGCCCAGAGCAGCGTCGCCCACTGGTCCTCGGGCGTACGCGCGGGCGTGACCTGGGGGAAGATCCGGGCGAGTACCGCCTCGCACAGCGCGGCGGGCGGCTCCGAGTCCACGCCGAGCGCCTGCGCGATGTCGTACGTGTGGAGCAGCAACTCGGCGACGCCCATCGCCGCGAAGCCCACCGCGTCCGCGCTGCCGGAGGGGTAGGGGTGGAACCCGCGGACCCCCGGCGGAGTCGTCCGCACCACCGCCGCGAGCAGCCCGGCCGTGGATTCGAGGACGCTGATCGCGTCCCCGGGGCCCGAGCCCTCGTCGAAGGCGATCTCGAAGGGGACCCACGTGTCGGTGGCCCGCCCCGTGAGCTGCCCGGCGTACGCGACGAGGCAGCCCGCGACGTGCTCGGCCGTCTTGAGGCAGCTCCCGTCGAGCCCGGCCGCCTTGACGCTCCAGTCGTGCCCCACCGCCGTGCGCAGCACCTTCGCCGCATGCGCCGCGGCTTCCTCTACCTGGTCCCCACCCATGGAAAGCATGCGCCGAGAGTACGGGAGCCTCAGGCGCTCAGCAGATCAATTTCCGTCGCCAGGTTCGCGCGCGCGGGACCCTCCCACTCGGCCGTTCCGTACGGCGTGCGGAACAGCCTCGGCAGCGCGAGGAGCTGCCGGAGCACCGCCGCCCGGCCCGCGCGGAAGTCCTCGTCGGGCACGAAGGCGTACTCCTCGCGGACTGCGGACGCGTACGCCGCGTACGCGTCCGGGGCGGCGGCCAGGATCGCCAGGTCGGCGTCGCACAGCGTCTCGCCGTTGTGGTCGCCGTCGGCGGGGTCGTGGGTGACGGTGAGGCGTACCAGGCGGGCCACCTCGGCGATCCGGGCCTCGCTCAACCCCGCCTCGGCCAGGGCGCGTTCCGCCAGGCGCGCGCTGCGCTCCTCGTTCTCGGAGCGGTCCGGCGCGTACACCGCGTCGTGGAACCACGCCGCGAGCCGTACGAGGTCGGCGTCCTGCGCGTGCTCTTCCAGTACGTCGATGTGGTCGAGGACCGCCGTGAGGTGGGCGGTGGTGTGGTACCGCCGCTGCGGTTCGGCCCAGCGCGCGAGCAGGTTGTCCGCGTAGGGGGCGGGGTCGGGGGTTCCTTCGCTCGCGCCGAGCAGGGTGGCGTGCCAGCGGGACCGGAGGTCCTTGTGGGTGTTGTCGTGGGCGGGGTTGTCGTCGGCCATGGTGTGACCCTAAACCGGGGCAAGCCCACCCGTTGCCAGGTGAGGTGGCGGCAGGGTTGGCTGCCGCTATGACGACCACGAGGACTGACGAGACGTACGACCCCGAGCGGCCCGGCCGCCTTCTGTGTACCGAACGCGACCTTCTGATACCGCTGTTGAGGGGCGCCGAGGATGCCGCGTACGACATCAGGACGTGTTGCCCCGGCTGGACGGTGCGCCACATGCTCGCGCACTGCGGCTCCGCGTTGATGCGGGTGGTCGAGAGCCGCTTCGAGAAGGGCGTGTACTCGCCGGAGAGCAACGAGCGTGACATCGCCGAGCGTGCGGGGTGGTCCAACTCCCGTGTCGTGGACGAGTTGGAGCGGGGGATGACGGAAGCGGGGGCGCTTATCGCCAAGGCGGAGGGGCGGCTCGACGGGGTCGCTCTTGGAGAGTGGATTCATGCGGGGGATGTTCGGGAGGCGTGGGGGCTCTCCGGGGCCTACTCCGGTTCCGGGACCCCGGATGCGTTGGCGCTGCTCGCTGGGCGCAGCAGGGTGGTGAAGACTCCGTTGCTGCATGCGGATGTTGATGGGCGGGATGAGCCTCTGCTGCTCGGCGCCGGGGGCGGTGTTGCGCCGCCGGCCCGCTATATCGGGGATGCGGCGACCCTTATTCGCGTCTGTGCGGGGCGCCCGCTGACCGGGACGCGGTATGAGCTTGCCGGGGGCAAGGAAGCGGACTTCGCGATCTTCAGCTGAGGCCTGAGGGGTCCTGCGGGGGTGTTGGGGGCGGCCTCTGCGCAGTTCCCCGCGCCCCTTACGGGGCGTTTCGTGCGGGTGCGTTGGGGCTGGTCGCGCAGTTCCCCGCGCCCCTTGCGGGGCCTTAGTGGCCGTGGTTGTCCTGCTCTGGGGTGTCCTCCGTTCCGTGGCCCGTTTGGACCGTGAATGCTGCTGTGCGGACCTTTCCCCCGTGTTTGAAGTCGAGGAACAGGCGGTACGAGCCCGGGCTCGGTGCCGTTGCCATGAAGGAGACCGTGGGGCCCGGCTTGGTTTTGCCGTCGCCCGGTTCGCCGGTGGGGTGTACGTGGAGGTAGGCCAGGTCGCCGGAGCGCAGGGCGACCAGGTGGCCGTACGAGCCGAGGTAGGGCTGGAGGTCGGTGACCGGGCGGCCGTTCTTCTCCACGTTCAGGGTCACGCCGCTGGACTTGCCCGGCTTCAACGAGCCCTTGAGGCTCACCTCGTAGCCGTCGACCGTCGTCTTCGCGTTCGGCGCGGGCAGCTTCTTCGGGGCGTACTTTCCCGCCACCGCGAGGTCCGCGCCCAGCGTCAGGCCCTCCTTCTCGCCCCGGGGCTTGAAATCGGCGAAGACGCGGTAGCCGCCAGCCTCGGGGAGCTTGACCGGCGTCGACCAGGTGCCGTCCGCCGCGCGGGTCGGGTGCAGGTGGCGGTAGGTCGTCAGGTCGTGTGAGGCGACGATGAGGTGCAGCTCCTTGTCGTGCTCCCTCTCGTACGCCGTGACGTTCTTGCCCGCACCCTCCGCACCCTCCGCGCCCGCCGCGTCCTCGGTCACCGTGAAGCGCAGTTCCTCGCGCTTCTGCGCCTCGATGCGGGACGTCTCCAGGTTCAGGGAGTAGCCGCGCTCCGAGATCTGCAGGCCGCCGGGCACGGTGTCTGCGTCGGCGCCCGCGCCGGCTTCCTCCTTGCCCGGGTCCGTATGCCCGCCGTGCTCGCTCGCGGGCTTCTTCTTCGCGGTCACGGGGTCGACGCCCTGGCCCACTCCGTACGCGGTGCCGAAGGTGGCGGCGACCGCCGCGGCGAATGCGGTGATCTTCAGTCCGGTCTTCATGGCAGTTCAGCTCCCAGAGGGGGACGGGGGGCGAGCCGGCCGGGTCGCGGCTCTTCAGGGCTTCAAAGTACCCCCCTGGGGTATAAAGTCAAGCATCGGATCAGCAGTGGATCGCCCTTGCCTTCGGTACCCCCTGGGGGTATACATAGATCTCGAAAGCGGTACCCGGCCCGGGTACCCCCGACCCGACCGAGGAGCCCGCGGACATGCCCACCACACCCGGCACCACCGGCACCGGCGGCACCACCGAGGTGGCAGAGGTAGAGCTCGCCATCGGTGGCATGACCTGCGCCTCGTGCGCCGCCCGGATCGAGAAGAAGCTCAACCGCATGGACGGCGTCGAGGCGACCGTCAACTACGCCACCGAGAAGGCGAAGGTCAGCTATCGCGGCCAGAACGTCGCCGTCCAGGACCTGATCGCCACCGTCGAGGCCACCGGCTACACCGCACAGGAGCCCGAACCGGTCCGTACGGAGCCGGATACGGATGCGGATGCGGATGAGGGGGAGTGGCGGGCCGATGACCAGCTGCGGCCCCTGCGTGAGCGGCTCATCACCGCCGTTCTGCTCTCCGTGCCCGTCGTCGCGATGGCGATGATCCCGGCCCTCCAGTTCGAGTACTGGCAGTGGCTGTCCCTGACCCTGGCGGCGCCGGTCGTGACGTACGCGGCCTGGCCCTTCCACAAGGCCGCCTTCACGAACGCGCGGCACGGCGCGGCCACGATGGACACGCTGATCTCGGTCGGCACGTCCGCCGCCTTCGTCTGGTCGCTGTGGGCGCTGTTCTTCGGCACGGCCGGCACGCCCGGCATGACGCACCCCTTCGAGCTGACCATCTCCCGCTCGGACGGCGCGGGGAACATCTACCTGGAGGCCGCGGCGGGCGTCACCGCCTTCATCCTGGCCGGGCGCTATTTCGAGGCCCGCTCCAAGCGCAAGGCGGGCGCGGCCCTGAAGGCGCTGCTCCAGCTGGGCGCCAAGGAGGTCACCGTCATCCGTGAGGGAGGGCGCGAAGAGACCGTCCCGGTCCGGGACTTGAAGGTCGGCGACCGGTTCCTCGTACGGCCCGGCGAGAAGATCGCCACCGACGGCAAGGTCATCGAGGGCGCCTCCGCCGTGGACGCCTCCATGCTCACCGGCGAGTCCGTGCCGGTGGAGGTCGCGAAGGGCGGCTCGGTCACCGGGGCCACGCTGAACGTGGGCGGACGCCTGGTCGTCGAGGCCACCCGCGTCGGCGCCGACACCCAGCTCGCCCGCATGGCCAAGCTCGTCGAGGACGCGCAGAACGGCAAGGCGGCGGCCCAGCGTCTCGCCGACCGGATCTCGGCGGTCTTCGTGCCGGTCGTCATCGCGCTCGCCGTCGCCACCCTCGGCTTCTGGCTCGGCAACGGGTCGGGTCTGACGGCCGCCTTCACCGCCGCGGTCGCCGTACTGATCATCGCCTGCCCCTGCGCCCTGGGGCTCGCGACGCCCACCGCCCTCATGGTCGGCACCGGGCGCGGCGCCCAGCTCGGCATTCTGATCAAGGGCCCGGAGGTCCTGGAGACGACCCGCAAGGTCGACACGATCGTCCTGGACAAGACCGGCACCGTCACCACCGGCCGGATGACGCTGCTGGCCACGCACGTGGCGGACGATGTGAGCGAGGAGGAAGTCCTGCGGCTCGCGGGGGCGTTGGAGCACTCCTCGGAGCACCCCATCGCGCGGGCCGTGGCCGCCGGTGCTGTCGAGCGGGTCGGCGAACTGCCCGCCCTCGAGGACTTCGCGAACGTGGCGGGCCTGGGCGTCCAGGGCATCGTCGAGGGGCACGCGGTCCTGGTCGGGCGTGAGGCGCTGCTCGCCGAGTGGGCGATCCCGCTGCCGGTGGAGCTTGAGCGGGCGAAGGCAGCGGCCGAGGCGGGCGGGCGTACGGTCATCGCCGTCGCCCGGGACGGCGAGGCGCGTGCTGTGCTCGAAGTCGCCGACGCGGTGAAGGACACGAGCCCGGAGGCGATCGAGCGCCTGCGCGCCCTCGGTCTCACCCCGATCCTGCTGACCGGCGACAACAAGGCGGTTGCGGCGGCGGTGGCCGCCGAGGTGGGCATCGCCCCCGATGACGTGATCGCCGAGGTCATGCCGCAGGACAAGGTCGACGTGGTCAAGCGGCTCCAGGCGGAGGGCCGGAGCGTGGCGATGGTCGGCGACGGCGTGAACGACGCGGCGGCGCTCGCGCAGGCCGACCTCGGTCTGGCGATGGGCACGGGCACGGACGCCGCGATCGAGGCCGGCGACCTCACTCTCGTACGAGGGGACCTGCGCGCGGCGGCGGACGCCATCCGCCTCTCGCGCCGCACCCTGGGCACGATCAAGTCGAACCTCTTCTGGGCCTTCGCCTACAACGTGGGCGCGCTGCCGCTGGCCGCCGCGGGCCTTCTGAACCCGATGATCGCGGGCGCCGCGATGGCGTTCTCCTCGGTCTTCGTGGTCGGCAACAGCCTGCGTCTGAGGGGGTTCCAGCCGCTGAGCTGAACGGCGGGGCGTCGCGCGTCTTAACCTCCGGCGAGGTCGACGTGTACATGTCTTTGGGATCACCCCGGTGCGCATGAGGCGCACCGGGGTGTTCTGCGCGTAGGCTGGGCAATTGGACTAGACCTATGTGCGCCGATTTCAGAGACCCCCGCGGCCCCGGACCCGAAGGAAGACATCCATGAGCAAGCGTGCAGTCCTGGAGGTGATCGCCCTCGATGCCGAGGACGCCGTCGCCGCCCAGGCCGGAGGCGCGGACCGCCTCGAGCTGGTCACCGACATGGCCGCGGACGGCCTGACCCCGTCCCGCGAGACCTTTGCCGAGATCCGCGCCGCCGTGGACATCTCCCTGCGCGTGATGCTGCGCCTCGCGGACGGCTTCGACGCGGGCGACGTCGACGCCCTCGTGCGTCGCGCGCACGAGCTCAGGAGCGAGGGCGCCGACGAGTTCGTGCTCGGCTTCCTCGACGAGACGGGCGGCCCCGACCTGGCCGCCGTGGAAGCCCTTGCGGGCGCGATCGACGGCTGCCGCTGGACGTTCCACCGGGCCATCGACCGGACCCCCGACCGCTACGCCCTGCGCAAGCAGCTCTCGGACTTCCCCGGCCTCGACACCTACCTCACCGCGGGCTCGGCGACGGGCGTCGACGAGGGCCTGCCCACGCTGCTCGCCGAGGCCGCACGCTCCGGCGAACCGGGCTACGAGCAGCAGATCCTGGTCGGCGGCGGCCTCCGCCTCGACCACCTTCCGCAGCTCAGGGCGGCGGGCGTCGACGCGTTCCACATCGGCGGCGCTTCACGGCCCGACGGCTGGGCGGCACCGGTCTGCGCCGAGGCCGTCGCCCAATGGCGGGCAGCGGTGGACGCCTGACCTCTTTCCGCCAGGGGGTGCCTGATCACGTTACCCGCGGGACGCGATACAACTGGGCGTACAGGGGAGGGGACTTCATGACGACACCAGTGGACAAGACGCGTCCCGCGGACCGGATTCTCGCGGCCGGGGCGCTGCCCGTTGCCGCAATGCTGCTCACCGGGACGGTGGCGCTCTACATCGCGCTCGTCGCGTTCGGGAACATCACCGATTTCGACAGCAACCAGCAGTTCGTACGCCATGTCCTGGCGATGGACACCACCTTCAAGGACGACGACCTGATGTGGCGCGCGGTGAAGTCCACCGCGCTCCAGGACGCCGCGTACGTCGCGATCATCGCCTGGGAGACCCTGGCCGCGCTGGTCCTCCTCACGGCGACCGTCCTGTGGGCCGGTGCCCTGCGCCGCCCCGAGGGACTGCGCCGGGCCCGGCGGGCGGGCACCATCGGCCTGCTGATGCTCCTCCTCCTGTTCGGGGTGGGGTTCATCGGGATCGGCGGCGAATGGTTCGCCATGTGGCAGTCGGAGGACTGGAACGGCCTGGACGCGGCCACGCGGATCGTGACGCTCACGGGCATCGTGCTCATCGTCACGCACCTGCGGTCCGCCGATGCCAGGGAGCAGCGGTCCGCCTAGCCGATGAGCTGCTCCGGCAGCCCGGCCGAGTGCACGACGGTGAGTCCCGACACCGCACGGGTCAGGGCGACGTACAGCCGTCGCAGACCCGTTCGTTCGTCGGGCTCGCCGTCCACCACGGCGGCGGGCTCGTCCAGGACCACGTAGTCGTACTCAAGTCCCTTGGCCAGGGAAGCGGGTACGAGCGTGAGGCGGGTGTCCGGGGTGGTCTCCTCGCCCGGCGAGAGATACGTCATCCCGGCCGCCTCCAGGGTCTTGGCCAGCGCGGGGATGCGGGCGTCGGCCGCGATGAGGCCGATCGAGCCCTCGTGCCGCAGTGAATCGACGCAGGCTTCCAGGGAAGCGGCGTCCAGATCCGCCACGCGCCGCACCACGAGCGAACCCGCCGACTCACGCACGGACTTGACCTCGGCGAGGCCCGGCGCGATGGAGGGCAGCAGGCGGGACGCGTACGCGATGACCTCCCGCGGCACACGGAAACCCGCCGTGAGTTCCTCCACGACGGCGTCCCCCTTGCCCAGGTGCGTCAGGGCCTGCTCCCAGCTCCGGGTGGCCCAAGGCGTGGTGCCCTGTGCGAGATCCCCCAGGACCGTGGCGGAACCGGTCGTGCAGCGGCGCCCCACCGCCCGGTACTGCATGGGCGAGAGGTCCTGCGCCTCGTCGAGCACGACATGGCCGAGGGAGTGCGTCCGGGCGACCAGATCGCCCGCCTCGTCGATCAGCACGGCGTCGGCCGCGGACCACTTGGCCGCCTTGACGCCGCGTACGGGCTTGCTCCAGAGGATCAGCTTCTGCTCGTCCTCGTCGAGAATCCCCTCCGCGTGCACGGCGAGGAACTCGGCGTCGGAGAGCAGCCGCAGCACGAGCTTGGCCGGGTCGACGGGCGGCCACACGGCCTTGACGGCCGCCTTCACCGCGGAGTTGCGGGCCACGGCGTCCTGCACGCGGTCGTCGGGCGCCTCGCCCGCCTGCTCCATGCGGACGAGCACGGCATGCGCGATGCGCTGCGGCAGGGCGTCACGGGCGGCCCCGTAGCGGATGTCGCGGGCGAGCAACTCGCCGACGATCTCTTCGATTTCGTACGCGGGGACGCGCCAGCGCCGCGAACCGCGCACCACCATGACCGGCTCGCTCGGCATGGTCACGTGCGAGCGCAGGGCCTTGCGCAAGACGGCGGCCATGCGGGCGTCGCCCTTGATGACGGCGGCGGCTGCCTCGTCCGTCCCCCGCACCTCCACGTGCGCGACGAGGTCGTCGACCGTCGCCTGCTTGACCTCGAGCTCGCCGAGCGCGGGCAGCACCTGCTCGATGTAGTGCAGGAAGGACTTGTTGGGCCCGATGACCAGGGTGCCGGTCCGGGCCAGGCGCTCGCGGTGGGCGTAGAGGAGATAGGCGACACGGTGCAGGCCGACGGCGGTCTTTCCGGTGCCGGGGCCGCCCTGCACGCAGACCGATCCGCCCAGGTCGCTTCGTACGATCTCGTCCTGCTCGGGCTGGATCGTGGCAACGATGTCGCGCATCGGGCCGACGCGGGGCCGCTCGATCTCCTGCTGGAGCAGCTTGCTCGTCCGCTCGGCCTCGTCGGCGTCGCTGAGATGCTCGTCCTCGTACGCCGTGAGGTCGCCGCCCGTGTACCCGAAGCGCCGCCGCAGGGCGATGTCCATCGGGGCCTTCTTGGAGGCCCGGTAGAAGGGCTGCGATACGGGGGCGCGCCAGTCGATGACCATCGGGTCGCCGTCGGCGTCGTGGACGTGCCGCCGCCCGATGTAGAACTGCTCGCCCTCCGCGCCTTCCGCCCGGTCGGCGCCGGGGGCGTGGAGGTAGTCGAGGCGGCCGAAGAAGAGGGGGGTGTGGGAGAGGTCGGCGAGGGACTTGATCCGCTCGTCGATCTGGCTCTGCAGGACGGCTGCGTTGACCCAGTTCGCGGTGACATCGCGGATGTCGAGCGCCTCGGCGTCCTCGCGCATGGCTCGGAGGGCCGAGCGGGATGCGGAGAGGTGGCTTCGCTCTCGGGAGAGGGGGTCTGGACGGCCGTGCACGGTTGCCTCCGGCGGGGGTGCGGGATGGGGCTGACCGGTTGCCGACCGGGCAGTGGCGGGCGCGGCGCGTTGCACGCGGGCAGACCGGGCATTTTATGCCCCGCTTCGAGGGGCGGCCACTGCTTTTCCCTCCGGGGGGTGGTGGGTGGGGTGCCCCGCGTTTTCTTCGTGCCGAACAGGCTCTCCCGCCCACCCGCCCGATTGCCCCGCGTTGCCTTGCTCGACCATCCACTAGGGTCGCGGCGTGGAGCTACTTAGGGTGCATGTTTGGTCACGGTGGGTGAGTTGGGCTCTGGTTCTTGTTTCGCTTGGCGCCTTTGCCGGGCTCTGTCTCGCTCAGCGCATCCCCATGGCCGACACCCTCGTCTACCGGGCCGAAGGCGCCGCCGTGGTCGACGGGAGCGATCTCTACGGGTTCACCGTGACGGCGTGGGATCTGCCGGCCACGTATCCGCCCTTCGCCGCCATCCTCTTCGTACCGACGACCTGGCTCCCCCTCCCCGCGCTCAAGCTCGCCTTCGTCGCGGGGAATCTCGTCCTCCTCGCGCTTCTCGTCCACCTCTCCTGCCGGCTCGCCCGCATTCCCACCCGCCTCGCGCCCCTCCTCGCCGGGACCGCGCTCGCCCTCTGGCTCGAACCCGTCTTCCAGACGATCGTCTTCGGGCAGATCAACCTCGCCCTCGCCTGCCTCATCCTCTGGGATCTGACCAGGCCGCCCGGCGCCGTCGGCAAGGGCTTCGCGATCGGGGTCGCCGCCGGGGTCAAGCTCACTCCGGCGATCTTCATCGCGTATCTGTTCCTCACCGGGCGCGTACGCGAAGGGGTCACCGCCACGGCCTCCCTCGCCGGTACCGTCGCGCTCGGCGCGCTCGTGCTGCCCGCCGCCAGCGTCGACTTCTGGACCCACCGGATCTTCGAGACGGGCCGCGTGGGCAAGGCGTGGATCGTCGACAACCAGTCGCTCCAGGGGCTCGTCGCGAGGGTGGCGCACGACCCGCATCCGGGGCTCGTGTGGGCCGTGCCCGCCGCTCTCGTCGGCGCCGCGGGGCTGTGGCTCGCGAGCCGTGCCGCGAGTGCGAGCGAGCCGCGTGGCGTGCTCCTGACGGCGGCCACCGCGCTCTTGGTTTCGCCCATCAGCTGGTCCCACCACTGGGTCTGGTGCGTACCGCTCCTGACCCTGCTCATGGCGGAGGGCCGCCCCCGCCTCACCGCGGCGGTGGCGGCCCTCTTCACGGCCCGCACCCTGTGGCTGATCCCGCACCAGGGCGACCTGGACCTGCGGCTGCCGGCCTGGCAGCAACCGCTGGCCTCGCCCTACCCCCTGCTGGCCCTGGCCCTGCTGCTCAGCTGTCGGCGAGCAGTTCGTCCGCGTCCACGATCCGGTACGCGTATCCCTGCTCAGCAAGGAACCGCTGCCGATGCGCCGCGAAGTCCTGATCGATGGTGTCCCGGGCCACGACGGAGTAGAAGCGAGCCTCGTGACCGTCTGCCTTCGGACGCAGCACACGACCGAGCCGCTGTGCCTCCTCCTGCCGGGAGCCGAACGTCCCGGACACCTGAATGGCGACCGTAGCCTCGGGCAGGTCGATCGAGAAGTTCGCGACCTTCGAGACGACGAGGACGGAGATCTCGCCCTCCCGGAACGCGCCGAACAGCTTCTCGCGCTGCGCGTTCGTCGTCTCGCCCTTGATGACCGGGGCGTCCAGGTGTTCGCCCAGCTCGTCGAGCTGGTCGATGTACTGGCCGATGACCAGGGTCTGCTCACCGGCGTGCTTCTTGACCAGCGCCTCCGTCACCTTGCGCTTGGTGGCGGTGGTGGCGCAGAAGCGGTACTTCTCCTCGGCCTCGGCCGTCGCGTACGCGAGGCGCTCCGAGTCCGTCAGGTTGACCCGCACCTCGACGCAGTCCGCGGGCGCGATGTAGCCCTGCGCCTCGATCTCCTTCCACGGAGCGTCGAACCGCTTGGGGCCGATGAGGGAGAAGACGTCGGACTCGCGGCCGTCCTCGCGCACCAGCGTGGCCGTCAGGCCGAGGCGCCGGCGGGCCTGGAGGTCGGCGGTGAACTTGAAGACGGGGGCGGGGAGCAGGTGCACCTCGTCGTAGATGACCAGGCCCCAGTCGCGGGAGTCGAAGAGCTCCAGGTGCGGGTAGACACCTTTCCGCTTCGTCGTCAGGACCTGGTACGTGGCGATGGTGACCGGGCGGATCTCCTTGCGGGTACCGCTGTACTCGCCGATCTCCTCCTCGGTCAGCGAGGTCCGCTTGATCAGCTCGTGCTTCCACTGCCTGGCGGAGACCGTGTTGGTCACCAGGATCAGCGTCGTCGCCTTGGCCTCGGCCATCGCACCGGCTCCGACCAGCGTCTTTCCGGCGCCGCAGGGCAGCACGACCACACCGCTGCCGCCGTGCCAGAACCCCTCGACCGCCTGCTTCTGATACGGCCGCAAGCTCCAGCCGTCCTCCGCGAGGTCGATGCGGTGCGCCTCGCCGTCGACGTACCCGGCGAGGTCCTCGGCGGGCCAGCCCAGCTTGAGTAGCGTCTGCTTGACCTGGCCGCGCTCGGACGGATGGACGACGACGGTGTCCGCGTCCACCCGCTCGCCGACGAGCGGCTGCACCTTCTTGGACCGCAGGATCTCTTCCAGGACCGGCCGGTCGGTGGTGGTCAGGACCAGGCCGTGCGTGGGGTGCTTGGAGAGCGTGAGCCGTCCGTAGCGCGCCATCGTTTCTGCGATGTCGACGAGCAGCGCGTGCGGCACGGGGTAGCGGGAGTACTCCACCAACGCGTCCACGACCTGCTCGGCGTCGTGCCCCGCCGCGCGGGCGTTCCACAGGCCCAGCGGCGTCACGCGGTAGGTGTGGATGTGCTCGGGAGCACGCTCCAGCTCCGCGAAGGGGGCAATGACACGGCGGCAGGCCTCCGCCTGCTCGTGGTCGACCTCGAGCAGGAGAGTCTTGTCCGACTGGACGATCAGGGGACCATTCACGCGCGCACCCTTTCGGTAAGCCAAACGTCCAGTGTGCCGCATGGCGCGCGAATACGGTCCTGGCTCGGTTCCTGGCTCGGTCCTGGCTCAGCCGCCGGACGGGGTCCGGCCCGGCGGCCCGGGGCCCGCGGCTCAGTCGTCCGCGAGTTCCGCGACACCCGTGACGCGGTGCAGGGGGTACGTCCTGACCTCGTCCGCCGTGTGGTCGTACGCCGTCACGAAGCCGCCCTCCACCCGGATCGGGGCGATCACGCGCTGGCTCGCCGAGCCCTCCGCGTTGACGTAGCCGATCCACACCGCCTCGTTGGTCAGGACCGCGGCCTGCATCGTGGCGAGGGTCTCCGCCGCCGTCGTGCGGGGCAGCGCGTCGCCCGCCTCCGGGGTCGCCCTGCGCGGGGCGGTCGATGCCAGGTCGCCGGCGCGGATGGCTCGTACCGCCGCGCCGGTCAGCGTGGCGTCGGCGAGCGGCGGGCCGTCGTGGACCGGCTCGGGCGCGGTGCGGGGCGGTGTGCGGTGGGCGTGCGCCCGGGTGATCAGTACGTCGCCCTCGGCGCTCTCCGCGGCGGGCGCGAAGCCCATCTGACGCAGGCCTTCGAGGAGCGCTCCGGGGTCGGCCTGGGCGGCGAGCACGGTCGGTGCGAGGCGGCGCAGGCGCAGGCCCTGGGAGCGCTTGTCGGCGAGGATCTCGTTCAGGAGAGCCTCGTCGTCGCAGCGCACGTACGCGGATGCCGCGCCGATCCGCAGGTGGCCGTGTTTACGGGCGACGTCGTCGATGAGGTACGCCAGGGGCTGCGGAACCGGCGTACGGGAGTGCGCGGCGAGAAAGGCGTGCAGGTCGGAGGCGGACTTGCCCGCGTCGAGCGCCCGCCGTACGGAGCCGGGCGTGAACCGGTACACGGTCGCCCCGCCCTTCGACTCGACGTCGGCGAGCACCGAGAGCGTCTCGGCCAGGGGGCGCTCCAGCGGGCCGGGGGCCACCGCGGTGAGGTCGGCCTGGAGCAGGACGTGGTCGAGGGGCTCGGGGAGGAGGGGGGTGAGGAGGCGGGCGGCGCGGGCGGCGTATGCGGCCAGTTCGGCGGGGGTTGCGGGGGTTGCGGGGGTGGCAGGGGTGGTGGAGGTGGTCGCCCCTGTTTCGGGTGAGCCGCCCCCGGAGCTCTCGGAGCCGAGCAGTGCGCGGCCGTGCGCGGAGAGCGCGCCGCGGCCCGTGATGCCGAGCAACTCCGCTTCGTTCAGCGTCCATTGGGCGATGCGGGCCCGCAGTTCCATGGGTGCCGTGGTGGTCGACGGTGCGCCGGACGAAGTGCCGGCGGAAGTGCCGCGCGGCGGTCGCTCCCAGCGCAGGCGGGCGATCAGCGATTCGGGGGTCGGGCTCGCGCCGTCCGGGAGCGTGGTGAGGAGCGTGAGCACGCGGTGCCGGATCTCCGGCGCCGAGGAGCGGTCCAGGTGCGGGCCCAGCGCCGACAGCGTGCGGTCCTTGCCGTCACGGCCGCCGATGAGGCCGGACGTGCGGGTCGCCGTCAGCCAGGCCGTGGCGAGGACCGACCAGCGCTCGGCGGCGGGCAGTTCCTGCCAGTCGTCGTACGCGGGGGTCGCCGCGTACCGCTCGTCCGCCTCGCCGTCCGACGCCACGAGGCCCGCCGCGTAGGCCAGTTCGACCCAGAACGCCGCCACCGGCTCCGGTACGTCCAGGGCCACCGCCGTCCGCTTCAGGTCGCGCACGCTGAGGCCGCCCGCGCGGAGCACGGTGGGGCCGCCCTCGTCCCAGTCCTTCAGGAGCTCCTCGACGGTGTCGAGCGCCATGTACGCCTGGCTCGCCGCCGCTGCGTCCACAGCCTGTGGACGGTGTTCGCGCAGCGCTTCGACGGCGGGGGGTGCCGGTTCGAGCTGCCGGTGGGCGCGGCCCGCGCGCAGGTGCAGGGCCGCTTCCCTCGGGAGTACGACCGTGCCGGGCGCGGTCGGGAGCAGGAGACCCCGGTCGAGGAGCCAGCGCAGGTGGCGCGCCGGGTCGGCGGTCACCTGGCCGTAGGGCGGGCCCCAGACGAGCCGCGAGAGCACTTCGACGGACTCGGCGGGGGCTTCGTCGAGCAGTGCGGACATCCGGGTGCGGTCCGTGAAGAGTCCGGTGAGCGAGCGGACGGCGGAGACCGCGTCGTGCGTGGACGGCAGCCCGGCCGCCGTCACGATGTCCTGCATCCGGTTCGGCGACATGCCCGCGGTGGCCTCGGCGACGGTCGGGCCGAGGCCGGTGGGGGAGGGGTACTGGGGGGCCGGGGCGAGGAGTTCGCGGGCGGTGCGGACGAGTCGGAGGCGGTCGTCGGGGCCCCACACGATGGCCTGCTCGCGGAGGGTGGCGAGGGCGCGGGCCAGCGCCGTCGTGACGGCGCCGCTTCCCTCTCCGTTCTCGTCTCCGGCCACGAGGGCGTGCAGCTCTTCGTACGTGGCGGGTTCGGGGGCTACGGCCAGCGCCTCGGCGACCTGCTGGGCGAACCGGTCCAGCCGCTCCAGGGCGCGGACCACGGAGGCGCGGGTGGCTGCGCGGGTGGCGAGCTGGGTGAGGTCGTTCGGAACCGGCGTGAGCAGATCCGGCCGGGCGCGGAGCAGCGCGCCGAGGGACGCGTCATCACGGGCCCGCAGCGCTTCGGCGAGGGACCGGGGGCTGTCCACTGGGCGCTGGGGCTGCTCGTCGGTGCTCATCAGGGTCACGGTAGCGGGTTGGGGTGCGGGGGGCGGGTCTTGCTGGCCCCTGGGCCTGGTGCGGGTGCGGTGCTGCTCCGGCTGTGGGTGCGGGTGCGCGCCGGTATGTCCGTCCTCGCCATCCGCTGGTGGGCGCTTGGTTGCTTCGGCTGGGGAGTGTTGCGAGCCGTGCTCCGGGCGGAAATACCGGCACACCCCCTTGCGAGCGCTGCCGGGTGCGGGTGCGTTCCGGTTCGGGGCGGGTGCGTCTGTGGGTGCGGGTGCGCGCCGGTATGTCCGTCCTCGCCATCCGCTGGCGGGCGCTTGGTTGCTTCGGCTGGGGAGTGTTGCGAACCGTGCTCCGGGCGGAAATACCGGCACACCCCCTCGCGCGCGTCGCCGACCGACGGGTGCGTCGGAGCCGGGCTCCCGTGTCTGAGGTGCGCTGCTTCCCGCACTCCGCTCATGGGCCTCTCCCACCCCTGCCTGCTCGTACGGCATCGCCGCCCGCACCTTGCTCCCCACCCGCCCCCCCGGCGTATGTCATCCACCCGTCCACCCGCCCCCGGCGTGTGTCATCCGCCCACCCACCCCCCGGCGTATGTCATCCATCCGCCCACCCCACCCCCCGGCTTATGTCATCCACCCACCCGCCCCTCCCGCGTGTGTCATCCGCCCACCCGCCCCTCCCGTCGTCGCGGGGCAATCGGGTGGGTGGGTGGGAAAGCTTGTTCGTTCAAGGGTGGATGCGGGGTGAACGGGCGGGTGGGTGGGGGAGGTTTGTTCGGTTGGGGCGGAGCCAGGGGGCGTCCGCGGAGCGAGGGGGACGCGGTACGGTCGTCGGACCGGGTACACAGGGCGGGGGTTCAATCGGGCCGCTCCGGAGGGGACTTCGTGGGGATCGAGAGCGATCAGCTCGTCTACGACTATCTGAGCCGCGTCGGAGACCTGGCCCAGCAGCAACAGCTGCCGTCAGGCACCCGCATGCGCCTGGTCTCCCACCTGCGCAACGAGATCGACCGGACCAGAGCGAAGACCCCGGCCGACAGCCCCGCCGCCATACGCCGCATCCTGGAGCGGCTCGGCACCCCCGAGGACCTTGTCGAAGCCGCCGGCACCGGCACCGGCACCGGTGACGTACCCAAGGCAGCCGCACCCCGGCCCCCCGCCCCCACCCCGGAACCGAAGGAACGGCCCAAGCGGCTCCGCCGCGTCGTCCCCCGGCCCCGCCCCGCCGCCGCCGAGGAACCGCAGCTCCCCGAAGAGGACCCGGGCCCCGCCCCGCCGCACCTCGCCGGCACGGACGAACTCGGCGACAGCGCCTCCCAGCCCGACTGGTGGCGGACGGACAGCAGCCCCTTCGGCCTCGGCGACAGCGTGCCCGGCTTCACCGGCGGCGTGGAAATCCCGGAACTCCTCAAGCCCCCGCCCAAGAAGCGCCCCGTAGAGCAAGAGCTGGAAGAGGACGAAGAGGACGAGGAGGAGGGAGAGGAGGGAGAGGAGGGAGAGGAGGGAGAAGGAGAGGTCGAGGCCCGTGCCCCGCGGCGTCGCCGCCTCCGCATCCCCCGCCCCGCCACCGCAGCCCTCGCCCCCACCGCCCCCCGCTTCACCAACCCCCTCCTCCTGCTCGCCGCAGCCCTCCTCACCGTCGGCGCCATCCTCGGCAACTGGCTTGCCCTCGGCGGCGGCTGGCTTCTCGCGTACGCCTCGCGAAGGCTGAGCCGTGCCGAGGCGAAGTGGGCCGTGATCGGGCTGCCCGGCCTCTCCGTGGCGGCCGGGATCACCTGGCTGTGGGGCAGGAACGAGGGCCGCTGGGGCGAACGCATCGTCGACGGCCACATGAGCGACGCCATGGCCGAGACCTGGCCCTGGGTCGTACGCGGCGCAGCCATCTCCTCCGCCCTCTACCTCCTGTGGAGATCCCAGCGGCGGCCGTAACGCCTACTTCGTCAGCGCCGTCTGCATCTGGTCCAGGATCTTGTCCGCCGCCGTGTAGCCGATCCCCTGGATCCACAACTCGTCGTCGACGGTGTGGACGTCGCCCGCCTTCACCGCGCCCATGTTCTTCCACAGGCTGCTCGCGACGGTCTGCGTCTGCTTGGACTTCTTCGGATCGCCGTACGTGGAACGGAAGATGACGTCCGCGTCGGCGAGGTCGATCCTCTCGGGCGACACGTCGTACGAGAAGCCGTCCTTGGCCTTGGCCGCGACAGCGGGGCGGCCAAGGCCCACGTCCTTCAGGAGCGTGGCGACGTACGTCTTCTCGCCGTAGATGCGGATGTCCGCGCCCTCCACGAAGCGGACGACATTGACCTCCGTCGCCCCGGCCTTCTCCGCGCCGCCGACTGCCTTGGTGACCTTCGCGGTGTGCTCGGCGTACGCGGAGGTGATCTTCTTCGCCTCCGCCTGCTTGCCCAGCGCGTCCGCGTGGACCCGGAAGTTCGCCTTCCAGGGGTAGCCCGTGTTCTCCGTCATCACCGTCGGCGCGATCTGGCTGAGCTGGTCGTACTTCGCCGCGTGCCGGATCTTGCTGGTGAGGATGACGTCCGGCTTGAGGGCGGCGATGGCCTCCATGTTCGGGCTCAGCATCTCGCCGACGTCCTCGATGCCGCTGACCTTGTCCTTCGGCAGGTAGCCGGGGAAGCCCGACGACGCCTCGACGTGCGTCGCGCCGACCGGCTGCACGCCGAGCGTGATCGCGGAGTCCAGCTCGGCCGTGTCCAGGACGACGACCCGCTCGGGGGCGACGGGGACCTTCACCTCGCCCATGGCGGTCTTCACGACGTGCGTTTTGCCCGATCCCGAACCGGCGGCGGAAGTACCGGAGTCCGAGTCCGACGAGCCGCAGGCGCAGAGCGCGAGCGCGCCGCCGAGGGCGAGCGCCCCGGCGGCGAGAGAGGTATGGCGGCGGTGCGTCACGGTGGTGGTCATGGCTTGGGGGCCACCTTTCGGTCGGACGGGGGGTGCGGGCGCGGCTCTGCGGCCCACGGAGCCCCCGGGACGACCAGGGGCGACCCCGTCACCGGGTCCGGTACCACCACACACTCCAGACCGAACACCTCGCGGACGAGTTCCTCGGTGACGACATCGGCAGGGGCGCCCTCGGCGACGATCCGGCCCTGCTTCATGGCGACCAGATGGTCCGCGTAACGGGCGGCTTGGTTGAGGTCGTGCAGCACGACGACCACGGTCCTGCCGCGCTCGACCTGCCGCGTGCCCGTGGCCAGCTGACGCACCAGGTCGAGGACTTCGACCTGGTGCGAGATGTCGAGATACGTCGTCGGCTCGTCCAGGAGCAGGATGTCCGTCTCCTGGGCGATGGCCATCGCGATCCACACCCGCTGGCGCTGACCGCCCGAGAGCTCGTCCACGGGCCGTTCGGCGAGCGCGGCGACGTCGGTTCGTTCCATCGCCTCCGTCACGGCCCGCTCGTCCTCGTCGGACCACTGCTGCCACCAGTGCTGATGCGGCTGGCGTCCGCGCGCGACGAGGTCGGCGACGGTGATCGCCTCCGGCGCGACCGGAGTCTGGGGGAGCAGGCCGATCTGCTGGGCGATCTTCTTGGTGGGGAGCTTGGTGAGCGCCTCGCCGTCGAGCAGGACCGCGCCGCTCTTCGGCTTGAGGAGGCGGCCGAGCGCGCGCAGAGTCGTCGACTTCCCGCAGGCGTTGGGGCCGACGATGACCGTGACCTTGCCGTCGGGCACCGCGAGTTCGAGGTCGTGCACGACCTCGCGGTCCTCGTAGGCGAGGGTCAGCTCGCGGGCGCTGAGGCGGGCGGCGGTCACGAGGTGCCTCCATTGCTGACGGAACGGCCGCGGCTGCGGGTGGTGCCGTGGCTTCTGATGATCAGCCAGATCAGGTACGGGGCTCCGACGGCGGCGGTGAGAACGCCGACCGGCAGCTCGGTCGGCGAGAAGAGACGCCGGGCGAGCAGGTCCGCGAGGACCATGATCAGCGATCCGAGGAGTGCCGAGCAGAGCAGCGGGATCTGGGCGGTGCGGGTCATCCTGCGGGCGATCTGCGGGGCGAGAAGCGCCACGAAGTCGACGGGCCCCGCGGCGCCGGTCGCCACGGAGGCGAGGACGACGCCGAGCAGCACGAGCCCGAGCCGTACGTGCCCCAGGCGCACCCCGAGCGCGGTCGCCGTGTCGTCGTCCATGGTCACCGAGCGCTGGGCGCGGGCGGCCCAGAACACGAACGGGAGCAGCACGAGCAGGGTCAGGGCGAGCGGCCGGGCCTCCGTCCAGCCGCGGCCGTTGAGGGAGCCCGTCATCCAGATCTGCGCCTGCTGGGCGACGAGGTAGTCGCCCTTGGTCATGAAGAGCGTGGTCACGGACCGCAGGGCGATCGCGAAGCCGATGCCGATGAGCACGAAGCGGGTGGCGTGCAGGCCGCCGCGCCAGGCGAAGACGTACACGAGAGCGGCGGCGGCGATACCGCCGAGCACCGAGAGGTAGGGCAGGACGGTCGCCGATGTCACCCCGAGGGTCATCGCACCCACCGTCAGGGCGCTCGCGCCCTGGCTGATGCCGATGATGTCGGGGCTGGCCAGGGGGTTGCGGGCGACGGTCTGGATGAGGCCGCCCGCGACGCCGAACGCGGCGCCCACGAGGAGGCCCACGACCATGCGGGGTTCGCGCAGCGTTCCCACGACCAGTTCGTCGGGGGACGGCTGCCCCGTCAGGACCTTAAGGACTTCGCCGGGCGGGACGAAGGCTTCGCCGATGCAGAGGTAGGCGAGGCAGGCGGCCGCCAGGAGCAGGGTAAGCAGTACGGCGACCGCAGCTGCCCTGCGGTGCACCAGGAAGGCGGCTTTCCGTAGCCGCAGTACGGCGTACCCAGCCGGGCGCTGCTTTCTCGGTCGGCCCGCATCAGGGGTTGTGCCCACCCGTTCCGCCGTGCGGAACGCCTGCCCACAACGGGGGGTCGTCACGCTGCCACCGTCTTTCTGCGCACCAGTGTCACGAGGAACGGCACCCCGATGAGCGCGGTCATCACTCCGGCGGGCACCTCGCTGGGAGGAAAGATGACACGGCCCACCGTGTCGGAGACGAGCAGCATGACCGGCCCGAGGACCGCGGCCATGGGCAGCACCCAGCGATGCCCCCCGCCCACGATCGCGCGAGCGATATGCGGGACCGCAAGGCCGATGAACGCGATGGGCCCGGCCGCGGCCACACCCGCCCCGGTCAGCACCGTCGCCCCGAGCCCGCCGACGATCCGTACGGTCGCCACCTTCTGCCCGAGCCCCCTGGCCACGTCCTCGCCGAGGGCGAGCGCGTCGAGCCCGCGCGCCACGGAAAGCACAAGGACGAGCCCCGCGAGCAGGAACGGCCAGATCTGCCCGACGATCTCCGCGTCGCGCCCGGAGAGCGAGCCCACCTGCCAGAAGCGGAACTCGTCCAGGGCCGAGGCCTTGGTGGTCAGGACCGCGGTGGTGAGGGAGACGAGGAGCGCGTTGATCGCGGCGCCGCCCAGGGCGAGCTTCACGGGGGTCGCCCCGCCCCGTCCGCTCGCGGCGATCGCGTACACCGCGACGGACGCGATGCCCGCGCCGACGAAGGCGTACCAGACGTACCCGGTCAGGGTGTGCACCCCGGCGAAGGCGATCGCCATGACCACGCCCACCGAGGCGCCCTGGCTGACGCCGAGGATGCCGGGGTCGGCGATGGGATTGCGGGTGATGCCCTGGAGGGCCGTGCCGGCCAGGGCGAGCGCGGCGCCCACCATCAGGCCGATGACCGTGCGCGGCACCCGCATCTCGCGGACGACCTCGGCGGCGTCGCTGTGCCCGCCGTGCAGCAGGGCGTCGATGACGGCGGACGGCGCGATCGCGCGGGCGCCGACGGAGAGGCTGAACAGGACCGCGAGCAGCAGGGCCACGACGGCCGCCGTCATCGCGACGGCGCGTCTGGCGGGCACACGCATCGGCTGAGCTCGTTTCGGTTCAGTGGGGGTTGGGGTGGCCAGGTAAGGCTTGGCTGAGTCTAAGGGGGTGCCCCGGCCCCCGGCCCTGGCCGTCGGGGCTCGGCACAATGGCCTCATGACCTCACGCGCTCTGACGGTCGGCTTCGACCTCGACATGACCCTGATCGACTCCCGGCCCGGCATCAGGGAGGCCTACCGGGCCCTGTCCGCCGAGACCGGAACGTACATAGACGCCGATCTCGCCGTCACCCGGCTCGGCCCGCCCCTGGAGGAGGAGCTGCGCAACTGGTTCCCGGCGGAGCAGATCGAGGAGATGGGCGATCGCTACCGTGAGATCTATCCCACATACGCCATCGCGCCCACGCTCGCCATGGACGGCGCCCGCGAGGCGGTCGCGGCAGTGCGCGCGCACGGCGGTCGGGCCATCGTGGTGACCGCCAAGCACGAGCCGAACGCGAAGCTCCACCTGGCTCACCTCGGCATCGAGGCGGACGCGGTGATCGGCTGGCTGTGGGCCGAGGCGAAGGCGGAGGCGCTGCGCGAGCACGACGCGGCGGTGTACGTCGGTGACCACACCGGTGATGTACGCGGCGCGCGTACGGCGGGCGCGCTCTCCGTCGCGGTGGCCACCGGGCCGTGCGACGCAGCGGAACTGCGCGCGGCGGGCGCGGACGCCGTGCTCACCGACCTGACCCGGTTCCCCGCCTGGCT
This sequence comes from Streptomyces sp. NPDC055189, assembly GCF_053606765.1. Classification (NCBI taxonomy): domain Bacteria; kingdom Bacillati; phylum Actinomycetota; class Actinomycetes; order Kitasatosporales; family Streptomycetaceae; genus Streptomyces; species Streptomyces sp. NPDC055189. Next base: position 46,916 of record NZ_JBSGSG010000029.1, read on the forward strand.
CGACGCGTACGTCGCGGGCGCCGCCGACCGCGGTTAAGTGGCCGCCGACTTGGCCTGGCGGCGCTGAACGGCGATACCGCGCAGCACTCCCGCAACGGCGACGACAAATCCGACGCCCATCAGCATGCACACCGCGTACGCGATGGACGGGAAGGGTTCGGTGCCGAGGAACAGCGGGGCCACCGTGACCAGAGTGGCCACGGCTCCGACGAAGAAAATGATTGCTCCGGTCCGGACCAGACCGTCGCCCGGTCCGGCGGAATTCGCTTGGGTTTTGTCACGCACCCGACCAGGGTAGTTCCCAGCGCGAAGGGAAGAATCCGGGGACGTCTTGTCACCGGCCCCCGGACCAATAGTCTTGGTGCCGGCGGGTCGGGCGACCCGCTGTAGTGCTATCCAGAGCCGTTTTCCGCGGCATAGACGCGTACGACGACGAGTACGAGGACGAGGACTTCAGGTGCCTACCGGCAAGGTCAAGTGGTTCAACAGCGAGAAGGGCTTCGGCTTCCTCTCCCGCGATGACGGCGGCGACGTCTTCGTGCACTCCTCCGTACTGCCCGCAGGTGTCGACACACTCAAGCCCGGCCAGCGCGTCGAGTTCGGCGTCGTAGCAGGCCAGCGCGGTGACCAGGCCCTGTCGGTGGCGATCCTCGACCCGACGCCGTCGGTGGCGGCGGCCCAGCGGCGCAAGCCCGACGAACTGGCGTCCATCGTCCAGGACTTGACGACCCTCCTAGAGAACATCACGCCGATGCTGGAGAAGGGCCGTTACCCCGACAAGGCATCGGGCGCGAAGATCGCGGGCCTGCTGCGCGCGGTCGCGGACCAGCTGGACGTGTAGATACCAGCCGCAGGGCCTGTGGATACCAGCCGAATTACCGGCCGGATTATCGGCCGAAGGAGAGTGCGTCGGGTGCGAGGGGCGGTACGAGTCCCTCCGCCGCCGCTCGCGTGAGGAGTCCGCGGATCGCCGCGTAGCCGTTCTCGCCCAGGTCCGCGGTGAACTCGTTCACGTACAGGCCGATGTGCTGATCGGCGACCGCCGGGTCCATTTCCTGCGCGTGCTCCTGCACATAGGGACGCGAGACCCCGGGGTCGTCCCAGGCCATCCGCACCGACGTACGGACGGTGTCCGCGAGCTGCCGCAGCCGCTCCTCGCCCAGGGACCGCTTGGCGATGATCGCGCCGAGGGGGATGGGCAGGCCCGTCGTCTTCTCCCAGTGCTCGCCCATGTCGGCGAGGCAGTGGAGGCCGTAGTTCTGGTAGGTGAAGCGCGCCTCGTGGATGACGAGTCCCGCGTCGACCTTGCCGTCCCGCACCGCGGGCATGATCTGGTCGAAGGGCAGCACCACGATCTCGCCCACGCCGTCACCGGCCAGGGTGTCCGCGGCCCAGAGCCGGAACAGCAGGTACGCCGTCGACTTCTCGCTCGGCACGGCGACCGTCTTGCCGGTGAGGTCGACGCCCGCCTCGCGGGTGAGCACCAGCGGACCGCAGCCACGCCCGAGCGCCCCGCCGCAGGGCAGCAACGCGTACTCGTCGAGGACGTAGGGCAGCACCGCGTACGACACCTTCAGGACGTCGGACTCGCCGCGCTCGGCCATGCCGTTGGTGATGTCGATGTCGGCGAACGTGACGTCGAGCGCGGGTGCGCCGGGCACCCGGCCGTGGGCCCAGGCGTCGAAGACGAACGTGTCGTTCGGGCAGGGCGAGAAAGCGATCTGCAGGGGGTTCGCGTCCGGGGCCGGGTTCGGGTTCGAGTCCCGGGCCGGGTTCGCGTTCTGCGCGGGCGATTCAGTCATGCCGTTTCCAACTCTCCAGTACGGGCGCGAATTTCCCGAACGCGCCTCCCAGCGCGCCCAGCGCCTCGCCGATCCGCCAGGCGGCGCGGTCCCGCGGTCCGACGGCGTTGGAGACCGCGCGAATCTCCAGGACGGGCAGTGCGTACGCGGCGGCGGCCTCGGCGACGCCGAACCCCTCCATCGCCTCGGCGAGCGCACGCGGATGGCGGCGCCGCAGTCCGGCGGCGCGCTCGGCGGAGCCGGTCACGGTGGAGACGGTCAGGACGGTGCCGGTCAGGCCGCCACAGGCCCCGGCCAGTTCCCGTACGAGGGAAAGGGGCGGCCGGTGGGTGACGGCCCCGAACCCCAGTTCGGTAACGGGCAGGAATCCGTCGGGCGTCTCGGCGCCCAGATCGGCCGCGGTGATCTCGTCGGCGAACACGAGGGAGCCGATGGGCGCGTCGGGCAGGAAGCCGCCGCTGATCCCGGCGGAGATCACCAGGTCGTACGAGGTGCGCGCGAGGGCGGCTGCCGTGTGCGCCGCGGCTGCGGCGGGGCCGACACCGACGGCGACGGCATCCGCGTACGAGGGCAGCGCGCCGGCCACCGCGTCCCGTTCGGCGGGGACGGCGGTGGCCACCAGGATCCGCGGGCTCTCGGAGGTCAACGGCGCGGAGATCGACGACGGCTCGGAGATGTCAGGCGTCGGCGTTCTTGAGCTTGAAGTTCCAGACGCCCTTGAACTTCTGTCCGGCCTTGTCCTGCTCAACGATGCTGATGTAGAGCTTGTCCGGCGCGGGCTGGCCCTGCTGCGGGGCGAAGAGGTCGATGCCCTCGAAGGCGTAGTACGTCTTCTTGGAGGGGTTGGTGACCTGCTGGCCGTTGACCCACAGGGCCCAGCCGGTCTCGGCCACCTCGGGGTCGACGCCGATGCGCAGCGTCTCGCCCTGGCCCACGGAGATCGACTTCGAGGCCTTCTTCAGGGCGCACTTGGCGGCCTTCGTACGACCGATGTCGTCGCCGTCGCCGTAGCAGGTGGCATCGGAGTTCACCGAGTCCTTGCCGACCGTCACGGTGGCGAGCGGAGTCGGCTTGTCGCAGGCCGACAGGACGAGGAGTCCGGCGGCGACAGCGCCGATGGCGGCCACGGAACGGCGGCCGCGCGCCGAACTGAGAACGTGTGCGGCTCCGCCGCGGAGCAGGGAGGTCATGGGCGAAGGCTATCGGGCACCCCGTGCCGTCCCGCCACGTGGGGGTCGCGGCGTGCCGCGCGCGTTGGGGTGGGGGGTGCGGTGCGTGTTGGGGCGGGGTGTGTGGCGCGCGTTGGGGTGGGGGGTGCGGTGTGTGTTGAGGCGGGGTGTGCGGCGCGTATGGAGGCGAGGTGGGCGGCGCATATTGATTTGTCGGGCTGGTGCTGCGGTGTGCGGGGTTCGCGTGGCGGTGTGGCTGGGCTGGTGCTGTGGTGTGCGGGGTTCGCGTGGCGGTGTGGCTGGGCTGGTGCTGTGGTGTGCGGGGTTCGCGTCGCGGTGTCCCTGGGCTGGCGCTGCGGTGTGCCGGGTTCATGTCGTGGTGTGGCTGGGCTCGCGCCACGACGTGCCGGGCTTACGCCACCCGTGGGCGGCGCTTTCCGCCGTGTCGGGCCGCGGAGAGCAGGCTTCGCGTGGTCGAGAGCCAGCCCGTGGCGACGATGGCCGCGGCCACCGAGAACCCCAGTGCCCCGTTCAGCGGCAGGGCCATGCCGATTCCGCCGCCCACCACCCACGCCACCTGAAGGATGGTCTCCGAGCGGGCGAAGGCGGAGGTGCGCACCTCTTCCGGGACGTCCCGCTGGATCAGCGCGTCGAGGGACAGCTTCGACATGGCCTGCGCGAAGCCCGCCACCGCGCCCAGACAGGCCACGCCCACCGCCCCGAAGAACACCGCCGCGGTGATCGCCACGCCGAGTACGACGCCGACGACGGTCACGATGATGACCTCGGGTGCCCGGGATCTCAGGCCGGCGCCGACGGCGGTGCCGAGCGCGTTGCCCGTACCGGCCGCGACTCCCACTATCCCCAGGGACACCGCGGCGCTCTGGCCTCCGAGCGGCTCCTCGCGCAGCAGGAAGGCGAGGAAGAAGATGAGGAAGCCGGAGAGGCAGCGCAGTGCCGCGTTCGCGGCGAGGGCGTGCGTGACGGCGGGCCCGACCGTACGAAGGCCGAGGCGACGCTTCTTCGACGTGTCCGCCGCGGCCTGAGCGCGGGCGTGCAGGTGCAGATGCTCCTCGTCGGCCGCGAGCAGCGCCTTGTGCTCGCCCTTCGCCGAGTCGACCTTGGGCGGCAGCGAGAGGGAGAGGAACATCCCGACGATGAAGATCACGAAGGCGCCGTAGAGGGGCCAGCGCGGGCCGAGGGCCTGTAGTCCGGCGCCGATGGGCGCGGCGATACCGGTCGCGAGCAGCCCGCCGAGCGTGACTCTGGAATTGGCCTTGACCAGGGAGAAGCCTCTGGGCAGGAGTCTGGGCACCACGGCGCTCCGTACGACTCCGTACGCCTTGGACGCGACCAGGACACCGAGCGCGGCCGGATAGAGCTCCAGGCTTCCGGTGATCACCGCTTCGGAGAGCAGCAGGGCGAGCAGGGCGCGGGCCAGCATCGCGGCGGCCATCGCGTAACGGCGGCCGTGCGGGAGGCGGTCGAGGAGGGGGCCGATGACGGGGGCGAGGAGAGTGAAGGGCGCCATGGTGATGGCGAGATAGAGGGCGACACGGCCGCGCGCCTCGTCCGTCGGTACGGAGAAGAAGACGGTCGAGGCGAGCGCGATGGTGATCATCACGTCGCCCGCGCCGTTCACGGCGTGCAGTTCGATGAGCTTGCCGAGCCCCGACTCGCCCGCGCCGTGCGCGTGCGTGGCCTTGCGGATACCGCGGGCCGTGCCGGTGAAGGGCAGGTGCAGGGCGCGGCCGACCCGGCGGGCGGCCCGGCTCAGCACCGGGCCCCGTCCGCCTCGATAGGACGACGACCTTGCGGCAGCCACCTCGTCATAGTGCCCCCTAAAGGCACGTACTAGTGCGCATACGCTGCGGGGCAATCGGGCGGGGGTGCCAAAACGGGTGCCCGGCGCAGGGGGCGGGCACGCCGGTGTAGGCCCAGGGGCCAGGAGAAGGTAGCGTGCGTAGCGCGCCTGCGGCGGTTGTTCTTGGCCGCGCGCCTCTCGGTCATCCCGCAGAATGGGTGACGTAGGTGCGCCCGAGGACGTTCGGGCGCGGACGTCGACGCGGCCCTCCGGTCCGCTCCGTCCGCACCCCCGCGTATGGGTGGCGCACTCGTGAGACGGCGTAATGGAGAAGCGATACCTGTGAGCGCAGCGACAACGCGAAGCCGTACCCCGCGTACCCCGCGTACTCCCGACCGCCTGTGCGCCGAGGCGGTGGGACTGGCCAGGGAAGCGGCCGAGGAGGCCGCCGCGCCCGGTGTGGTCGGTGAGCACGTAGAGGTCCTGATCGAGGGCGACCGCGTCGTCACGCACCTGTTCGAGTGCAAGGACTTCGGCTACCGGGGCTGGCGCTGGGCCGTGACGGTGGCGCGTGCCTCGCGTGGCAAGGTCGTCACGCTCGACGAGACGGTGCTGCTTCCGGGGCCGGACGCGCTCCTTGCCCCCGAGTGGGTGCCGTGGAGCGAGCGGCTCCGTCCCGGCGACATGGGTCCCGGGGACCTCCTTCCGACCGATGCCGAGGACCTGCGCCTCGAACCCGGCTACTCCGGTGAGGAGGAGCCGCCGCCGAACTCCGTGTTCTCCGAGGAGATGGCGGAGCTCGCGGAGGCGGAGGACGCCGAGATCACCGCGGGGCCGCCCGCTGATCTGCCGTCCGCGCCCGCGCGTGGCTCGATCGCGGCGCTCGCCGATGAGCTCGGCATGCGCCGGGCGCGTGTCCTCTCCCGGTACGGCCTGCATGCCGCGGCCGATCGCTGGGAGGAGTCGCACGGGGCGAAGACGGCGATGGCGCAGGCCGCGCCCGCGTCCTGCGTCAGCTGTGGCTTCCTTGCCCCGATCGGCGGATCGCTGGGGCAGGCGTTCGGGGTGTGCGCGAATGAGTTCGGTCCTGCGGACGGGCATGTGGTGTCTCTTGCGTACGGCTGTGGGGGGCACTCCGAGGCGGCCGTGATGCCTGCTCCGTCGCGGCCGGCCGCGCCCGTCCTGGACGAGACCCGTGTTGACGTCCTGCCGCTGCGGCCGGCTCCCGACTCGGGATCGGTTCCGCTGGAGGCGGCGGCGGAGGAACTCGGCCACTCGTAAGCTCCCGCTTGGGGGTGCGGAGGTGGGGTGCGGCCCCTTGGCGGGGCCGGGCCCCTGCAGGGTGGGCCTGCCTGTCCGTCCCCTTCCGGCTGCGGGCCGGGGGTCTCTTCCCGCGCTCCGCGCGGATGTCTCCCACCCACCCGCCCGATTGCCCTGTGTTGTGGGGCGCTTCTTGGCTGCGGGCCGGTGGGTTGCCTTCCCGCGCTCCGCGCGGATTTTTCCCGCCCGCCCGCCCGATTACCCCGTGTTGAGTGGGTTTGTGGGTGTGGTTGCTTCTCGGGTGCGGGCCGGTGGGTTGCCTTCCCGCGCTTCGCGCGGGTCTCTCCCGCCCGCCCGCCCGATTGCCCCGTGTTGGGGGCGCTTCTTGGCTGTGGGCTGGTGGGTTGTCTTGCCGCGCTTCGCGCGGATGTCTCCCGCCCTCCCGCCCGTTTGCCCCGTGTTGGGATGGTGCTCCTGCCGCGCCCCGCGCGGATTTTTCCCGCCCGCCCGTTGCTGCGGGGTAATGGGCGGTGGGCGGGGAGACACCCGCGCGAAGCGCGGGAAGGCCCCACCGGCCTGCAGGGAGCACACACCCGGGCGAGACGGAAGGCCCCCACCGGCCCGCTGGGGGCACGCTCCCGGACGAGACGGGAACGTCCCACCGGTCCGCTGGGGCCGCGGCACGGTGCGGGGGGCCGTTCCTACCTGTGCGGAGGGTTGCGGGGTGCACGGGTGGGTGGGTGGGGGAAGCCCGCGCGGAGCGCGGGGGAGGCGGCATCCCCGTTGGTGACGGATGCGGGGCGGCGAGACCCCGGCCCGCAGGGCCCGCAGGGCCCGCAGGGAATACCCCGGCCCGCAGGGGAATACCCCCGCCCCCCGAAGGGAAGACGCTCCGGCCCGTAGGTGACACCCGGCCAAGACAGGGGCCACCGCTCATCAGAGGCGCCGCGGGACGCGATACCGTTCGGCCCGCGAACCAAGCGAGGGAGACGACACCGTGAGCAAGACCGTGCGGCCGGCGGCCGAGGGTACTGACCCGTTCGGCACGGCACGGCTACGCCGGGGAGTCCTCGACGCCTGGGCGGCGAGCCCGGCCCGTTTCCGGGAGGACGCCAACGCCGAGGAGGACCTCGCCCTCGGCGGCTACCGCGACCGCCTGATCGTCGAACTCGCCCAGAACGCCGCCGACGCGGCGGCCCGCGCGGGCGCACCGGGCCGACTCTCCCTCACCCTCCGGGACGGAGTGCTCGCCGCCGCCAACAACGGCACCCCCCTCGACGCCACCGGCGTCGAATCCCTCTCCACCCTGCGCGCATCCGCCAAGCGGGAGGAGCAGAACAACGGCGCCGTCGGACGTTTCGGCGTCGGCTTCGCCGCCGTACTCGCCGTCTCCGACGAGCCCGCCCTCGTGGGACGTACCGGCGGAGTCCGCTGGTCCCTGAGCGAGGCCCGCGAACTCGCCGCCGACACCGCCCGCTTCAGCCCCGGCCTCGGTGACGAGGTCCGCAGGCGCGACGGGCACGTGCCCCTCCTCCGGCTGCCCTTCGCCGCCGAAGGAACCGCCCCGGACGGGTACGACACCGTCGTCATCCTGCCCCTGCGCGACGCCGCCGCCGAGGATCTCGTCGTACGGCTCCTGGACGGGATCGACGACGCCCTTCTCCTCGCCCTCCCCGGGCTCGAAGAAGTCGTCGTCGAAGTCGGTGACCAGCCCGCCCGCACCCTCCGCCGTACCGCCGAGCCCGACCAGGGCTTCGTCGACATCGCCGACAGCCGGGACGGCGACACCCGCTGGCGCACCGTCAGCCACCAGGGCCCCCTGGAGCCGGACCTCCTCGCCGACCGCCCCGTCGAAGAGCGGCTGCGGCCCCACTGGTCGGTCACCTGGGCCGTCCCCACCGACCGCGAAGGCGCCCCGCAGCCGCCCCGCAGCGCCCCCGTCCTGCACGCGCCGACGCCGAGCGACGAGCCCCTCGGCGTGCCCGCCCTGCTCATCGCCTCGTTCCCGCTGGACACCACCCGGCGGCATGCGGCGCCAGGGCCCCTCACCGACTTCCTCGTGCAGCGCGCGGCCGACGCGTACGCCGAGCTCCTCGCCGCGTGGCGGCCCGTCGGCGAAGGCATCATCAGCCTCGTACCCGGCCCGCTCGGCAAGAGCGAGCTCGACGGCGCCCTGCGCCAGGCTGTCCTCGACCGGCTGCCCCGCACGGCTTTCCTGCCGCCCGCGGTGGAAGCCGTCCCCCAAGAGCACCCCGACGTACCCGAGTGGGAGGCCCCCGAGCTCCCCGTCGCGCTGCGGCCGCGTGACGCGGAGGTCGTGGAGGGCGCGGGCGGCGACACCGTACGCGTACTCGCCGAAGTTCTGCCCAGCCTGCTGCCCGCCGGGCTCGAAAGGCGCCCCGAGCTGCGCACCCTCGGTGTCGCCCGGGTCCCGCTGACCGAGGCGATCGACCGCCTCGCCGGGCTTGAGCGGGAAGCGAGCTGGTGGCAGCGGCTGTACGACACCCTCGCCGGCGTCGACCCCGACCGCCTCACCGGCCTGCCCGTCCCGCTCGCCGACGGACGCACCACCATCGGGCCCCGTCAGGTCCTCCTCCCCGTCATCGGCGACGACAGTGACCCGGCCGCGCTCGTACGGCTCGGTCTCAAGGTCGCGCACCCCGACGCCGTACATCCCCTCCTGGAGAAGCTCGGCGCCCTGCCCGCCACGCCCCGCGCCGTCCTGACGACCCCGCAGGTCCGGGCCGCCGTCGCCGCGTCGCTCGACGACGACACGTGGGACGAGGACGCCCTCGACGCCGAGGAGCTCGCGGACATCGTGCTCTCGCTCGTCCGTGACGCGAACCTCGCGCCGGGCGACGAGCCCTGGCTCGGCGCGCTCGCCCTGCCCGACGACGAGGACGGCGATCTCGCTCCCGCCGGAGAGCTTGTCTTCCCGGGCAGTCCCTTCGCGCAGGTAATGCGCGAGGACGAACTCGCCGCGGTGGACGCGGAGCTCGCCGAGCGCTGGGGCGAGCAGCCCCTCGCCGCGTGCGGGGTGCTCGCCACGTTCGCCCTGGTCCGCGCCACGGACGTCGTACTCGACCCCGATGAGCTCGACCCGCGCGAGGGAGACTTCGCCGAGCCCGACGACGCCGGGCTGCTCGACGCGGTCGACGTGTGGGCCGAGGACGTGCTCGACCGGCTGCCGGAGACGCCGGTGCCGCCGGTCGCCACCGAGATCATCGCCGTACGGGATCTGGATCTGGTCGACGAGGACTGCTGGCCGCAGGCCCTGGCGATGCTCTCGCGCCCGCCGCTGCGGGACGCGCTCACGCAGCCGTTGCGGATCCTGCTGCCGGACGGCACGACGGAGACGGTCCGTTCGTACACGGCGTGGTGGCTGCGCGGGAATCCCGTGTTGGGTGGCCGTCGTCCCGCCGGTCTGCGGGCCTCGGGCGGCGATCCGCTGCTCGAAGGGCTCTATGACGCTGCCGACGCCGCCGGTTTCGACGACGAGCAGGTGCTTCGCGCGCTCGGCGTCCGCACGTCGGTCGCCGCACTCCTGGAGGAGCCGGGCGGCGCGGCCGAGCTGCTCGACCGGCTCGCGGACCCGGAGAGGACCGTTTCGGCGGCCCAGCTGCACGCGCTGTACGGCGCCCTGGCCGATCTGGACCCGGAGCAGGTGACGCTGCCGGACGAGGTGCGGGCCGTGGTGGACGGTGAGGTCGTGGTGGTCGACGTGGCGGACGCGATTGTCGCCGACGCGCCTGACTTGCTGCCGCTTGCCGGTGGCGTCGCGCTGCTGCCCGTCGAGCCCCGCAAGGCGGGGGACCTGGCCGAGCTGTTCCAGGTGCGCAGGCTGAGCGAGTCGGCGGCGGAGGAGCCCTCGGGGGAGGGCTCGGAGCATCCGGTGCCGGATTCGGTGCGGGTGCTGCTCGGTCCCGCGACCCCGGAGACGTACGTCGAGTACGAGGAACTGTTCGTCGGGGACGTCGAGCTGGACTGGCGGCGGACGCCGGACGGCACGATCCATGCCGCCACGCTGGAGGGGGTGGCCGCGGGGCTCGCCTGGGCGGCGGGGCAGTGGCCTCGGCGGTTCGAGGTGGCGGCGCTGCTTGAGGATCCCTCGCGGAGGGATGAGTTGGAGCGGGACCGCTGGTTCGACTGACGCGGTCTGCGGGTGGGGTGTGGCTGAGCGCGCAGTTCCTCGCGCCCCTGGCGGGGCTTGTCTGCGGGTGCGTGGGGGCTGGTCGCGCAGTTCCCCGCGCCCCTGAGAGGGCTTGTCTGCGGGTGCCTCGTGGCTGAGCGCGCCGTTCCCCGCGCCCCTGACGGGGCTGGTCGCGTCGTTCCCCGTGCCCCTGCGGGGCCCGCTGAATGATGGGTTCCAGGTTGCGGTCACGAAATCTTCACTTCGCGTACAACCAGACCCCCTGGTCGTGTGTCTGATCTTGCGAGTCAACAGACTCCTAGATCGCCGGGCCCCGCGTGACGACCCCCAACACACCGCGGAGCCCCCTTCCCAACTGGGGAAACACATGCGCATCCGTGCCACCGTGGCCGCACTGACCGGCACCCTGGCCCTGTCCGCTCTCGTCGTTCCCGCCGCGCAGGCGGCCGACGAGCCGAACACCCCGAAGCTCGCGCCCTTCATCGCCAACGCACCGGCCGACGAGGTCGACGGCGACACCAAGATCACGAAGGTCACCGTCAACGGCGGCAAGGACATCGTGGTCGGCACCACCGAGAAGAAGACGGTCACCATCGCCGTCACCGCCACGGACCCGAGCGGCATCAAGGACGCGGTCGCCGTCCTGTGGCACGGCACGAAGCTCGACGAGCAGCACAACGACGGCTCGATGGTCCCGACCACCGAGCACGGCACGTGCACCGTCGTGAACGCGACCACCTCCACCTGCACGGTGAAGGTCGTCGCCGACCCGAAGACGAACATCTACAGCAACGTCCTGGCCGGCAAGTGGAAGGTCTGGGCGCTCGCCCAGGGCAAGGACCTGGACTACGTCACGCAGGACGCGTACCCGACCAGCGTCTCGGTGAAGCGCGCCGCCCGCCTGACCACCAACGCATCGCCCGAGCCCATAAAGAAGGGCAAGACCCTCACCGTCACCGGCGCCCTGACCCGTGCCAACTGGGACACCCTCAAGTACGCGGGCTACACCAAGCAGTCGGTGAAGCTCCAGTACAAGAAGAAGGGTGCGGCCTCCTACTCCACCCTGAAGACCATCACGTCCGACACCAAGGGCAACCTGAAGACGACCGTGAAGGCCACCGCGGACGGCTACTACCGCTACGTCTTCGCCGGTACGTCCACCACCCCGGCCGTCACGTCCACCAGCGACTTCGTCGACGTGCGGTAAGAACGGCTCACGCCGGAAAGCGGCGGTCCACCCAGCGGTAGATGACCTCGATCACCAGTGAGGCCACCGCCGCGATCGCGACCGCCGCCCACGGCATCGTCGTGCCGACCAGCTTCAGCTGGAAGAAGTCCTGGAGCCACGGCACGGTGAGCACCAGCAGGAAGCCGAGACCCATCGCGCCGATCAGGCAGAGCCGCCACCACGTGTAGGGGCGGGCGATGATCGCGAGGACCCACATGGCGATCAGGAACAGCGCCAGCGTGGCCGCGCTGGTCTCGGCTTCCCGCGCTCCCGCGCCCGAGTAGTGGCTGCGCGCCAGGAGGTACGTGCAGAACGTCGCCGCCCCCGCGACCACCCCGCCCGGAATCGCGTACCGCATGACCCTTCGTACGAAGTGGGGCTTGGCCCGCTCCTTGTTGGGGGCCAGGGCGAGGAAGAACGCCGGGACGCCGATCGTCAGGGTCGAGAGCAGGGTCAAGTGGCGCGGCAGGAAGAGGTACTCCACCTGCGTGCAGACCACGAGCAGCGCGATGATCACCGAGTAGACGGTCTTCACCAGGAACAGCGTCGCGACCCGCGTGATGTTGCCGATGACCCGGCGGCCCTCCGCGACCACCGACGGCAGCGTCGCGAAGCTGTTGTTCAGGAGCACGATCTGGGCCACCGCCCGCGTCGCCTCCGAGCCCGAGCCCATCGAGACGCCGATGTCGGCGTCCTTCAGGGCCAGTACGTCGTTCACGCCGTCGCCCGTCATCGCGACCGTGTGGCCGCGTGACTGCAGGGCGCCCACCATGTCGCGCTTCTGCTGCGGGGTGACCCGGCCGAAGACGGAGTTGGCGTCGAGGGCTTCCGCCATCTCGTCCTGCTCCGTGGGCAGGCGGCGGGCGTCCACCGTGTTCTCCGCGCCCGGCAGGCCCAGCTTTCCGGCGACCGCGCTCACCGAGACCGCGTTGTCGCCGGAGATGACCTTGGCGCTGACGTCCTGCTCCTCGAAGTAGCGCAGGGTGTCGGCCGCGTCCGGGCGAAGGCGTTGTTCCAGGACGACCAGGGCGGTTGCCTCCGCCCCGGCCGCCACGTCGGCGTCGTCGAGTTCACCGGCCGCGCGGGCCAGGAGCAGCACCCGCAGACCCTGCTGGTTGAGGTCCTCGATCTCGGCGAGTGACGGGTCCCCGTCGGGAAGGAGCACGTCGGGGGCGCCGAGCAGCCACGCCGATGTGTCGCCGTCGCCCTCGCTGAAGGCGGCGCCGCTGTACTTGCGGGCCGAGGAGAAGGGCAGCGACTCGGTGCAGCGCCACTCCTCGCTGTCGGGGTAGGCGTCGATGATCGCCTGGAGCGACGCGTTCGGCCGCGGGTCGGATTCGCCGAGGGCGCCGAGGACTTTTCGTACGTACGCCTCGTCCGAACCGTTCAGCGTTCGCAGTTCGGTGACGTCCATGCCGCCCTCGGTGAGGGTGCCCGTCTTGTCGAGGCAGACCGTGTCGACGCGGGCCAGGCCCTCGATCGCGGGGAGTTCCTGGACGAGACACTGCTGGCGGCCCAGCCGGATGACTCCTATCGCGAAGGCGACCGAGGTGAGGAGCACCAGCCCCTCCGGGATCATGGGCACGATCCCGCCCACGGTGTAGGCGATGGACTCCTTGAAGTTGTCGTCCTTGACGACGAGCTGGCTGATGATGAGGCCGATCGAGGTCGGCACCATCAGCCACGTCACGTACTTGAGGATCGTGGAGATGCCGTTGCGCAGCTCGGAGTGGACGAGCGTGAAGCGGCTGGCCTCCTCGGCCAGTTGCGCCGCGTACGCCTCGCGGCCCACCCGCGTCGCGGTGAACGCGCCGCCGCCCGCGACCACGAACGAGCCCGACATCATCTTGTCGCCGGGCTTCTTGATGACCGGGTCGGCCTCACCGGTCAGGAGCGACTCGTCGACCTCCAGGCTGTCGGTCTCGACCGCCTCGCCGTCCACGACGATCTTGTCGCCGGGCCCCAGCTCCACCAGGTCGCCGAGGACGATCTCGGAGGTGGAGATCTCGGCCGCTCTGCCGTCGCGCCGGACTGTCGGCTTGGACTCGCCGATGACCGCGAGTCCGTCCAGGGTCTTCTTGGCCCGCAGCTCCTGGATGATGCCGATGCCCGTATTGGCGATGATCACGAAGCCGAAGAGGCTGTCCTGGATCGGCGCGACGAAAAGCATGATCACCCAGAGCACGCCGATGATCGCGTTGAAGCGGGTGAAGACGTTCGCCCGGACGATCTCGGTGGTGGACCGGGAGCTGCGGACGGGTACGTCGTTGACCTCGCCGCGTTCGACCCGCTCGGCGACCTCGGCCGCGGTCAGCCCGGTCGCGCGTCCGGTGGGCAGCTCCACCGGGTGGACCGGATCCAGCTCGGCGCCCGCGTCGATATGCGTCATGCCATCGACGGTACGGGCGGGATGGGGGCTTCACCCCTTGAGCGGCCCAAAGATCCGACCACGGTAGGACAGGGACACTCCCGTGGTTGTACGGGCGCCCCGCCCGGCCCGGGCGGAACGGACTACTCCGTGGCGGTGGCCGCCTTGCGCTCCGCGTCCCGCTTGATCGCCGCTTCGCGGCCCCGCACGTACCAGATGCCGATCAGGCCGAGACCCGCGCCGGCCAGGCAGGTCCACACCCACCAGGTGGCGTCGCGGTCGTCGAACCAGCCGTAGAACGGCAGCTGCACCAGGAAGAGGACGAACCAGAGGATCGTGCCGCCGACGATGGTGGCGACGACGGGGCCCTCCAGGGGCTCGGGCGCCTCGTGCTTCGGGGTCCACTTCTCCATGGGCATAGCTTACGAGGCGGCGTGGCGGGCCCCCGCGGGGGCCGATGGGCGGCCGGCGGGCAGCCGGTGGAGGACCGGTGCGGCCTGGCGGCCCAAGGGTCTACGCGCGGAGATAGCGAATTTCCCTTCATGTATTCATACTGAAACGGCTCGTTAATGGCTGGTTGTTTTCGTAAGAACAAACAAATCGATCAATGGCCACCGCTTAACGATCTTCCCCTTTCTCTGCGTTTCTCTGAGTCCACGAGGTCCCGCATGCCTTCCTCGGCCACCACCCCGGTCGACGCCAGCAAAGAGCCGCCGAAGCCCCCGCAGGGTGGCATCGACGGCTTCTTCAAGATCACCGAACGGGGTTCGACCCTCGTCCGGGAGGTCCGCGGCGGCTTCGCCACCTTCTTCGCGATGGCCTACATCATCGTGCTGAACCCGATCATCCTGGGCAGCGCGAAGGACATGTACGGGCACCAGCTCGACAACGCCCAGCTGGTGACCGCGACCGCCCTGGTCGCCGCCTTCACCACGCTGCTCATGGGCGTCATCGGCAACGTCCCGATCGCCCTCGCCGCCGGTCTCGGCGTGAACACCGTGGTCGCCCTCCAGCTCGCGCCGCGCATGTCGTGGCCCGACGCGATGGGCATGGTCGTCCTCGCCGGCTTCGTCGTGATGCTGCTGGTGGCGACCGGACTGCGGGAACGCGTGATGAGCGCGGTGCCGCTCGGCCTGCGCAAGGGCATCGCGATCGGTATCGGCCTCTTCATCATGCTGATCGGCCTCGTGGACGCCGGCTTCGTCTCGCGCATCCCGGACGCCGCGCACACCACGGTCCCGCTCCAGCTCGGCGGCGACGGACACCTCAACGGCTGGCCCGTACTGATCTTCGTGCTCGGCACGCTGCTCACGCTCTGCCTGATCGTGCGCAAGGTGCCCGGCGCGATCCTCATCAGCATCGTCGTCATGACGATCGCGGCGATGATCATCAACGCGGTCGCCGAGGTGCCGTCCTGGGGCCTGACGACGCCGGAGTGGCCGGGCAACCCGGTCAGCACACCGGACTTCGGGCTCGTCGGTCAGATCAGCCTGTTCGGCGGCTTCGGGAAGGTCGGCCTGCTCACCGGCATCCTCTTCGTCTTCACCGTGCTGCTGTCCTGCTTCTTCGACGCCATGGGCACGATCATGGGCATCGGCGACGAGGCCAAGCTGACCGACGCCAACGGCAACATGCCGGGCATGAACAAGGTCCTGTTCGTCGACGGCATCGCGGTCGCCGCGGGCGGCGCCTCCTCCGCCTCGGCCACCACCTGCTTCGTGGAGTCCACGGCGGGCGTCGGCGAAGGCGCGCGTACGGGCTTCGCCAACATCGTCACCGGAGCCCTCTTCGCGGTGGCGCTGTTCCTCACGCCCATCGCCACGATGGTCCCGTCCCAGGCGGCCACGCCCGCGCTGCTCGCGGTCGGCTTCCTGATCCTGTCCGGTTCGATCGGCAAGATCGACTGGAGCGACTTCACCATCGCGATCCCGGCGTTCCTGACGATGATGATGATGCCGTTCACCTACTCGATCACGAACGGCATCGGCATCGGCTTCATCACCTTCACCGTGCTGAGGCTGGCCGCGGGCCGTGGGCGTGAGGTGCCGGTCGCCATGTATGCGGTGTCGGCGGTGTTCGGGTTCTACTACCTGATGCCGGCGCTGGGTCTGACCTAGGCCGCCGGTGTCGTACGAGTGACTGCGGGGCGACCATCAGGCCGCCCCGTAGAACTTTTCCGTCTCCTCGACGGCGCTCTGGAAGCGCTCGTCGAAGTCCCCGCGGACGAGCGTCCCGACCACATAGTCCTGGACGCTCATTCCCCTTTTGGCGGCGTGCTGCTTGAGCCGGTCGAGCAGCTCACCGTCTATTCGCAGGCTGAGCACTGTCGATCCCATGCCTGACAGGGTCCCCGCCGCCGCGCGGCCCGTGTCTCACTTTCCGCAGCCACCTCACTCATATGGGTGACGTAAGGGTTCCGTAGGACACACCGTGGGAACCGAGGTGGTCTTTAGTTAGAGTAATGAGTTACTCTAACGAACATGCCGGACCTCTCCCATGGTGACGACGCCGCCGCCGTGAACTCCCTGCGCTCCGCCGTGATGCGCCTGTCCCGTCGACTCAAGCACCAGCGGGTCGACGAGTCGCTGAGCCCCACCGAAATGTCGGTGCTCGGCACCCTCGCCCGCTGCGGCCACGCCACCCCCGGTGAGCTGGCCCGCAAGGAACACGTGCAGCCGCCGTCGATGACCCGCATCGTCGCGCTGCTCGAAGCCAAGGGTCTCGTCCGGCTCGAGCCGCATCCCGAGGACCGCCGCCAGAAGGTGGTGACCCAGACGGAGACGGCCGAGGCCATGCTCGAGGAGAGCCGCCGCAAGCGGAACGCCTGGCTGGCCGGCCTCGCCGAGCATCTCGACGACGACGAGTGGGCGCGTCTGAGCGCGGCCGCTCCCGTACTGGAGAAGCTCGCGCATCTCTAAGAGCAGCATCAGTAAGCAGCTCCAGTACGCAGCTTCTGTGAGCAGCGTCTGCGAGCAGCACGTGTAAGCAGCGCACACGGCGGTCACCCGCCGTGTGCCGTAAGACCGCACCACGCGAAGGAGGCGAACCGCCTTTGAGTACGGGATCCGGAGCAGACTCCGCCCCCGTCCCAACCGCCCTCGACAAGACCCCTGCCGCCAAGTCGTCGATGTTCAGCTCCCTGAAGATCCGCAACTACCGGCTGTTCGCCTCCGGCGCCGTTGTCTCCAACACCGGCACGTGGATGGCCCGCATCACCCAGGACTGGCTGGTCCTGAGCCTCACCGGATCATCCGCCGCGGTCGGCATCACCACCGCGATGCAGTTCCTGCCGATGCTCCTGTTCGGCCTGTACGGCGGTGTCATCGCCGACCGCTTCGCCAAGCGCAAGCTGCTCTTCTGCACCCAGGGCGCGATGAGCATCAGCGGCCTGTTCCTCGCCACGCTCACCCTGAGCGGCAACGTCCAGGTCTGGCACGTCTACCTCGCGGCCTTCTTCACGGGCCTCGTCACGGTCGTCGACAACCCGACCCGGCAGTCCTTCGTGTCCGAGATGGTGGGACCCGACCAGGTCCGCAACGCCGTCTCGCTGAACTCGGCGAACTTCCAGTCCGCGCGCCTCATCGGCCCCGCCGTGGCGAGCGGTCTGACCGCGGCGGTCGGCCCCGGCTGGGCGTTCCTCGCCAACGGCCTGTCCTTCCTCGCGCCCCTCACCGGCCTGATGCTGATGCGGACCCGCGAGCTGCACCCCACCCCGCGCAAGCCGCGCGGCAAGGGACAGCTGAAGGAAGGCCTGAACTACGTCTCGAAGCACCCGGAGCTGATCTGGCCGATCGTCCTCGTCGGCTTCGTCGGCACCTTCGGGTTCAACTTCCCGATCTGGCTGAGCGCCTTCGCGGACGACATCTTCCACGGCGGCGTGGGGATGTACGGGCTCTTCAACACCCTGATGGCGATCGGCTCGCTGGCAGGCGCGCTGCTCGCGGCGCGGCGCGGCAGCTCGCGGCTGCGGTTCCTCGCCGGGGCGGCCATCGCCTTCGGCGTGCTGCAGATCGTGGCCGCGGTCGCGCCCGAGTACTGGATGTTCGTCGCGCTGATCGTGCCGATGGGCATCCTGGGCCTGACGGTGAACGTCACCGCCAACTCCTCGGTCCAGATGGCCACGGACCCCGAGATGCGGGGCCGCGTGATGTCCCTCTTCATGATGGTCTTCACCGGCGGCACGCCGCTCGGCGGCCCGCTCTTCGGCTGGCTCGCCGACGCCTACGGAGTGCGCGTCAGCATGGCCGCCGGCGGCCTCATATGCGCCGTCGCCGCGGTCGGCGTCGGCCTGATGCTGGCCCGCGCCGCGAATCTGCGGCTGAAGCTGGATCTGCGGCGGGGACAGCAGCACGTGCAGTTCGTGCCGCGCGAGCAGCTGGCTACGGCGGCGTGAGCTCTTGGCCGGTTACACCCGCCGGGCCAGGATCTGGCCCGGCCAGGTGCCGTTCTGCTCGACGAAGGCCTCGGTCCGCGTGAAGCCGTTGCGCTCGTAGAACGCGACGAGCTTGCCGTCACCGCCCGCGTAGCAGTCGACCCGGAGCAGGGAGATCCCCTGGCTCCGGGTTTCTTCTGCCGCGTGCGCGAGGAGGGCGGCGCCCGCGCCCGTCCCGTGCCGGGATGCCAGCAGGTGCACGTACCGCTCCGGCTCCTCCACGGGCGCGATGTACGACCCCGGGCCGTCGGTCAGGGTGAGCGTGCCGACCGGCAGCCCGCCGATCTCCGCGATCCAGGCGGAGCCGGTGGTCAGATACTTCTCGACCAGGGCGATGGTCTTCGGATTGGTCGACCAGGGTTTGTCGCCCCACTGTCCGGTGCGGCCTTGGGACACGAGCCAGGCGACGGCTTCGTCGAAGAGGGCGAGGACGGTGGGGATGTCGTCGGGGCCGGCGGGGCGGATGGTTATGTGGCTGTCCATGCGGCGTTCTCTCCCCAACCGGGGCCCTCCCCGAAACTGGGCTCCGCCCCGGACCCCCTTCGAGCCGCCGCTTCGCGGCGAATCTTTCCCGCCCACCCACCCGTTTGCCCGGCGTCTGAGGACGAACTCGGCGGAGCCGGTGATTTGACGGTGCGCGGAGACCGGGCAGAGTCTCACCCCCATGAGACTCTTCGCGGCGGTGCTGCCGCCGGACACAGCGGCGGATGAACTTACCCGGGCAGCGGACAAGTTGAAGACCCTGCCGGGCGCCGAAGACCTCCGCTGGACGCTCCGCGAGAGCTGGCATTTCACCCTCGCCTTCATGGCCGAGGTCGAGGACGCCAAGATCCCCGAGCTCACCGACCGCCTGGCCCGCGCAGCGCACCGCACCGCCCCCTTCCCTCTCTCCCTCCACGCCGGAGGCCACTTCGGGGACCGAGCCCTGTGGGCCGGAGCCAGGGGCGACACGGAAACCCTGCGCCTGCTCGCCCGAAGGGCGGACGCCGCGGCCCGCAAGTCCGGCATCCCCATGGAGGAGCACCGCCACTACCGCCCCCACCTGACACTGGCCCGGGGCCGCGGGGAACCTTCCCTGCCCGCGTACGTCGACGCCCTCGCGGACTTCGAGGGCACGGAGTGGACGGTGACCGAGCTGACCCTCGTACGAAGCAATCTGCCCGTCAGCGGAGTGGCGGGGGAGCGGCCCCGCTATGAGGTGGTCGGTCGATGGCCACTGGGCGGAGCCGGTTAACCTCGACTACGTGGACCCGAAAACCAGGAACCGGATCATGGCCGGTGTGCTCGTGCTGATGTTCGTCGTCGTGGCGGTCGCGGCCGCGGTCGGCCAGTGAGGCGATGAGCCGGTGAGGCGATGATCGCGACCGCGACCGCGTAGTTCAGTCGATCCCGCGCCTTACGCGCACTACCAGGCGAAGGACTCCGGAGAAGGCCCCGGCCCCGGGAAGATCTCGTCCAGGGCTTCGAGCAGCTCGTCCGAGAGTTCGAGCTCGACCGCGCGCAGAGCGCTGGTGAGCTGCTCCGAGGTGCGCGGACCGACGATCGGTCCGGTCACGCCGGGCCGGGTGAGCAGCCAGGCGAGCGCGACCTCGCCCGGCGCGAGGCCGTGCTTGTCGAGCAGGTCCTCGTACGCCTGGACCTGCGCACGCACCTCGGGCTTCGCCAGCTCCGCGGCGGCACGTCCGGCGGTGCGCCGCTTGCCCTCGCCCTCCTTCTTCAGCACGCCGCCGAGCAGTCCGCTGTGCAGCGGCGACCAGGGGATGACGCCGAGGCCGTAGTCCTGCGAGGCCGGTATGACCTCCATCTCGGCGCTGCGCTCGGCGAGGTTGTAGAGGCACTGCTCGCTGACGAGGCCGTAGCTGCCGCGCCGCTTGGCGGTCTCGTTGGCCTGGGCGATCTTGTATCCGGGGAAGTTGGACGACCCGGCGTAAAGGATCTTTCCCTGCGCGATGAGGGTGTCGATCGCCTGCCAGATCTCGTCGAACGGCGTGCGGCGGTCGATGTGGTGGAACTGGTAGATGTCGATGTAGTCGGTCTGAAGGCGCTTGAGCGATGCCTCGACGGAACGGCGGATGTTGACCGCCGAGAGCAGGTCGTGGTTGGGCCACGCCGGCTTTCCGTCGGTGGCCATGTTCCCGTACACCTTGGTGGCGAGCACGACCTTGTCGCGCCGCTCGCCCCCTTGCGTGAACCAGGTGCCGAGGATCTCCTCGGTGCGGCCCTTGTTCTCGTCCCACCCGTAGACATTGGCGGTGTCGAAGTAGTTGATGCCCGCGTCGAGCGCGGCGTCCATGATCGTGTGGCTGTCGGGCTCGTTCGTGAGCGGCCCGAAGTTCATGGTCCCGAGCGTGAGTCGGCTGACCTTGAGCCCTGTGCGTCCCAGCTGCGTGTACTTCATGGTTGCCAAGACAACGACTTGAAGTGCGCTCTATGCAAGGGTGCGGGGCCGGGAGCGATCAGTTGCGGGGGAACTCGTCGGTTTTGAGGATCAGGTCGACAAGGGTGCCGGTCAGGTCGACCTCGTCGCCGAAGTCGGACCTCGACACCGTGAGGTAGTCGCCGTTCTTGGGGTTGGTGTAGACGTGGCACCGGGCCTGGTACGGATCGGCGATGAGGTAGACGGGGACACCGGCTTCGGCGTAGGTGGCCTTCTTCGGGCCGTAGTCGTTCATGCCGGTGCCTCGGGAGATGACCTCGGCGATGAACTCCACGTCCTCGTAGCGCCAGCGCCCTTCTTCGTCCACTTCCGCTCCGTCGCGGAGCTTCGCCATGTCAGGGCAGAAGCCGTTCTGGTAGCCGGGGAAGTCGATGCGTACGTCCGTCATCACCAGCGCATCCCGGCTGAACCTGTCGTCCAACGCGTAGAGAATCCTCCGGATGATCTGCCAGTGCACATTCCGCTGCGGCACCATCGAGACGGCCCCCTCGACAACTTCTGCCTTGATTCCCTCGGGGACCATCCGCTCGATCAGCTCGAACCACGCGTCCAAGCTCTTGGCGTTGTCGTCGGCCATGGCGATCCTGTCGGTCTCTACGACGGTCATCGTGGCGCTCCTCCCCGGCCACCGCTCAGTCGAGTGCGGCCGCGCAGTACAACGATACGCACGGGGACAAGGTCACGAGCCGCCCAGCCAGCCCGCCGCGTCCAGGCGGAACGCGTCCGGCGGTACGACCGCGCGCAGGTCGTCCTCCATCGTGCGCAGGCGCCTCGCGCCCAGCTGCTTCGCCCACTCCGCGTGCAGTTCGTCGAAGATCACCGCCGAGCGGCGCAGCGCGTCGATGCCGTGCGGGGTGAGGCGGATCAGTTTGCGGCGGGCGTCGGCCGGGTCGTCGGTGCGTGCCGCGTAGCCGAGGGTGATGAGGCGGTCGATGGTCTTGCCCGCGGCCTGCTTGGAGACGCCGAGCCTGCGGCCCACCTCGCTGGCGCTCGCGCCCCGTACGCCGATCGCCTGCATCGCGAAGCCGTGGGCCGGGCGGGCGTCGGGGTGGCCCTGGCGGGCGAGCTCGGCGTGCAGCCGGTCGATCAGGGTGCGGAAGCCGGCGAAGAGGAGCAGGGGCAGCTCGAAGCCGCGGCCGTCGCTCTGCTCGCCCTCGGGCGGCGCGTCGTCCTTGGTGGACTCCGTGGACTCCCTGGACTCCTTGGACGACTTGGACTCCTTGCCGGAATCGACAACCTGGTTTACCTTTTTTTCGTCAACCACGTTGTCCATCGTAGGGGGTTCACCTTGCCTGCCTTGTTTGCCGAGCACACCGTCGAAACCGCGCCCGCGGAGTCCCGCGCGGCGATGGAACGTACGGCCGCGGCCTTCGGAAAGACGCCGAGTGCGGTCGCCCGTCTCGCGGAGTCGCCCGAGTTGCTCAACGGGTTCCTTGAGCTGAGTGCGTCCTTCGAGCGGACGACGCTTGAGCCGGTGGCGCGGGAAGTCGTGATCATGACCGTCGCCGTACGCAACGACTGCCACATCTGCGTGGCCATGCACACCGGCAAGCTGCGCAAGCTGGGTGCGGATGCCGCGCTGATCGACGCCTTGCGCGAGGGGCGGGCGCTGGGCGGGCATGAACGGCTCGAAGCCGTACGGCAGTTCACGCGGGAGGTTCTTGCCACCGCCGGGGGAGTCGGGGACGAGGAGCTGAAGGGGTTCCTCGCTGCGGGCTACACGGAGCGGAACGCCCTTGAGGTCGTGATGGGCATCGGTACGTACACGATGTCGACCCTCGCGAACCGGTTGACGCGTGCCGCTTGAGGCGGGCCGTCGGGGCGGGGGGACGCACAGGCGGTTCACAGCGTGCCCTGAGGGAACGCACCGGAACCGCGCCTACCGTCGCGGACATGGCAGCAGACAGTGATCTCAATCGGCGCAAGGTCCTGGCGCTCGGCGGTGCTGCCGCCGGGACGGCCGGGCTCGCACTTGCCGGGTGCGGGGGCGGTTCTTCGGACGGGGACTCCGGGACGGCGTCGTCCAGTTCGAGTGCGAGCTCCGGCGACGGGCAGTGCGTGCTCATGTCCAGCGTCACCGAAGGGCCGTACTACCTGGACGGCGCGCTCGTCCGGAAGGACATCACGGACGGCAAGGAGGGCGTGCCCCTCACCCTGAAGCTGACCGTGCAGGACACCACCGACTCGTGCGACCCCGTCGCCGGTGCGGCCGTGGAGATCTGGCACTGCGACGCCTGGGGCTACTACTCCGGCTACACCGACGCGAACCCCGGCGGCAAGGCTCCCGCCGAGAGCGAGGACAAGAGCGGCGCCGACGACAAGACGTATCTGAGGGGTTATCAAGTCGCGGGCAAGGACGGGATGGTGGAGTTCACCACCATCTTCCCCGGCTGGTACACGCCGCGCGTCACCCACATCCACGTCAAGGTGCACACGGGCGGCGAGAAGGAGGACGGGACGTACGAGGGCGGCAAGGTGAACTACACCGGGCAGCTCTTCTTCAAGGACTCGATCGGCGAGGCCGTGTACGCGTCGGAGCCGTACTCCCGGCACACGGGCACCCCCACCAAGCTGGACGACGACATGGTCTACGGCGGGGGCGGCGCCAAGGACGGCCTCATGACGGTGAGCGGGTCCGCCGCCAAGGGCTACACCGGGACCCTCACGCTCGGCATCGACCCCGACGCGTCCAACGACGGCGCGGGCGGCAGCGGGGGAGGGGGTGGCGGTGAGCCGCCTACCGGGACTCCGCCGAGCGGTGCACCGAGCGGTGCTCCCAGCGGTGCTCCGAGCGCCGCCCCGTCCTCGAAGTCGTAGGGGGCGTGGCGTCGTGGGTCTTGTCGGAGCGTACGACGACGAACGGCTGGCGAGAGCGGCCGTCCGGGCGCTCGTCGCCGAAGCCGGGCTGACACCGCGGGCCGGTGCGGTCCGCGATGACGTCACCGCGGTGCGGTGGGCGGCGCAGGCGCTGCAGCCCGGCTTCGCCGCGATGGCGGCCGCCGCACGCAGGAACGCGGAGCCGACGCAGGAGCTGCGCGAGGAGCTCGGCTTCATCGGCCGCTCCACGGAACGGTCGATGCTGCGGGCGACCGGCGGGGTGAACACACACCGGGGCTGTATCTGGTCCCTCGGCCTGCTCCTCGCCGCGGCGGCGCTCCGACCCGCCGCCCCCGTCACGGAGATGACCGCCACCGCCAAGCGCATCGCCACCCTGCGGGACCGTTCGGCGCCGCGCGTCCCCTCGCCCGGATCGACGGTCTCCGCGCGGTACGGGGCCGCCGGGGCGCGGGGCGAGGCGCGGGCCGGATTCCCGCATGTGCGGCGGGCGTTGACGGCTCTGCGTGCGGGGACAGCCCGGCCGGACGTGCTGCTCTCCCTCATGAGCACGCTCCAGGACACCGGCATCCTGTACGCGGCGGGACCACACGGACTCCGTGCGGCACAGGCGGGTGCGCGGCAGGTCCTCGACGCGGGCGGCACCACGACCCCCGAGGGCGCCGCCGCACTCAGGTCGCTCGACGCCGAGCTGCGCCGCGGGGAGCTGCGTCCGCGGGGCAGTGCGGCGCTGCTGGCCTGCGGCATCTTTCTCGACGACGTGGCATCGACGTGGCCGGTCAAGCAGCGGTCCGCCACAACGGGCTCCGTCAGCGCTGCCACCTCCGGCACGTGAGTCCCGGTGAGACCGGCGTCCGGAGCCCCCCGTTCGGCCCCGGACGCCGGCCGGCTCTTATCCCCGGTACATGACCCGCCGCAGCGCCGCCTCCACCGGCCCGCGCCGCCCTGCCCGTTCCATCGCGTAGGCCCCCGCGACCGTCACCAGCCACACCCCCACCGCGAACAGCGCCATGGTCGCGCTCGTCAGGTGTTCGCCGAGGCCCAGGCCCCAGGCGGCGAGGACCGGGGCGAAGAGCAGGGAGTGGGCGAGGTAGCAGGAGAGGGAGCGTTTGCCGACGGCGGAGATGGCGGTGACGGCGGTGGCGGCAGCGGTGGTGGTGGCGCGCCCTCCCCTGAGGGGACCGCGCTCCCGGCCCGTCCACCAGTGGACGAACAGCGCCACAGCCGCCACGTACCCGAGACCGGCCGCGTTCCCCGTGACGTCCCGCAGGAGGGTCAGTACTCCGCCCTCGCTCTGCGCGTCGTCCGGGACAGTGATCGCCCCGACGTGGGCCAGTGCGGCGGGCAGCGCGCCCAGCCACCCCACCGCGACGCCGATCACCGCGGTCCGGCGGAGCAGCGGCAGATGGCGCCCCGGCTCCTCGAGAACGCCCTTGCGCGCGGCCCAGAAGCCGAGCAGGAAGATGAAGTACGCGCCGCCCACCAGCGACAGCGGCGCCGCCGCGAAGGTGACGTACAGGCCGCTCGTGAAGCGGGTGCCCGCCGCCGCGAACCAGTCCCCCTCACCGGCGGCGTACGCGTCCGCCCCTGGCTCCGCGCCCGCGTCGCCCATCGTGCCCAACTCCCCCGCGAGAAGGGCCGATACGACGGGCTGGGCGGCCAGCAGAACGAACTGGGCGACGGCGATCCGGATCCACCACTTCAGCGCACGGTCACCGCGCCGCAGAAAGAGCCAGCCGAGGGCGAGGCTGAGGAGCCCGTAGAAGCCGACGATGTCCCCGGCCATGAGCAGCGTGGCGTGCAGCAGCCCGATGACGACCAGGCACAGACTCCGCCGCCGCAGCACCCGCACGGCCTCGCGCTCCGAGGTTCCCGCGGCCTTCTGCCGCAGAAACAGCTGCATCATCCCGTACCCGAAGAGAAACGCGAAGAGCGGATAGATACGCAGGTCAAGGACGGTAATCATGCCGAACTGCACGACGTGGTCGGCCCATCCGCCATCCACCGGCTGCCACCCGGAGGGCCCGTGCCGGGCCGCCGACAGATGGAACGCGGTGTTGGAAAGCACGATGAACAGCAGCATGATCCCGCGTGCGAGATCGGGCGCGAGGGCCCGCTCACCGGGCAGTACGCCCGCCCGGCGGGGCCGGGTCCGTGCACTCGGCGGGGTGACCTCATCGGCACCGGCATCAGCATCGGTATCGGCATCGGTATCGGCATCAGCGCTCTCGACCGTCATGCCTGAACGCTAAGAACGCGGCCATGCAGCGGACATCCGACTTCCGGCTAGCGACGCCGGACGAAGGGATACGGCCGGGGCGCCAGGGTGCGTCCGGGGGGCGGTTGGGGAGTTGTTGGTGGGGTGCGTGAGGATGCGGTTCATGACCACCAAGAAGAAGATCGTGCGCTCTGCGGGCGTGCTCGCCGCTGCCGTCGGGCTCGTCGCGCTCAGCAACCCGGCTTATGCCGCGGGGGACGTGTACAAGGGCACCGGGTGGCGGATCCTGAAGGGGCAGGGGATCGAGTCGCTCAGCCCCGACCCGTACGTGATCCACCTGGTCAAGCCCAAGGCGTCGGAGACCAAGCTCACCGCCGCGCAGACCAAGAAGGCGGAGAAGGATCTGCGGGCGCAGATCAAGAAGACCGCCGCCCAGCTGACCTCCGTCACCGGCACCAAGTTCACGCTGGCCAGCGGCTACCACAAGGAGCAGAACGCCTGTAACACCGCGGAGCGCCACGTCATCACCGTGGGCCTTGACTACCGCCCCTTCATGCCGGGCAACAAGCCGGGCTTCTCACAGGCCCACCCGTGCTACGCCACCGCCAACCACAGCGCGTGGGGCGGCTGGATATGGGTCGACAGCGAGTACTGGAAGCCGGGGGACTACAAGCTCTCCCCGACCCTCATCTCGAACATGATGAGCCACGAGCTAGGGCACGCGATCGGGCTCGACCACGCCAACGTGGACGGCCCGGACTCCAACCACACCGCCGACAACTTCGAGTGCGTCTCCAACAGCACCAAGGACCTGCCGGTCATGTGCTCCCCCAACGGCGGTTACGCCAGGGCCAAGGGCGGCACCGACGCCCGCGCCGAGAAGTACCGCGGGCAGTACACGAAGTGGGACATCGCCGGGCTCAAGGCGCTGAAGGCCAACTACACCCGGTAGCCCGTCCTCAAGCGGGTAGCCCGTTCTTCAGCCGGCGGGGGACAGTTCGCTCCGAGCAGCCGGGGGCGCCGTCTCGTACGGCGTCCCCACGCCCCACGCCTGGTGCATCGCGTCCGCGAACGCCGCCGCAAGCTTGTGCTCGCCGCTCTCGCCGGGATGCGTCCCGTCGTACGTGTCGACGTCGATGTCGTACGACGGCGGCGTCGAGGCCAGCAGCAGCGGCGACGCACCCGTGTCCAGATCCGCCACCGCCTTGGCGAGCAGCACGTTGAAGCGCGCCACCTCCGCCGCGAACGGGGCGTCCGTCCGGGCCCGGACGTTCGGGATCACCGGGAGCAGCACCAGGCGGATGTGCGGGTTCGCCGACCTGGCCTCCGCGATGAAGCGGCGTGCGTTGTGCGCCGTCTGTTCCGCGTTCGTGTAGAAGCCCAGGTCGATCAGGCCGAGGGAGATGAGGAGGACATCGGGGCTCTCCCGGCGCACCGTCTCCGCGATCTGGGGCGCCATGTGCAGCCAGCCCTCGCCCCAGCCCGCGAAGTGGTGGCGCGGGAAGTCCGGGTCCTGGCATGCGTAGGCGTACGAGACGGGCTCGCCGGAGACCTTGTCGTGCAGCGCCTGGCGCGGGCCCACCACGGCGAACGCCGTGTCGCCGACCGTGGCCCGCAGGTGCTGCCACATCCGGTGGCGCCAGGTGTGTTCCCCCGCGCTGCCGATCGTCATCGAGTCGCCGACGAACATGAACCTGAGCATCCGCTCATCATCGCGGATCAACGCCCCGGCCTGCGATGTGAGGCTCAACACCCGCCGAACGTCCGCCCTCCGCCGCCGGGGTGGCAGGCTTGGCCCATGCGTTCACTGCGTTCTCCGATGGGTGCCATGGCTGTACTCGGTGCCGGGTGTCTTGTCCTGCTGGCCGCCGTCGGTCCCGCCACCGCCGCCGACGACGACGGCCGCGACGGGTTCACCATCAAGGACCCCCGCATCATCGAGTCCAGCGGCCTGGCCGCGTCCCGCGCCCACCCGGGCGTCTACTGGACGCACAACGACCAGGACAAGAACGGCGCGCTGCTCTACGCGGTGGACGGCAAAACCGGCAAGACCGTCGCCACCATCACCATGACCGGCGTCGGCAAGCCCCGCGACGTCGAGGCCGTCTCCGTCGGCAGCGACGGCAACATCTACGTCGGCGACATCGGCGACAACCTCGGCGGCACCTGGTCGCATGTATGGATCTACAAGCTGCCC
The DNA here is from genome assembly GCF_053606765.1 of Streptomyces sp. NPDC055189. Taxonomy (NCBI): domain Bacteria; kingdom Bacillati; phylum Actinomycetota; class Actinomycetes; order Kitasatosporales; family Streptomycetaceae; genus Streptomyces; species Streptomyces sp. NPDC055189. Next base: position 74,816 of record NZ_JBSGSG010000029.1, read on the forward strand.
GAGCCGAAGAAGCTCGGTGACCAGACCGTCCGCGCCACCCAGTACACGGTGAAGTACGAGGACGGGGCGCGCGACGCCGAGGCCCTGATGGTGCACCCCAAGACCGGCCGGATCTACATCGCCGACAAGAAGGAGGAGGGCGGCGGCCTGTACGAAGGCCCCGCGCAGATGTCCGCCTCCGGCACCAACGTCTTCAAGCGCCTCGGCGACACCGGCCTCTGGACCACGGACGGCGCCTTCTCGCCCGACGGGAAGCAGCTCGCCCTGCGCGGCTACCTCGGCGGAGTCTCGTACACCTGGAAGGGCGAGGGGAAGAAGCCCGAGCGCCAGGGGCGGCTGAGCGTGCCGCTCCAGCGGCAGGGCGAGTCCGTGACGTACACCCTGGACGGTACGACCCTCCTGTACGGCAGCGAGGGCGAGCAGAGCCAGGTCGAGCCCGTCGAGGTCGAGGGGGCGGGCGGGGGCAACTCGGGCTCCGGCGGCAGCGGTTCCGGGCAGGCGGGGGCCGAGGGGGACTCCGTAACCGACGGCGGGCTCAAGGTGGGTCTGCTCGCCCTCGGCGTGCTCGCCGCCTTCCTCGGGCTGAAGCGGTTGTTCCGGCGGAACTAGCGGGCACGGCGTCCGGCCGGCCCGGCGGGGCTACTCGCCGGGCGCCCGCAGCTCGCGCCGGGCCGCCACCAGGACGTCGAGACCGTCGAGCAGGCGCTGCAGACCGAACTCGAAATGGTCGAACTCCGAGCCGAACGCGTCGTCGGAGAGCCCCGCGAGGTGCGGGTAGCGGCCGCTGTTCATGATCCGCTCCAGGGTCGGGTACTGCGCCTCCCAGAACGCCTTGTCCGTCAGGCCGCTCTTCTTCACCGCCTCCATCTCCTGCACCTGGGTGCGGGCGACTCCGGTGACGTATCCCTCGACCATGACGATGACGCCGATCAGTTCGGGGTCGCTCAGGCCCATCTCCTTGATGCCGGACAGGGTCCGCTCCAGGCCGCCGACCGAGCCCGGGCCGAGCACCGGGCGGGCCTGGTTGACGTGGAGCAGCCAGGGGTGGCCGCGGTAGAGGACGAGGGTCTCGCGGGCGTACGCCTCGACGGCCTCGCGCCAGCCGCCGCTCGGGGGTTCCGCCTCGCCCGCCGGTGTGAACACGCGGTCCAGCATCAGGTCCAGCAGCTCGCTCTTGCCGGGGACGTAGCGGTACAGGGACATCGTGCCGGTGCCGAGTTCCGTGGACAGGCGGCGCATCGAGACCGCCGCGAGCCCTTCGGCGTCCGCGAGGCGTACGGCCTCGGTGACGATGCGGTCCAGGGTGAGTGCGGGTTTGGGGCCGCGCGTGGGGCGTTCGCCCTCGCCCCAGAGCAGTTCCAGGCTGCGGGTGATGTCGCTGCCGGTGCGCTTGGGCTCGCTTTCGCCGCCGCCGTTCGTGCTCGTCATGGCGCTCAGCCTAATCGCCGTACCGGTAATTGGGTACGGTGTACCCGCGAAACTGAGTACGGTGTACTCTCATTTGGGTACGGCGTACTCAAAAGCTCGAACGGGTGGAGGGGCAGCAGTGAGCGAGAACGACGCATACGCGGTGCGGGCCGAGGGGCTCGACAAGCGCTACGGCGAGAAGAAGGCCCTGGACGCATTCGATCTGCGCGTGGAGCGCGGCACGGTGCACGGACTGCTCGGCCCGAACGGCGCGGGCAAGACCACCGCCGTACGCATCCTCTCGACCCTGGTGCGGCTCGACGGGGGCCGGGCCGAGGTCGCGGGGGCCGATGTGGTGCGCCGGCCCGACGCCGTCCGCAGCCGCATCGGCCTGACCGGCCAGTACGCGGCGGTCGACGAGGTCCTCACCGGCCGCCAGAACCTGGAGATGTTCGGCCGCCTCTTCCACTTGGGCGGCAAGCGGGCCGCGCGTCGCGCCCGGGAACTCCTGGAGCAGTTCGACCTGGTCGACGCGGCCGACAAGGGCGCGGGCCAGTACAGCGGCGGCATGCGGCGCAGGCTCGACCTCGCCGCGTCGATGATCCTCGCGCCCGCCGTCCTCTTCCTGGACGAGCCGACCACCGGGCTCGACCCGCGCAGCCGCCTCGAAGTCTGGGACACCGTACGGAAGTTGGTGGCGGACGGTACGACGGTGCTGCTCACCACGCAGTATCTGGAGGAGGCCGACAAGCTGGCCTCCCGGATCACCGTCATCGACCAGGGCCGCGCCATCGCCGACGACACCCCGGACGGCCTGAAGAACACGGTGGGCGGCAGCTACCTGGAGGTCGTGGTCCGCGAGGACGCCGATGTCCCGGCGGCCGTGAAGGCCGTCGCCAGGGTCGCGGCGGGCGTGCCCGAGACCGTCGACCTGGAGCGGCGTGTCCAGGCGGCGGTGACCGACCGGGTCGGCGCGCTGACCGACGTGGCGCGGACCCTCCAGGACCAGGGCGTCGCGGTGGAGGACATCGGTCTTCGCAGGCCGAGCCTCGACGACGTGTTCCTGCGACTCACGGGCCATCGCACGGAACCCGACGAGGCCGCCACGGATGCGGCGTCCGCCGGGATCGACGAGAAGAAGACGGAGGTCGCAGCATGAGCGCCGCACTGACCACGGACGCGTTGTCCGCCGACACGTCGCGAGGCCGCCTCTACTGGGCGCTCGCCGACACCTGGAACATCACCCGCCGCTACCTCACCCACTTCCGGCGCCAGCCCGTCAACATCGCCTGGCAGCTGGGCTTCCCGATCATCTCCGTGCTCCTGTACGGGTTCGTCTTCGGCGAGGCGATGAAGGTGCCCGGCGGGGGCGACGACGGCGATTACAAGCAGTTCCTGATGCCCGGCATGTTCGTGATGACCATGGCCTTCGGCTTCATGAACACCGCGATGGCGGTCGTCACGGACTCCACCAAGGGCGTCATCGACCGCTTCCGCTCGATGCCGATGGCGCCGTCGGCGGTGGCCGCCGGGCGCGGGCTCGCCGATCTGATCGTGGCCTGCGCCGAACTGACGATCCTCGCGCTCACCGCGCTGGCCATCGGCTGGCGGTCCAGCGCCGGCCTTCCGGAGACCCTGGCGGCCTTCGGGCTGCTGCTGCTCCTGCGGTTCAGCCTGATCTGGGTGGGCGTGTTCCTGGGCCTCGTGGTGCCGACCCCGGAGGCGGCGGGCGGCCTCTACGCGGTCGCCTTCCCGCTCACCATGATCTCCAGTGTCTTCGTCGCACCGTCCCTGATGCCCGACTGGCTCGCCCCGATCGCCGCCTGGAACCCGGTGTCCTCCACGGGCACGGCAGCACGCGAACTCTTCGGCAACCCCGGCGCGGGCGGGGCGAGCTGGGTGGAGCAGAACGCGGTACTGATGGCGGTGGCGTGGCCCCTGGCCATCTCCCTCTTGTTCCTGCCGCTGGCGGTACGGAAGTTCAAGCAGCTGAGCAGGTAAAAGCAGAGTTCCCCGCGCCCCGAAAGGGGCGCGGGGCTGTGACATATGCGGCTCCGCCGCGTGGGCGCGCTCAGCCACAAAGCACCCGCAGGTGACAGCGAAACCTCAGAGCTTCTCGATCACATAGTCAATGCACTTGGTCAGCGCCTCGACGTCCGAGGGGTCAATCGCCGGGAACATGGCCACACGCAGCTGGTTACGGCCGAGCTTGCGGTAGGGCTCCGTGTCCACGATCCCGTTGGCCCGCAGAGCCTTCGCCACAGCGGCAGCGTCGATCTCGTCCGCGAAGTCGATCGTGCCGATGACCTGCGAGCGCTTGGCCGGGTCCGTGACGAACGGCGTCGCGTACTTCGACTCCTCGGCCCACCCGTACAGCGCCTGCGACGACGCGGCCGTGCGGCCGGTCGTGAACTCAAGGCCGCCCTGGCTGTTCATCCACTCCAGCTGCTCGGCGAGCAGGAAGAGCGTGGCGAGAGCCGGGGTGTTGTACGTCTGGTTCTTGCGGGAGTTGTCGATCGCCGTCGGCAGGCTGAAGAACTCCGGGACGTGCCGGCCGCTCGCGTGGATGCGCTCGGCACGCTCGATCGCCGCCGGGGAGAACGCGGCGAGCCACAGGCCGCCGTCCGAGGCGAAGGACTTCTGCGGGGCGAAGTAGTAGACGTCCGTCTCGGCGATGTCGACCGGCAGGCCGCCCGCGCCGGAGGTGGCGTCCACCAGGACGAGGGAACCCTCGTCCGCGCCGGCCACCCGCTTGATGGGGGCCGCGACGCCGGTCGAGGTCTCGTTGTGCGTGAACGCGTAGACGTCCACGCCCGCCTCGGCCTGCGGCTCCGGGTGCGTGCCGGGCTCACTGGAGATCACCGTGGGCTCGGCGAGCCACGGAGCGAGCTTCGAGGCCTTGGCGAACTTGGAGGAGAACTCGCCGAAGGTGAGGTGCTGCGACTTGTTCTCGATGAGGCCGTGCGTCGCGACGTCCCAGAAGGCGGTGGAGCCGCCGTTGCCCAGGATCACCTCGTAACCCTCGGGGAGGGAGAAGAGGTCGCGCACGCCCTCGCGCACCTTGCCGACCAGGTTCTTGACCGGGGCCTGGCGGTGGGAGGTGCCGAGCAGAGAGGTACCGGTGGCGGCGAGCGCGTCCAGCGCCTCCGTGCGCACCTTGGAGGGGCCCGCGCCGAAACGTCCGTCGGCGGGCTTGATGTCAGCGGGAATCTGGATCTCAGCCACGGGGTGAGCCTAACGGCTACCGGCGCGGGTGCCCCGGGGGTGTCCGGCGGCTGAGACCGTTCGGTCACCTGGTGGACGCTCCGGGGAGGCTACTTCCGTAGCCGTACCGGCAGCTCGTACAGATCGTTCTGCGTCACCACCGGCTTGTTGCGGAGCTCGCCCGGCGCGACCGCAAGGGTCAGCTCCGGGAAACGCTCGTAGAGGGCGGGGAGCGCCACCCCCGCCTCCAGGCGGGACAGGGCCGCTCCGGGGCAGACGTGCGGGCCGTGGCCGAAGGAGATGTGGCGGTTCGGGGATGTGCGCGTGATGTCGAAGGCGCCCGCCGTGGGGCCGTGCGCCCCCTCGTCCCGGCCGATCGCCGCGTACGACACGATCAGCGCGTCACCCTCGCGGATCACCTTGTCGCCCACCGGGACGTCCTCGGCCGCGAACCTGATCAGGACGTGTGACGTCGGCGTGGAGTGGCGCAGGGTCTCCTCCACCACCATCTCCCAGCTCGCATCGCCGGAGAGGACGAGGGCGAGCTGCTCGGGGTGGGCCGAAAGATTCACCACCGCGTTGACGATCAGCGAGATCGTCGTCTCGTGGCCCGCCGCGACCATCAGCTGGAGCGTGGAGAGGATCTCCGCGTCGGTGAGGTGGTCGCCGTTCTCGGAGGCGAGGATCAGGGCGCTGGTCAGATCGTCGCCCGGCTCCGCCCGCCGCGCCGCGACGACCCTGCCCATCATGTCGGCGAGTTCGCCCAGCGTCGCCATGACCTCATCCGGCGGCGTCTGGGTGGAGAAGAACTTGTCGAAGAGGACCTTCAGACGGGGGTGGTCGGCCTCCTCGATGCCCATCAGGTCGCTGATGACGTACATGGGGAGGGGGTAGGCGAACTCCGCCTTCAGATCGACGACTTGACCTTCCTCTGACGGGAGGCGGTCCAGGAGGCCCTTCGTCAGCTCCGCTATCCGCTCCCGCATCCGTTCGACCCGCTTCGGCGTCAGCGCCTGCGCGACCAGGGCCCGCATCCTGCGGTGCTCCTCGCCGTCGACCGTCAGCATCGAGCGGCCCGGGTTGGCGAGGCCGATCAGCGGCCAGTCCGCGGGTATCTCGCCGCGCCGCCAGGCGCCCCACACGTCGATGTCCTTCACCAGGCGCTTGTCGGTGAGGAGTTGGCGGGCCTCGGCGTGGTGCGTGACCGCCCAGACCGGTACGCCGCCGGGCAGCTCCGCCTCGGCGAGCGGGCCCGCGGCACGCAGCCTGGCGCTCTCGCCGTCGAGGTCGGTGACGAAGGGGTCGAGGACGATGCGGTCGGGGGTGCCGGGTGTCATGAGGGCTCTCCTCTGGGGCCGTGTGGGGGGTGCGCTGATCAAGTCGCGGCAACTATAGGTACTCGTCGGGCGTTTGGCTGCGGTCGGTGAGGGCCTTCGCGGATGCATCCTGAGGGCATGGATATGGGCATGAGTGATCTCGGAGGCGTAGGCGAAGGTGTAGGCGAAGCCGTAGAGGTGGAGAGGGAACTGCGGGCGGCCGTGCGGGGGGAGGTGGACTTCTCCGTCACCGCGCGGGCCCTGAACACCATGGACGCGTCCAACTACCGCCGGGTGCCGCTCGGGGTCCTCGCCCCGCGCGACGCGGACGACGTGGCGGCGGCGCTCGCCGTGTGCCGGGAGCGCGGGGTGCCCGTCGTCGCTCGCGGCGCCGGTACGTCCATCGCCGGGCAGGCGACCGGTACGGGGCTCGTCCTCGACTTCACCCGGCACATGAACCGCATCGTGTCCCTCGACGCGGAGTCGCGGACCGCGGTCGTACAGCCGGGAGTGATCTGCGACGACCTGCGGAACGCGGCGGCCCCGCACGGCCTGACCTTCGGCCCCGACCCCTCCACCCACAACCGCTGCACCCTCGGCGGCATGATCGGCAACAACTCCTGCGGGTCCCACTCGGTCGCCTGGGGGACCACCGCCGACAACGTCTCGTCGCTTTCGGTCGTGAGCGGTGCGGGAGCGGGGCTCGCACTCGGCCAGGGGTGGGCGGGCGCGCCGGAGGGCCTGCGCCCGCTGGTGGAGGGCGATCTGGAGCTCCTGCGCACCGGCTTCCCCGAGCTTCCGCGCCGTATCTCCGGCTACGCGCTCGACGCCATGCTCCCCGAGCGGGGCGTGGACCTGGCCCGCGCCTTCTGCGGCTCCGAAGGCACCCTCGGCGTGGTGACGGAGGCGGTCGTACGCCTCGTCGACTCGCCCCGCGCGCGTGCGCTCGCCGTCCTCGGTTACGCCGACGAGAGCGCGGCGGCGGAGGCCGCGGCGGGGCTGCTTCCGTACGGGCCGCTGACGGTGGAGGGGATGGCCGCCGACCTCGTACGGGGAGCGCGCGGGCTGCCCAAGGGCGGTGCCTGGCTGTTCGTGGAGACGGGCGGCGAGAGCGGGAGCGAGGCACGCGCGCGTGCCGAGTCGATCGTGAAGGGCGCCGCCTCCGGGGGCGTCGTGGACTCGGTGGTGGTGACCGATCCGGCCGGGATGCGCGCCCTGTGGCGGGTACGCGAGGACGCCAGCGGTACGGCGACGCGGATGCCGGACGGCAGCGAGGCGTGGCCGGGCTGGGAGGACTGCGCGGTGCCGCCGGCCCGGCTCGGGGCGTATCTGCGGGACTTCAGGGGGCTGCTCGCCGAGCACGGCCTGCGCGGGACTCCGTATGGGCACTTCGGGGACGGCTGCATTCACGTACGCATCGACTTCGACCTGATGAGTGGCGACGGCGTGCGGCGCTTCCGGCGCTTCTCGGAGGACCTGGCGGAGGTCGTGGTCGCGCACGGCGGCTCGCTGTCGGGCGAGCACGGGGACGGGCAGGCGCGGGCGGAACTCCTTCCGAAGATGTACGGCGCCGATCTCGTGGGCCTCTTCGAGCGGGTGAAGGGGGTGTGGGACCCGGCGGATCTGCTGAATCCGGGGATGCTGGTGCGGCCCGCGCCGCTGGACGCGAACCTGCGGTTCGCCCCGCTGCCGCGCAAGCTGGTGGACGTGGCCTTCGGCTACCCCCATGACGGCGGGGACTTCTCGGCGGCGGTGCGGCGGTGTGTGGGGGTCGCGAAGTGCCGTACGTCGTCGGCCGGTTCGGGCGGCGGTGTCATGTGCCCCTCCTTCCGGGCCACGGGCGAGGAGGAGCACTCCACGCGGGGCCGGGCACGGCTGCTGCACGAGATGCTCGCGGGGGAGGTCGTCACGGACGGGTGGCGCTCGGAGGAGGTGCGGGACGCGCTCGACCTGTGCCTGTCCTGCAAGGGCTGCCGGTCGGACTGTCCGGTGGGCGTGGACATGGCCACGTACAAGGCGGAGTTCCTGCATCACCACTACGAGGGGCGCAGGCGGCCCGCGTCGCACTACGCCATGGGCTGGCTGCCGGTGTGGCTGCGCCTCGCCGAGCGGACGCGTACGGTGGGGGTGGCCAATGCGTTGATGCGGGTGGGGGTGTTGGCGTCGCTGGCCAAGCGGGTGGGCGGGATCGCTCCGGAGAGGGAGATTCCGCGGTTGGCGGGGGAGAGTTTCCGGCGGTGGTTCGGGGGGCGGGGGGCTCCGGGGGGTGTGGGGGGTCCGGCGGTCGTGCTGTGGCCCGATACGTTCACGGATCACCTGTCGCCCTCGGTGGGGCGGGCCGCGGTGCGGGTCCTTGAGGACGCGGGGCTGCGTCCCGTGGTGCCGCCGGGGGAGGTGTGCTGCGGTCTCACGTACGTCTCCACGGGCCAGCTCGACCGCGCCCGCGCGGTGATGCGGCGCACGCTGGATCGGATGGGGCCGCTGCTCGATTCGGGCGCGCTGCTCGTGGTCCTCGAACCGAGCTGCGCCGCGGCGCTGAAGACGGACCTGGTGGAGCTCCTCGGCGATGACCCGCGCGCTGCTGAACTCGCGGGGCGTGTACGTACGTTCGCCCAGGCCCTGGAGGAACTCGCCCCGGAGTGGTCGCCGCCGCGGATCGGGCGTCCTGTGGTGGGCCAGACGCACTGCCATCAGCACGCGGTCCTTGGCGACGGGGCAGAGCGCCGACTGCGGGAGAAGGCGGGCCTGGAGGGGGAGCTGAGCGGGGGCTGCTGCGGTCTCGCGGGGAACTTCGGCTTCGAGGCGGGGCATTACGAGGTCTCGGTGGCGTGCGCGGAGGAGCAGTTGCTGCCTGCGGTGCGGGGGGCCGTGCCGGAGGGGGAGGGCGGCCCGGTGGTCCTGGCGGACGGCTTCTCCTGCCGGACGCAGCTTTCGCAGGTGGGGGAGGGGGTTCGGGGGCGGCATTTGGCTGAGGTGCTGGCTGGGGGGCTGGCTGAGGTGCTGGCTGAGGTGCTGGATGAGGGGATTGCGGGGCGGGGGTCGCCGCTGTCCTGACCCGCGGGATACCGACGGCCGGGCGCCGTGCGGTGCCCGCCTCGGTTCCTGTTTCCGTCCGCTGGACCGCCGTATCCGCAGCTGTGCTGGTCCGGCGTTTGAGTCGGTCACCGGTGCCGTCCGTTCTCCGGAGTTTGGCGGTTACGGGCCGGGCGTCAAGGGCGCTCCGCTGCGCTGCGCGTCGGCTGCGCCGATTCCGCTTCGCTCCACCCTTGACTCCCGCCCCTCCACCGCGCGAGGGAAAGCGACCGGACGGCCCGGGGGCGGGACTCTCGACCAGGGCAGACAATTCATCCGGCTTCCCGTCGGGTGCGGACTGGTTCGTCGGGGGCGGCCGCCAGAGGGTGAGGTGCGCGGTCGCTGGACCGGGGCACCGGTCTCGTCAAGCGGCTGCGGACCGGATCGTTGGGGGTGGCCGCAAGGGGGACGGAGCGGACGTGGGGCGGCCCGTCGGGCGGTGGTAGGACGGATTGCAGAAAAGTCCCACGCCACGCCGGGTGGAGGGCGGGTGCGGCGGGACTTTTCTGCAATCGGCGCCAGGGCTGGGGGTGGGGCACCAACTTTGGCAAAGTTGTGTTCGGGGACAAGAGGGGCGCACGCGGGAGCCGATGCGCCGTCGCGAGATGAGGTGTTGGCCGCCCCCGCAGACAGATGCCCGCTGGGCAGACGGGCCCGTCACCGACGACGGCTCCCCGTGGGCGGGGGACGGCGAGTGACCGCCCGTGGAGCCGACCCCGGCAGCCGCCGGACGAAACCGACGCACCCCGCCCGGCGCCGGGGGCCGGCACCTCATCCCCTAGAGGGCGCACCACGCACTCCGCGCGCCCTTCGTCTCCCCGAACACAACTTTGCCAAGTAGGTCCCCCACCCCCACCCCTCCGCACCGATCGCAGAAAAGTCCCACCGCACAGGCCCCCAGCACCCCGCATCGCGGGACTTTCCTGCAATCCGCCCTACGACCGGCCGCCGGACCGCCCTTCCGCACCACCGGACAGCCGGTCTCCCGTCCGCCGACGCCGCGCTGCCTGCAGCCTGTCCCCTCGCGCCCGCCGCCGGTCCCCCGCCCCGATCGCAGAAAAGTCCCGCCGCACCGGCCCTCAGCGCCTCGCTTCGTGGGACTTTCCTGCAGTCCGCCCCACGACCGGCCGCCGGGTCGCCTTCCCCGCCACCGGGCAGGCGGTCGCCCGCCCCCGTCCGCCGACGACCACGCCACCCTGCCCGCAGCCCGTCCCCTCGCGCCCGCCCCCGCCCCTACGCACCAATTGCAGAAAAGTCCCGCCGCAGGGGCCCTCAGCGCCTTGCTTCGTGGGACTTTCCTGCAATCCGCCCTGCCACTGCCCGCCGGGTCGCCTTCCCCACCACCGGGCAGGCGGTCGCCCGCCCCCGTCCGCCGTCGCCCTGCCCGCAGCCCACCCCCGGCCCTCCGTACCGATCGCAGAAAAGTCCCGCCGAACGGGCCCTCAACGCCCCGCATCCCGGGACTTTCCTGCAATCCGCCCCACCACCAACCGCCGGGCCGCCCTTCCGACCACCGGGTAGCCGGTCGCCCGTCACCTCCCGCCGACACGGGCCGCCGCCCCACGCCCGCTCCGTCCCCCTTGCGGCCACCCCCAACGATCCGGTCCGCAGCCGCTTGACGAGACCGGTGCCCCGGTCCAGCGGGCCGCGCACCTCACCCTCTGGCGGCCGCCCCCGACGAATCAGTCCGCACCCGACAGGAACACAGACGACCCGGCTGCCCTGGTCGAGAGTCCCGCCCCCGGGCCGTCCGGTCGCTTTCCCTCGCGCGGTGGAGGGGCGGGTGTCAAGGGTGACCCGAAGGGTCATCGGCGCAGCCGACGCGCAGCGCAGCGGAGCGCCCTTTACTCCCGGTCCGTAACCGCCAAACTCCGGAGAACGGACGGCACCGGTGACCGATTCAAGCGCCGGACCAGCACAGCACAGCCCCCTGCGGCCAGCCTCGCGCGCCCTGGTCTCACGCAAGGGCCGGGCTTCCTCGGTGTCGGTGAGGCAGCGGACCCTGCACCCTGCCGCCCGCGTACACAGCTCTGCGGCTCTCCGGCTCTCCGGCTGTCCGGCTCTCCCGCCCCCGGCAGCCTTCCGGTGCTTCGCACCCTGCGTGTCGTCTTCAGTGATGACGACACGCCCATCGAGGCCACGGTCATGGGCATGGTCAAGTCCGGGCATCTCTGCGAGCTGCAGTACGAGTTCACGCCGATGTGAGACGGCGGGGCGTATCCGCCTCGCTCTCTCCCCCGCCGCCTTCGCCGCCTCGGCATGTGGACGGGGTTTGCGTACAGCAGTGAAAGGGCTCCACAATCCTTACGTGGTCTACTACCTTGGACGGGGCAGTTCAGGTGAGTGGACTGGGTCACGTTGGAGGATTGGAAGGTTGGCTGTGGACGCGTCGAGGAGTGGGCCGGAGGCCGCACCCGGTGGGCGGTGGGGTGCCCTTGGGCCCGTCGGGCTTGTGCTCGCCGGTGGGGTCTCCGTTCAGTTCGGCGGGGCCATTGCCGTGAGTGTGATGCCCAAGGCGGGGGCGCTCGGCATCGTGACCCTGCGGCTCGCCTTCGCCGCGTTGGTGCTGATGGTCGTGTGCCGGCCCCGGCTGCGGGGGCACAGCAAGGCTGACTGGGGGACTGTCGTTGCCTTTGGGGTGGCCATGGCCGGGATGAATGGGCTCTTCTATCAGTCCGTTGCCCGGATTCCCATGGGGCCTGCCGTGACTCTTGAGGTGCTCGGGCCGCTGGCTCTGTCCGTTCTTGCTTCGCGGCGTGCCGTGAATCTGGTCTGGGCCGGGCTGGCCTTGTGTGGGGTCTTCTTGCTGGGGGGCGGGGGTGGTTTCAGCGGGCTTGATCCGGTGGGTGTGGCGTACGCGCTCGGCGCCGGCGTCATGTGGGCCACGTACATCGTCTTCAGCGCCCGTACGGGGCGGCGCTTTCCGCAGGCTGATGGGCTTGCCCTCGCGATGGTCGTCGCTGCTGTGGTGTTCCTGCCGCTCGGGCTCGTCGAGTCGGGGGAGAAGCTTGTCCGGCCCGAGGTGCTCGGGCTTGGTGCCGCTGTCGCCGTGATGTCGTCCGTGCTGCCGTACACGCTTGAGTTGCTCGCTCTGCGGCGGCTGCCTGCCTCTACTTTCGCGATCATGATGAGTCTGGAACCGGCCATCGCCGCCGTCGCCGGGTTCCTCGTGCTCAACCAGGCTCTGTCCGTCAATGAGGCTTTGGCCATTTCGTTGGTCATTGCCGCCAGCATGGGGGCCGTGCGGACCCAGGTCGGGCGTGGCCGGGGGCGTAAGGCGGGGGGTGTGGTGTCGGGGTCCGCCCCGGAGGCCGTGCTCGTCGAGGCCGAGGAAGAGGCCGAGGGGAGCGTTCCGGAGCCGTCCGGAAAGTAATGCAAGCACGCTTGCTTGTTTCTCCGGACGCTGCCATGCTCCGGGGCACACCGTCGTGCCCCGAGGGGAGCGCTCCGTGCCCGAAGCTGTGCCCGTACTCGATGATCTGCGCCGTGAGAGCGAGGAACTCGACCAGTTGGTCGAGGGGTTGAATGAAGAGCGGTGGGCGTTGCCCACTCCTGCTGAGCGGTGGACCGTTGCTCATCAGATCGCCCATCTCGCCTGGACCGACCGGGCCGCGCTGATCGCCGTTACCGATGGGGATGCCTTCGGGCAGCTTGTCGAGGAGGCTCTTGCGGCTCCTGAGTCCTTTGTCGACGACGGGGCCGAGGAAGGGGCCGGGCTGCCGGTCGGTGAGCTGCTCTCGCGGTGGCGTACCGGGCGCGACGAGTTGTTGAAGGCCCTTGTCGCCGCGCCGCGCGGGACCCGTTTCCCCTGGTACGGGCCGCCCATGTCCGCCACCTCCATGGCCACAGCCCGGCTCATGGAGACCTGGGCCCACGGCCAGGACGTCGCCGACGCGGTGGGCGTGGTGCGGGTGCCGACCGATCGGCTGCGGCACGTGGCCCATATCGGAGTCCGGGCCCGGGACTTCTCGTTCGGGGTGCGGGGGCTGAGTGCGCCCGCTGAGGCCTTCCGGGTCGAGCTGCGGTTGCCCTCGGGTGAGTTGTGGGTCAGCGGGCCCGAGGACGCCGGGCAGCGGGTGACCGGGCCCGCGCTTGATTTCTGTCTTCTCGTCACGCAGCGCGCGCACCGTGATGATCTCGCCGTGAGCGCGGAAGGTGCCGATGCCGAGCGGTGGCTCGGTATCGCTCAGGCCTTCGCCGGGCCGCCGGGTGCCGGGCGGCCCCCGCGTACCGAAGAGGGCGGCGGGCTGTGACCGCGCCGCCGCTGCGGATCGGGAACGCCTCCGGGTTCTACGGCGACCGCTTCGACGCCATGCGCGACATGCTCACCGGCGGCCCCCTCGACGTCCTCACCGGCGACTATCTCGCCGAGCTGACCATGCTGATTCTCGGGCGCGATCGGCTCAAGGACCCCGCGCGCGGCTACGCGAAGACCTTCCTGCGGCAGCTGGAGGAGTGCCTGGGGCTCGCGCGGGAGCGGGGCGTGAAGATCGTCGCCAATGCCGGAGGGCTCAATCCCGCCGGGCTGGCCGGTGCGGTGGAGGAGCTGGCCGGGCGGCTCGGGGTCGGGGTGCGGGTTGCGTATGTGGAGGGTGATGACCTCGGGGATCGCTATCCCGGTGCGCTCACCGCCAACGCCTACCTCGGAGGCTCCGGAATCGCCGCCTGTCTGCGGGACGGGGCCGATGTCGTCGTCACCGGGCGCGTGACCGATGCCGCGCTCGTCTCCGGGCCCGCCGTCGCTCACTTCGGGTGGGGGGACGGTGACTACGACCGGCTCGCCGGTGCCGTCGTCGCCGGGCACATCCTCGAATGCGGGACGCAGGCCACCGGCGGGAATTACGCCTTCTTCGGGGAGGGCGGACGGTCGGGGCCTGAGGTTCTTCGGCCCGGATTTCCGGTCGCCGAGATCCATGAGGACGGGGCCGCCGTCATCACCAAGCATGACGGCACAGGTGGGTTCGTCGACGTCGGAACGGTCACCGCGCAGCTCCTGTACGAGACCTCCGGCGCCCGGTATGCCGGGCCCGACGTCACCGCCCGGCTCGACACGGTCACCCTCACGCAGGAAGCGCCCGACCGGGTACGCGTGTCGGGGGTGCGGGGGGAAGCTCCGCCGCCGGATCTGAAGGTCGGTCTGAACCGGCTCGGCGGCTTCCGCAACGAGGTTGTCTTCGTGCTCACGGGGCTGGACATCGAGGCCAAGGCCGCGCTGGTGCGTGCGCAGGTCGAGGATGCCTTCGGGCGCACGAAATCCCGTCCGGAGGAGGTGCGGTGGGAGCTGGTACGTGCTGATCGGGCCGATGCCCCGAGCGAAGAAGGCGCCTCCGCCCTGCTGCGGCTCGTCGTGCGCGATCCGCAGCAGGAGCCCGTCGGCCGCACCCTGAGCGGCGCCGCGATCGAGCTCGCCCTCGGCAGCTACCCCGGATTCCACGTGACGGCGCCTCCGGGCAAGGGCGCGCCCTACGGAGTCTTCGAAGCCGCGTACGTCGAGCGCGGCACCGTCGACCACGTCGCCGTCCTGGCGGGCGGAGAGCGGCGGGTCATCGAAGCCCGGGGCGGCAGTCTCGTACTCGAAGACCTCGACCAGCCGCCCCTGCCCGCGCCCCTGCCGGCCGGTCCCACCCGCCGCGCCCCCCTCGGCCTCGTCGCCGGGGCCCGCAGCGGTGACAAGGGCGGGGACGCGAACGTAGGGGTGTGGGTGCGTACGGAGGATGCCTGGCGGTGGCTCGTCCATGAGCTGACCGTCGAGCGGTTCCGTGAACTCATCCCGGAAGCAGCCGATTTGACCGTCGTACGGCACGTTCTGCCGAATCTGCGCGCGCTGAACTTCGTCGTCGTGGGGATCCTCGGCGCCGGTGTCGCCTCGCAGGCCCGTTTCGATCCGCAGGCCAAGGGTCTGGGCGAATGGCTGCGCGCCCGTCATCTCGACATCCCGGCCGCGCTGCTCGAAGCGGCCGCGCTGCTCGAAGCGACCGCACCGATCGAAGCGACCGCACCCACCGAACCGACGGAGGTACTCCCGTGACCGTCCTCGCGTCCGCGCTCGACCCCGCGAGCGCCGAGTACGCCGAGCACCGCGAGGCCATGCTGGCCAAGCTCACCGAGCTCGACGCCGAGCAGGCCAAGGCCCTTGAAGGCGGCGGCGAGAAGTACGTCGCCCGGCATCGCAAGCGCGGCAAGCTGCTCGCCCGTGAGCGGATCGAGCTGCTCCTCGACCCGGACACGCCGTTCCTCGAACTGTCGCCGCTCGCCGCCTGGGGAAGCGACTACCCCGTCGGCGGCTCGATGGTGACCGGCATCGGTGTCGTCGAGGGTGTCGAGTGTCTGATCACCGCCAATGACCCGACCGTGAGGGGCGGGGCCAGTAATCCGTGGACCCTGAAGAAGGCCTTCCGGGCGCACGAGATCGGGCACGCCAACCGGCTGCCGTCCATCCATCTCGTGGAGTCGGGCGGCGCCGATCTGCCGTCCCAGAAGGAGATCTTCATTCCGGGCGGTGCGCTCTTCAAGCACCTCACGCAGTCCTCCGCCGCCGGGATTCCGACCGTCGCCGTCGTCTTCGGCAACTCCACCGCGGGCGGCGCGTACGTCCCCGGCATGAGCGACCACGTGATCATGGTCAAGGAGCGCGCCAAGGTTTTCCTCGGCGGTCCGCCGCTGGTCAAGATGGCCACCGGCGAGGAGAGCGACGACGAGTCGCTCGGCGGCGCCGAGATGCACGCCCGTACCTCCGGCCTCGCGGACTATCTCGCCGAGGACGAGCGGGACGCGCTCAGGCAGGCCCGGCGGGTGGTGAAGCGGCTCAACTGGAGGAAGGCGTACGCCGATCCGGCGATCGTCGTCGAGCCGCCCAAGTACGACGAGGACGAACTGCTCGGCATCGTGCCCGGCGACCTCAAGGTGCCCTTCGACCCGCGCGAGGTCATCGCCCGCATCGTCGACGGCTCCGACTTCGACGAGTTCAAGCCGCTCTACGGGGCGAGCCTCACCACCGGATGGGCCTCGCTGCACGGCTATCCCGTCGGCATCCTCGCCAACGCGCAGGGCGTGCTCTTCAGCGAGGAGTCGCAGAAAGCGGCCCAGTTCATCCAGCTGGCCAACCAGCGGGACATTCCGCTGCTCTTCCTGCACAACACCACCGGCTACATGGTCGGCAAGGAGTACGAGCAGGGCGGCATCATCAAACACGGCGCGATGATGATCAACGCCGTGTCGAATTCGCGGGTGCCGCATCTGAGCGTGCTGATGGGGGCCTCTTACGGTGCCGGGCACTACGGCATGTGCGGGCGCGCCTACGACCCGCGCTTCCTCTTCGCCTGGCCCAGCTCGAAGTCCGCCGTCATGGGGCCGCAGCAGCTCGCGGGGGTCCTGTCGATCGTGGCCCGCGCCTCCGCCGCCGCCAAGGGGCAGCCCTACGACGACGATGCCGACGCGGGCCTGCGCGCCATGGTGGAGCAGCAGATCGAGTCGGAGTCCCTGCCGATGTTCCTCTCCGGCCGCCTCTACGACGACGGGGTCATCGACCCCCGCGACACCCGCACGGTCCTGGGCCTGTGCCTGTCCGCGATCCACACCGCGCCCTACGAGGGCGCGCGCGGTGGCTTCGGCGTCTTCCGGATGTGAGGAACTCATCATGATCAGCTCGGTACTTGTCGCCAACCGCGGCGAGATCGCCTGCCGCGTCTTCCGCACCTGCCGCGACCTGGGCATCAAGACCGTCGCGGTGTACTCCGACGCCGACGCGGACGTCCTGCACGTCCGCGAGGCCGACTCCGCCGTCCGGTTGCCGGGCGCGGCGCCCGCCGACACGTATCTGCGCGGCGAACTCATCGTGAAGGCCGCGCAGGCGGCAGGAGCGGACGCCGTGCACCCCGGCTACGGCTTCCTCTCCGAGAACGCGGACTTCGCGCGCGCCGTCATCGACGCCGGCCTCACATGGATCGGACCGCCGCCCGAAGCGATCGAGTCCATGGCCTCCAAGACGCGCGCCAAGGAGCTCATGGGCATCGCGCCGCTCGGCCTGGACGACGTCACCGAAGGTGATCTGCCCGTTCTGGTGAAGGCGGCTGCCGGTGGCGGCGGGCGCGGCATGCGCGTCGTTCGGGAACTGGGCTCTCTGAAAGGGGAGTTGGAGGCTGCGCGGGCGGAGGCTGCCAGTGCCTTCGGGGACGGCGAGGTCTTCGTCGAGCCCTATCTGGAGGGCGGTCGGCACGTCGAGGTGCAGATCATGGCCGACGCGTACGACACCGTGTGGGCGCTCGGCACGCGGGACTGCACGCTCCAGCGCAGGCACCAGAAGGTCATCGAGGAGTCCCCGGCGCCGGGTCTGGCCGCCGGTCTCGTCGACGAGCTGCACGCGCAGGCGCTGCGTGCGGCGCGCGTGACCGGGTATCGCGGGGCGGGCACGGTGGAGTTCCTGGTCGCGGGCGACCGGGCGCACTTCCTGGAGATGAACACGCGGCTCCAGGTCGAACACCCGGTGACCGAGGCAGTGTTCGGGGTCGACCTCGTGGCGCTGCAGATCCAGGTCGCGGAGGGCGGACGGCTCGCGGAAGAGCCGCCGGCCGCGCGCGGACACGCCGTCGAGGCCCGCCTCTACGCAGAGGACCCGGCGGCCGGGTGGGCCCCGCAGACCGGCACCCTGCACCGGCTCTCCGTGCCGGGCGTGCGGCTCGACACGGGGTACGCGGACGGCGACACGATCGGCGTGCACTACGACCCGATGCTGGCCAAGGCCGTCTCGTACGCCCCCACGCGTGCCCGGGCCCTGCGCGGCCTCGCGGGCGCCCTCGATCGTGCGGTGGTCCACGGACCCGTCACCAACAGGGAGTTGCTCGTACGGTCCTTGCGGCACCCGGAGTTCGTCGAGGCCCGCATGGACACCGGTTTCTACGACCGGTACGTCGACGAACTCGCCGCTCCCGCGCCCGATCCCCACGCACCGCTGGCCGCCGCGCTCGCCGACGCGCACGGGCGCTCCCGGTTCGGCGGCTGGCGCAACCTCGCCTCGCAGCCGACCACCAAGCTCTTCCGCAGCGAGCCGGACGGGACCGAGCACGAAGTCCGCTACCGGCACACGCGGGAGGGGCTGAGCGCGGAGGGAGTGCGGGTGATCTCCGTGTCCCGTGAGCTCGTGGTTCTGGAAGTCGACGGTGTGCGGCGGCAGTTCACGGTCAGCCGGTACGGCGACGACGGCCGGGTGTACGTCGGCAACACCGCCCTCACCCCGCTCCCGCTGCTCCCCGAACCCACCACCCGGCAGGAGCCGGGATCCCTGCTCGCCCCGATGCCCGGCACCGTCGTGCGCCTGGCCGAGGGGCTCGCGGAGGGCGTCCGGGTCACCGCCGGGCAGCCCCTCATCTGGCTGGAGGCCATGAAGATGGAGCACCGCATCACCGCTCCCGCCCCCGGCACGCTCACCACCTTGCACGCCGAGCCCGGCCGCCAGGTCGAGGTCGGCGCGCTGCTCGCAGTCGTGGACGTCGCAGCCGCAGACGTCGCCGCAGACGCCGTACAGGAGGAGCAATCCGTATGAGCACCGTCCTCGAAACCCAGGAGCACCAGGCCCTGCGCGCGGCCGTCGCCGCACTCGGCAAGCGCTACGGCCGCGACTACATGACCGGCGTCGTACGCGAGGAGGGCCACCCCGACGAGCTGTGGGCCGACGCCGCCAAGCTCGGTTACCTGGGCGTGAACCTGCCCGAGGAGTACGGCGGCGGAGGCGGCGGCATAGCCGAACTCTCCATCGTCCTGGAGGAATTGGGCGCGGCGGGCTGTCCCCTGCTGATGATGGTCGTGTCGCCCGCGATCTGCGGAACCGTCATCGCCCGCTTCGGCACCGACGAGCAGAAGCAGGCCTGGCTGCCCGGCCTCGCCGACGGCAGCCGCACCATGGCGTTCGGCATCACCGAGCCCGACGCGGGCTCCAACTCCCACCGGATCACGACGACCGCGCGCAAGGACGAGGCGAGCGGCGACTGGCTCCTGACCGGCCGCAAGGTGTTCATCTCGGGCGTCGACATCGCCGACGCGACGCTGATCGTGGGCCGAACGGAAGATGCCCGCACCGGCAACCTCAAGCCCTGCCTTTTCATCGTCCCGCGCGAGACGGAGGGCTTCCAGCGGCGGCAGATCGAGATGGAACTCCAGGCTCCGGAGAAGCAGTTCGAACTGACCCTGGACGACGTGCGGTTGCCCGCCGACGCGCTGGTGGGCGACGAGGACGCCGGGCTGCTCCAGCTCTTCGCCGGGCTCAACCCCGAGCGGATCATGACGGCGGCGTTCTCGCTCGGCATGGCGCGTTTCGCGCTCGCGCGCGCCGTGGGCTACGCCAAGGAACGCAGCGTGTGGAAGAGCCCGATCGGCGCCCACCAGGCGATCGCGCACCCCCTCGCGCAGTCCCACATCGACATCGAACTCGCCCGCCTGATGATGCAGAAGGCCGCCCGGCTCTACGACGAGGGCGATGACATGGGCGCCGGCGAGGCCGCCAACATGGCCAAGCTCGCCGCCGCCGACGCGTGCGTGAAGACCGTCGACCAGTCGGTGCACACCCTGGGCGGCAACGGCCTGACCAAGGAGTTCGGGCTCGCCTCGCTGATCGTGGCGTCACGGGTGGCGCGGATCGCCCCGGTGAGCAGGGAAATGATCCTCAACTACGTCTCGCACCAGACGCTCGGCTTGCCCAAGTCGTACTGAACCCGCTGTTTTGTCCGAGGGAGTTCACATGGCACTCGTCTGCTCGTCCGAGAAGCGCGGCATCGTCACGATCACCCTGGACACGCCCGCCAACCGCAACGCCCTCTCGGCGGGGCTGCTGCGCGGGTTCACGGAAGCGCTCGCCGACTTGGGCAAGGACCCCGGCGTACGCGCGGTCGTCCTCACGCACACAGGATCGACGTTCTGCTCGGGCGCCGACCTGCGGGAGCCGCCGGACCCGGCCGTCTTCGTGGGGCTGCTCCGGCAGATCGTGGAGCTGCCGAAGCCGGTGGTGGCGCGGGTGGACGGGCATGTGCGGGCGGGCGGACTCGGTCTGCTCGGCGTGTGCGACATGGCCGTCGCGGGTCCCGGGGCGTCGTTCGCGCTGACGGAGGTACGGATCGGGGTGGCGCCCGCGGTGATCTCCATGCCGCTGCTGGCCCGGCTGGACGCGAGCGCGGCGTCGCGCTACTTCCTCACCGGGGAGCGGTTCGGCGGGGCGGAGGCGGCGCGGGTGGGTCTTGTGACGGTGGCGGGCGATGACGCGGACGCGGAGCTCCGGCCGCTCCTCGAGGGGCTGCGCAAGGCGGCACCGCAGGCCCTGGCCGAGACGAAGAAGCTGCTCACGGCTAGGGTGCTCGACGCATTCGACCACCACACGGACTCCCTCATCGACCTGTCCGCGCGGCTCTTCGCCTCGGCGGAGGCGCGGGAGGGGATGGGGGCGTTCCTCGAACGACGGGAGTGCCCATGGGTGCTGTGACCACGGCCGATCGTGCCGGTAACGCCGACCGTGCCGATCGCTCGCCCAAGCAGGACCGCAGCCGGGCCACGCGCCAACGTCTTCTCGAGGCCGCGGTGGCGTGCCTGGCCGAGAGCGGCTGGGCGGGATCCACGGTGTCCGTGGTCGCCGAGCGTGCGGGGGTCTCGCGGGGCGCGACCCAGCATCACTTCCCGACGCGGGAGGACCTCTTCACGGCGGCGGTGGAGTACGTCGCCGAGCAGCGCTCCACGGCCCTGAACGAGCTTCCGGCCCAGGACCGGGCGTCGGTGGTGGCCGCCCTGGTCGATCTCTACACGGGGCCGCTGTTCCGGGCGGCGCTGCACCTGTGGGTGGCGGCGTCGAACGAGCCCCAGCTGGGGGCCAGGGTGACGGAGCTGGAGGCGAGGGTGGGCCGCGAGACCCACCGGATAGCGGTACGGCTGCTCGACGCCGATGAGTCGCGGCCGGGGGTGCGGGAGACGATCCAGGGCCTGCTCGACATGGCCCGGGGTCTCGGCCTCGCGAATCTCCTGACGGATGACGGGGCGCGGCGGGATCGGGTGGTGGCGCAGTGGACGGTGCTGGTTGAGGGGGCTTTGGGCTGAGGCCCTGGACGCCGGACGGGCTGGAAATCCAGCC
>NZ_JBSGSG010000030.1:0-94225 GCF_053606765.1 Streptomyces sp. NPDC055189
GCCGGCGTTTGAGGCCATCTTTTCGGGGGTCCAGGGGGCGGAGCCCCATGCCACGCGGCGGAGCCGCACATCAGATGCAGCGGGAAGGGGCGGGATTGGGGAGAGCCCCGCAGGGCCCCCGCCCCAGCCGGCTCAGGCAGTCAGCCGCGCAACCGCCTCAGCCACGGTGAGCTCCTCGCGCTCGCCCGTCCTGCGGTCCTTCAGCTCCACGACGCCCTCGGCGGAGCGACGCCCCGCCACCAGGATCTGCGGGACCCCGATCAGCTCCGCGTCGGTGAACTTCACGCCGGGCGAGACGCCTGCCCGGTCGTCGACCAGGACCCGTACGCCCGCCGCGTTCAGCTGCTCGGAGACGTCCAGGGCCAGCTCCGTCTGGAGCGCCTTGCCCGCGGCCACCACGTGGACGTCGGCGGGGGCGATCTCCTTGGGCCAGCACAGACCCTTGTCGTCCGCGGTCTGCTCGGCGAGCGCCGCCACCGCGCGCGAGACGCCGATGCCGTACGAGCCCATGGTCACGCGGACCGGCTTGCCCTGCTGGCCCAGGACGTCCAGCTGGAAGGCGTCGGCGAACTTGCGGCCGAGCTGGAAGATGTGGCCGATCTCGATGGCGCGGTCCAGCTTGAGACCGGTGCCGCACTTGGGGCAGGGGTCGCCCTCTTCGACGACCACGACGTCGAGGTACTCGTTGACCTCGAAGTCACGGCCCGCGACGACGTTCTTCGCGTGCGTGTTGATCTTGTTCGCGCCGGTGATCCAGGCCGTGCCGGCCGCCACCCGCGGGTCGGCGATGTAGCGGACCTTCTCCAGGCCCTGCGGGCCGACGTAGCCGCGTACGAGGTCGTCGCGGCCCTCGAAGTCCTCGGCCGTCACCAGTTCGACGACGGCGGGCGCCAGGTGCTCGCCGAGCTTGCCGAGGTCGACCTCGCGGTCACCGGGCACGCCCACGGCAACGATCTCGCCGTCAACCTTGACCAGGAGGTTCTTCAGGGTCGCGGACGCGGGCACGCCGAGGTGGGCCGCGAGGGTCTCGATGGTCGGGGTGTCGGGGGTGTCCAGGTCCTCGACGGGGCCGTGCGCCGAGCCGTCGGCGGTCTCGGTGACGACGAAGGAGACCGCCTCCGTGTTGGCCGCGTAGTCGCACGCGGGGCAGTCCACGAAGGTGTCCTCACCGGCGGGCGCGGGCGCCAGGAACTCCTCGGAGGCCGAGCCGCCCATCGCGCCGGAGACGGCGGAGACGATGCGGTGGTCGAGACCGAGACGCTCGAAGATCTTGATGTACGCGGCGCGGTGCAGGGCGTAGGACTCGGCGAGGCCCTCGTCCGTGGTGTCGAAGGAGTACGAGTCCTTCATCTGGAACTCGCGACCGCGGAGCACACCGGCGCGGGGGCGGGCCTCGTCGCGGTACTTCGTCTGGATCTGGTACAGGATCACCGGCAGGTCCTTGTAGGACGAGCACTGGTCCTTGACGATCTGGGTGAAGATCTCCTCGTGCGTGGGGCCGAGGAGGTAGTCGGCGCCCTTGCGGTCCTTGAGGCGGAACAGCAGGTCGCCGTACTCGTCGTAGCGGCCCGTGGCGTCGTACGACTCCTTGGGCAGGAGCGCGGGCAGGAGGACTTCCTGGGCGCCGATGGCGTCCATCTCCTCGCGCACGACGTGCGTGATGTTCTCCAGGACCTTCTTGCCGAGCGGCAGCCAGGACCAGATGCCTGCGGCGGTGCGGCGGACGTATCCGGCCCGGACGAGGAGCTTGTGGTTGAGCGTCTCGGCGTCCGCCGGGTCGTCGCGCAGTGTCTTGATCATCAATCGGGACATGCGCTGGACCTGGGCCATGGTGAACTCCTGCGTGGAAAGGTTGATGAGCAGGAGGTTACGCGGGGCGTGGGCGCGGGCGGAAATCGGTTAGGTTCCCGGCCGCCTGAGCGGCAGCGGAGCGCCCATCACCGCGTACGGCCTGGAGGCGCTGGGGAACTGGACGTTCCGGGCCAGGTCCGCGTATCCGAGGGAGCGGTAGAGGCCGCGTGCGGGGCTCTCCGTGTCGATCGCGGAGAGGATCGAGCGGGGCTGGCGGGCGGCGTCCGTGATGGTGGTGATCAGGGTGCGGCCCACCCCGCGGTTCTGGTATCCGGGCTGTACGTGGAGCTCGGTGATCACGAAGGAGTCGTCGAGCCATCCGTCCAGGCCACCGGCGCGCAGATACGGCTCGACGACCGTGGACCACCAGTGGCCGCGGTCGTTGGGCATGCCGTAGACGAAGCCGACGAGCCGTCCCTCGGGGGTGGTGGCACCCAGGGCGCGGGCGCCGGGGTAGGTGATGTGCCGCAGCACGATCTGTCGCCGTACGGACACCTCGTCGTCGCTGAGCCCGAAGGCGTGGGCCTGCACCCGCAGCGCCTCGTCCACGTGCGTGGCGAGGTCCAGGGGCCCGATCGCGACGTCGTCAGTCATGCGCCGAACTTTAACTCGCGAAAGCGTGTAGGTGAGGGGCGCGGTGCGGGTCGCGGGAGTCGTGGGGGAGCTAGAACAGGACGCTCATGAACGCCCCGACTTCTTGGAAGCCCACGCGCCGGTACGCCGCTCTGGCCGCGGTGTTGAAGTCGTTGACGTAGAGGCTGACGACCGGGGAGACGTCCTCCAGGGCGTAGCGCAGGACGGCTGCCATGCCGGGGGCCGCGTAGCCCTGGCCGCGGTACTCGGGGGCCACCCAGACGCCCTGCACCTGGCAGGCCTGCGCCGTGGCCGCGCCGATCTCGGCCTTGAAGATGACCTTGCCGTCGCGGTCGAGGCGAGCGAACGATCGGCCCGCGCCCACCAGTTCGGCGACGCGGGCCTGGTAGAGCAGGCCGCCGTCGCCCGCGAGGGGCGAGATGCCGACCTCCTCGGTGAACATCGCCACGCACGCGGGCATGATCGTCTCCATCTCGTCCTTGCGGACGCGACGGACGTACGGATCGGGTTCGATGTCCGCCGGGAGCCGGTCGGTGACCATCAGGGGCTGCTGGGCGCGGACTTCGCGGGCGGGGCCCCAGGAGGGTTCGAGGAGGCGCCAGAGCTGGGCGGTGGGCTCGGCGGGGCCGACTATGGAGGAGCAGCGGCGGCCTGCCCTGCGGGCGCGGTCCGCGAAGGCGCGGATTGCTCGCGGGGTCGCGCAGATGGGGACGAGGTTCGCTCCGGCGTAGCAGAGCGACTCCAGCATTCCGTCCTGGTACCAGCCCCACATCTCGCCGCCGAGCCGCCACGGGTCGAGGCCCGCGACGCGGACCCGCGAGGTCACGAAGGCGTTGGCCACCGGCTCGCGGTCGAGCACAGCGAGCGCGGCGTCCAGGTCACTCGGTTCAAGGACCCTGGTGGTGGTCTGAGTCAACACGTGCGGGGGCCTCACCATGACAGTCTGCTGATCTCCGCACTGTACCTGGCGGGGGCGCCTTGTGCGGGGTGCCTTTTGTCCTCGGGGGTTACTCGCCTCCGGCCGGTTCTTGCTCCTGGCGGGGGTGCCTTGTGCGGGGCGCCTTTTGCCCTGGACGGTTACTCGCCTCCGGCCGGTGTTTGCTCCTGGCGGGGGGCCTTGTGCGGTGCCTGTTGCCCTGGGGGGCTCCTCGCCGGCGGCCTGTCCTTGCTTCTGGCGGGGGCGTCTTGCGCGGAGGCCTTCTGCCCTGTGGGGCTCCTCGCCGCTGGCGGGTGCTTGCTTCTGGCGGGGGCGCCTTGTGCGGGGGCCTTTCGTCCTGCGGGGTGGCTCGCCGGCGGCGAGTGCTTGCTTCTGGCGGGGGCCTTTTGTTCTGCGGGGTGGCTCGCCGGCGGCGGGTACTGGCCGGTGGGGCCGGAGCCTTTTCGCCGCTTCGCGGCGGATCTTTCCCGCCCACCCACCCGAGCACCCTGGGTAATCGGGCGGGTGGGCGGGAGACATCCGGCGCGAAGCGGCGGTCCAGCCCGGGCGAGGTCAGGCCACATCCGCCGCGAATCGGAGGGGCAGACCAGGCGAGGGCGCGCGACATCCGCGCAGCGGCGGTCCAGACCGGGAGTGCGCGGGCGGCATCCCCGGAGCGGCCGTCCAGACCGGAAGCGGGCGGGCCACATCCGTCGCGAAGCGGCGGGACAGGCCGGAGCAGCGGGGCCGGATCGAAGTGGCGGCGCCGGACCGGAGTGGCAGGGCCAGACCGGAGCAGCGGGGCCAGACCGGAGTGGCGGGGCCGGATCGGGGTGGCGGGGCCGGACCGGAGCAGCGGGGCCAGTTCGGAGTGGCGGGGCCGGATTGGTGTGGGTTCGAGGCGCAGGGGCCAGGGCACGTGTGGGCCCCGCCACCGAGTGGTGGCGGGGCCCACACGTCGTGGTTCAGGCCGAGCGCAGCGGACTAGCCCGCGATGGCCACCGTCGGCTCGCCCGACGGGATGCCGTCCTTCTCCATCTGCTCGGCGATCTTCATCGCCTCTTCGATGAGGGTCTCCACGATCTTCGACTCGGGGACGGTCTTGATGACCTCGCCCTTGACGAAGATCTGGCCCTTGCCGTTGCCGGAGGCGACGCCGAGGTCGGCCTCGCGGGCCTCGCCGGGGCCGTTCACGACGCAGCCCATGACGGCGACGCGGAGGGGGACCTCCATGCCGTCCAGGCCCGCCGTAACCTCCTCGGCCAGCTTGTACACGTCCACCTGGGCACGGCCGCAGGACGGGCAGGAGACGATCTCCAGGCGGCGCGGCTTGAGGTTGAGGGACTCCAGGATCTGGAGGCCGACCTTGATCTCCTCCACCGGCGGGGCCGAGAGGGAGACGCGGATCGTGTCGCCGATGCCCTCGGAGAGCAGCGCGCCGAAGGCCACCGCCGACTTGATCGTGCCCTGGAAGGCCGGACCCGCCTCGGTCACACCCAGGTGCAGCGGATAGTCACAGGCCGCAGCCAGCTGGCGGTAGGCGTTGACCATGACCACCGGGTCGTTGTGCTTGACCGAGATCTTGATGTCGCTGAAGCCGTGCTCCTCGAAGAGCGACGCCTCCCACAGGGCGGACTCGACCAGCGCCTCCGGGGTGGCCTTGCCGTACTTCTGGAGCAGGCGCGCGTCCAGCGAACCCGCGTTGACACCGATCCGGATCGGCGTACCCGCATCGTTCGCGGCCCGCGCGATCTCCTTGACCTTGTCGTCGAACTGCTTGATGTTGCCCGGGTTCACCCGGACCGCGGCACAACCCGCGTCGATCGCCGCGAAGACGTACTTCGGCTGGAAGTGAATGTCGGCGATCACCGGGATCTGCGACTTGCGCGCGATGGTCGCCAGCGCGTCCGCGTCGTCCTGCGTCGGGCACGCGACCCGCACGATCTGGCAACCGGACGCGGTCAGCTCCGCGATCTGCTGCAGCGTCGCCCCGATGTCGGACGTACGCGTCGTCGTCATCGACTGCACCGACACCGGTGCGTCCCCGCCGACGGCGACCGTACCGACCTGGATCTTGCGGCTGACCCTGCGGTCGGCGAGCTTGGTCGGTACGGACGGGATTCCGAGAGAAACGGCAGTCATCTGGCGTGCATCCCCAAGGTGTGGATCAAGGTCCCGAGATCGGCGGGCTCCAGGCTTCGAGATTACGGCACCCCGCAGGGCCCGAGCACACCCCGTCCCCAAGTCCACCCAATGGTGGGCGACCGGACACATAGAGTGCCCGGCCGCCGCAAACTTCGCGTTATCAGGAGATTCTTACCGGGTTAACTACATCCGCGATCAGAACAAGGATCGTGAAGCAGATGAAGATTCCGGCCACCACATAGGCCACCGGCATCAGCTTCGCGACGTCGAAGGGGCCCGGGTCGGGCCGCTTCAGGAGCTTGGCCGCGTTGCGTCGCAGCGACTCCCACACTGCGCCCGCGATGTGCCCGCCGTCCAGGGGCAGGAGCGGCAGCATGTTGAACAGGAACAGGGAGAGGTTGAAGCCCGCGACCAGGAACAGCATCATCGCGATCTGGTTCTCCGGCGGGATGTCGAGGGTGAAGACCTCGCCGCCGACGCGGGCCGCACCGACGACGCCCATCGGGGAGTCCTGCTTGCGGTCGCCGTCCCCGAAGGCCGCGTCCCACAGGTCGGGGACCTTGGAGGGGAGGGCGACGAGCGACTCGACGCCGTTCTCCATCATGTCGCCCATACGGTTCACGGAGTCGCCGAAGCCCTGCTTGACGATGCCGGTGGCGGGGGTGAAGCCGAGGAAGCCCGCGTAGACGTACTTGCCCTCCACGTAGCCGCCGTCGCCGTCCGTCTTGCTGACCTGGTTCTTGATCAGGTTCGCGTGCAGGTCGACCTGCTTGCCGTCGCGCTCGACCGTGATGGTGGCCGGGCCGATGGTCTCGCGGATCTTGCCCTGGAGCGCGGACCAGTCGTCGACGGGCTGCCCCTGGAAGGCCACGATCTTGTCGCCGAGCTTCAGTCCTGCCGCCTTGGCGGGCGCGGCCGTGTCGCCCTTCTCGCACTTGGAGCGGTTCTCGCTCTGCTGGATGACGCAGTCGGACACCTTGCCGACCGTCGTCGTCTGGGTGCTGATGCCGAAGGTCATCATCACGCCGAGGAAGATCGCCACGGCGAGGATGAGGTTCATGAACGGGCCCGCGAACATCACGATCACGCGCTTCCACGGCTTGCGCGTGTAGAAGAGGCGGGTCTCGTCGCCGGGCTTGAGCTCCTCGAAGGCGGCCGACCGCGCGTCCTCGATCATGCCGCGCCAGGGGGACGTGGAGCGTGCCTCTATGCGGCCGTCCGGGCCCGGCGGGAACATGCCGATCATGCGGATGTAGCCGCCGAGGGGGATGGCCTTGATGCCGTACTCGGTGTCGCCCTTCTTGCGCGAGAAGATCGTCGGGCCGAAGCCGACCATGTACTGCGGCACGCGGATGCCGAACAGCTTGGCGGTCGACAGGTGGCCCAGCTCGTGCCAGGCGATCGAGAACAGCAGCCCGACCGCGAAGACGACTATGCCGAGGATCATCATCAAGGTCGTCATGCGCGGGCCTCCGCGGTCGCCTTCGCCGTCAGTTCACGTGCCCGGGCGCGTGCCCAGGTCTCCGCTTCGAGGACGTCCGCGACGGTCAGGGAAGTTCCCGCGGACGGTGTGCCGTGTTCGGCCACGACCTCCGTCACGGTCTCCATGATCCCGTTGAAGGGCAGGGCGCCGTTCAAGAACGCGTCCACGCACTCCTCGTTGGCGGCATTGAACACTGCCGGGGCCGTGCCCGCGAGCTTGCCCACATGCCGGGCGAGCCCGACCGACGGAAAAGCGTCGTTGTCGAGGGGGAAGAACTCCCAGCTCGACGCCTTGGTCCAGTCGAAGGCGGGGGCGGCGTCCGGCACGCGCTCGGGCCAGCCGATGCCGATGGCGATCGGGCCGCCCATGTCGGGCGGCGTGGCCTGGGCCAGCGTCGATCCGTCGGTGAACTCGACCATGGAGTGCACGTAGGACTGCGGGTGGACGACGACCTCGATGCGCTCGAAGGGGATGTCGTAGAGGAGGTGCGCCTCGATGACTTCCAGGCCCTTGTTGACGAGCGTCGCGGAGTTGACGGTAATGACCGGGCCCATGGCCCAGGTCGGGTGCGCGAGCGCGTCCTTCGGCGTGACGTTCGCCAGATCGGCCTTCGTACGTCCGCGGAACGGGCCGCCGGAGGCCGTGACGACCAGCTTGCGCACGTCGGCGCGGGTCCCCGCGGCGAGCGCCTGGAAGAGCGCGGCGTGCTCGGAGTCGACGGGGATGATCTGCCCCGGCTTGGCGAGCGCCTTCACCAGCGGGCCGCCGACGATCAGCGACTCCTTGTTGGCGAGGGCCAGCGTGCGGCCCGCTTCGAGCGCGGCGAGGGTGGGCGCGAGCCCGATGGATCCCGTGATGCCGTTCAGGACGGTGTGGCACTCCGATGCGGCGAGCTGTGTGGCCGCCTCGGGCCCGGCGAGGATCTCGGGCAGCGGCTCAGTGCCGTACTGCCCCTTCAGTGCCTCGCGCAGCGCCGGTACGACGTCCTCGCGGGCCACCGCGACGGTCCGCACCCGCAGCTGCCTGGCCTGCTCGGCGAGCAGCGATACGCGGCCGCCGGCGGCGGAGAGCGCGGTGACGCGGAAGCGACGGGGGTTGCGCAGGACGAGGTCGATGGCCTGGGTGCCGATCGACCCGGTCGAGCCGAGGATGACGATGTCCCGCGGACCGTCCGTCACGACGGGGTCGAAGACGAGATGCGGGTCGGCGAGGGGGGCTGGACTGTCGCTCATCCCCCCATTCTTGCCTGGGCGGCGGTGTGAGGAGACACTGCGCCCCGATCCGGGTGCCCGAAGTTGCGTTCCGGGGCGTTCCCCCGGGAGGGAACGCCCCGGAAATCCGTCAGCGGATCGGCCGGTGGACGTTCTCCCAGGTGCTGGCGCCCGGGGTCGCGTCCGCGATCCAGGGGCCCTCGCCGCTGGGGTCGACGACGCCGGATTCCAGCCACGTGTACGTGCCGGACAGGACGCCCTTGACCACCTTGCGGTCGATGTCGTCCGTGTTGGTCCACAGCCGGTCGAAGAGCTCGTCGACGCGGATGCGGGACTGGTGGCAGAACGTGTCGGCCAGTTGGTAGGCCTCGCGGCCGTGGTCCTCCGTCGTCCGCAGGAGCTCGGCGCGTACGCACGCCGCGCTCATCGCGAAGAGTTCGGCGCCGATGTCGACCACGCGGCCCAGGAAGCCCTGCTTGGTCTCCATCTTTCCCTGCCAGCGCGACATCGCGTAGAACGTCGAGCGGGCCAGCTTGCGGGCGTTGCGCTCCACGTAGCGCAGGTGCGGGGAGAGGTCCGCGTGGCCGCTGGGGTGGAATTCGGAGTACGAGCTCGGGAGCTGGCCCGGGCCCGTGACCAGCTTCGGCAGCCAGCGGGCGTAGAAGCCCCCCGCCTTCGCGCCCGCCTTCGCCTTGTCGGAGAGCGACTTGTCCGGGTCGATCAGGTCGCCGGCCACCTTGAGGTGCGCGTCCACCGCCTCGCGGGCGATGAGCAGGTGCATGATCTCCGTCGAGCCCTCGAAGATGCGGTTGATGCGCAGGTCGCGCAGGACCTGTTCCGCCGGGACCGCGCGTTCGCCGCGGGCCGCGAGGGACTCGGCGGTCTCGAAGCCGCGGCCGCCGCGGATCTGCACCAGTTCGTCCGCGATCAGGCAGCCCATCTCGGAGCCGTACAGCTTGGCGAGCGCCGCCTCGATGCGGATGTCGTTGCGGTCCTCGTCCGCCATCTGCGAGGAGAGGTCGAGTACGGCCTCCAGAGCGAAGGTCGTCGCCGCGATGAAGGAGATCTTCGCGCCGACCGCCTCGTGCAGCGCGACCGGCTTGCCCCACTGCTCCCGTGCGCCCGACCACTCGCGGGCGATCTTCAGGCACCACTTGCCCGCGCCGACACACATCGCGGGCAGCGAGAGGCGCCCGGTGTTGAGGGTCGTCAGGGCGATCTTCAGGCCCGCGCCCTCCGGACCGATGCGGTGCGCGGCGGGGACGCGGACCTGGTGGAAGCGGGTCACGCCGTTCTCCAGGCCGCGCAGGCCCATGAAGGCGTTGCGGTTCTCGACGGTGATGCCCTCGGCCGCGGCCTCCACCACGAAGGCCGTGATGCCGCCCTTGTGGCCCTCGGACTTCGGTACGCGCGCCATGACGACCAGGAGGTCCGCCACGACGCCGTTCGTGGTCCAGAGCTTCACGCCGTCCAGGACGTACTCGTCGCCGTCCGGGACGGCCGCCATCGCCATGCGGGCCGGGTCGGAGCCGACGTCCGGTTCGGTCAGCAGGAACGCGCTGATGTCCGTACGGGCGCAGCGCGGCAGGAACTCGTCCTTCTGCTCCTGCGTGCCGAACTGCTTGAGCGGCTGGGGTACGCCGATCGACTGGTGGGCGGAGAGCAGCGCGCCGATCGCCGGGCTCGCGGAACCGACCAGAGCCAGCGCCTTGTTGTAGTACACCTGCGTGAGGCCGAGCCCGCCGTACTTCGTGTCGATCTTCATGCCGAGCGCGCCGAGTTCCTTGAGGCCGTTGAGCACCTCGTCGGGGATCTGCGCCTCGCGCTCGATGCGGGCCGAGTCGATCTTCGTCTCGCAGAAGTCGCGGAGCTTGGCGAGGAACTCCTCGCCGCGCCGGGCGTCCTCGTCGGCGGGCAGGGGGTGCGGGTGGATCAGGTCGAGACGGAAGCGGCCGAGGAAGAGTTCCTTGGCGAAGCTGGGCTTGCGCCAGTCCTGTTCACGGGCGGCCTCGGCGACCTGCCGGGCCTCGCGTTCGCTGACGGACGCACCGGGAGTGGGTGTGGGTTGTGCGGGCATTGAGGAGCTCACCTCGCCGCGGAGTGGGGCCGATCGGCTCCGGTTGACCCGATCTTGACCCGGTCGGTTACTGACTGGTGCTACTCGATCGTATGGATCGTATGTACCCGATTCGTCCGGAGCCCACCAGTCCTCGCGCAGCGTTTGGGCGTCCGGCGCCCCGGCACACGAGAACGGCCGGAGCCCCCGCACAGTGGGCTCCGGCCGTCGTACTCGGCGTACGGATCAGAGATCGAGACCCGTCATGACCATGACCCGCTCGTACGTGTAGTCGTCCATCGCGAAGCGGACGCCCTCGCGGCCCACGCCGGACTGCTTGACGCCGCCGTACGGCATCTGGTCGGCGCGGTAGGAGGGGGCGTCGCCGATGACCACGCCGCCGACCTCAAGGGCGCGGTGCGCGCGGAAGGCGGTCTGCAGGTCGTGCGTGAAGACGCCCGCCTGGAGGCCGTACTTGGAGTCGTTGACGGCGGCGAACGCCTCCGCCTCGCCGTCCACCTTCTTGATCGTGAGGACCGGGCCGAAGACCTCCTCGACGGCGATCGTCACGTCGCCCGGTACGTCGGCGAGCACGGTCGGCGCGTACGAGGCGCCGTCCCGCTTGCCGCCCGCGAGCAGCTGGGCGCCCGCCTGGACGGCCTCGTCGACCCAGGACTCCACGCGCTTGGCGGCGTCCTCGTTGACCAGCGGGCCGACGTCGGTCTGCGGGTCGGACGGGTCGCCGGTGTTCTGTCCCTCGATGGCCTTGAGCACGCGCGGCACGAGCCGGTCGTACACGGAGGCGTCGGCGATGACGCGCTGCACCGAGATGCAGGACTGGCCGCCCTGGTAGTTGGAGAACGTCGCGATGCGCGAGGCGGCCCAGTCCAGGTCCTCGTCGGAGGAGAAGTCGGACAGGACGACGGCGGCGCCGTTTCCGCCGAGCTCCAGGGTGCAGTGCTTGCGCGGCACCGAGTCCAGGATCGCGTAGCCGACCTTCTCGGAGCCGGTGAAGGAGATGACGGGAAGGCGCTCGTCCTGGACGAGAGCGGGCATCTTGTCGTTGGCGACCGGCAGGATCGACCAGGACCCTGCGGGCAGCTCGGTCTCGGCGAGCAGCTCGCCGATGAGCAGACCGGAGAGCGGGGTCGCCGGCGCCGGCTTGAGGATGATCGGCGTGCCGGACGCGATGGCCGGGGCGATCTTGTGGGCGCAGAGGTTCAGCGGGAAGTTGAACGGCGCGATCCCGAGGACGACACCCTTGGAGAAGCGGCGCGTGAAGGCGAGACGCCCCTGGCCACCGGCGTCGGTGTCCAGGCGCTGGGCCTCGCCGCCGTTGAACCGGCGGGCTTCCTCCGAGGCGAAGCGGAAGACGGAAACGGCACGGCCGACCTCGCCGCGGGCCCACTTGATCGGCTTGCCGTTCTCGGCGGAGATGAGCTGGGCGATCTCTTCCGTGCGCTCCACGAGCCTGCGGCTCACGTGGTCGAGGGCGGCGGCCCGCACGTGCGCCGGGGTCGCGGCGAACTCGTCGCGCACGGCGTAAGCGGCGGCGACGGCTTCCTCGACCTGGGCGTCGGTCGGGACGGCAGCCTTGCCGACGGTCCGCCCGTCCCAGGGCGAAGTGACGTCGAGAGTGGTCTCACCGGTGGTCTGGCGACCGGCGAGCCAGAAGGCGTGGATGGAAGTCATGTCGATTCCCGGCCCTTCCGCGAAGGTGTGTCTTGGGGGGTACGTTCCCCACCGTAGGGGCGGCAAGGGTGCGAGACGTTTGTCCGACTCGGAGTACTGCCCTTTGGGGCCGCGCCGCTTTGGCAGGGGAGCAATTCCCCCCGGGTCAGTCCGTACCGCTCGATGTCGCCTTCAGGGAGAGCCACAGCTCCATGCGGACGTCCGGGTCGTCCAGGGAGCGGCCCAGGATCTCCTCGACCCTGCGCATGCGGTAGCGCAGCGTGTGGCGGTGGACGCCCAGGTCCGCCGCCGCCGCGTCCCACTGGCCGTGGCGCGAGAGCCAGGCGCGCAGGGAGGCGATCAGGTCACCGCGGCCCGTGGCGTCGTGTTCGAACAGGGCGCGCAGCAGACCGTCGGCGAAGGCGCGCACCGCGTCGTCGGCGAGCAGCGGCAGGACCGAGCCCGCGGCGAGGTCCTCGTGCTCGACCATCGCGCGCCCCCTGCGCCGGGCGATGGACAGGGCCTGGTCGGCCTGCTTGTAGGCGGTGGCCGCCGCGATCGGGCCCGCGGGCGCGGAGAGGCCGAGGAGGAGTGCGGCCCCGTCGCCCGCGCCGCCGTCGGGCACCTCGGAGCGCCCGGCCTCCAGCGTCTGCGCGTACGCGACGCAGGCCGCCGCGCCCGCGCCGCCGTCCACGACGAGCAGCACGAGCCGTTCGCCGTAGGGGACGACGAGGAGGGCCTCGCCGGCGCGTGCGGCGGCGGATTCGACGGTGTCCGTGAGCCCGGCGAAGGGGTCGCCGTCCTCCGGGGCCGCGGAGGACGGGACTTCCGCCACCACCAGGCGGAACGGGGCGTCGAGCAGGCTGCCGTACAACTCCCCCGCCACCGTGCGGGCGTGTTCCGGCTCTCCGGCGAGGAGCATGCGAAGGACGGCGGAGCCGACCCTGCCCTCGGCGGCCTGGAGCGAGCGGTTGCGCTCCGTGGTGAGGGTCAGGAGCGCTATGGCGGAGTGCAGGGCGTACCGCTCGGCGGTGCCGAGGGTGGAGGCCGTGCCGACGGCGAGCGCGGCGCGCGGGCGCCGTCCCGTGCCGATCGAATGCAGCTCGACCCGGTCTTCCGCGCCCGCGACGACCGCGCTCGCGGGCGCCGCCCGGTCGCGAAGCCGCTCGACGTCGGAGACGAGCCGGGCGGCGCGGCGCGATGCCCACTCGGGGGCCGTGGCGACGACGGCGCCGGACGCGTCGTACAGCGCGGCCCAGCCGTCCACCTGCGCGGCGAGCGCGCCGAGCAGCCCCTCGGGGCCGTCGCTCAGCGCCTGCTTGGTCAGCTCGCGCTGGGCCGCGAAGCCGGCCGTCACCGCGCGGTACTGATCGGCGGCGATGGCGGCGGACACGGCCTTGCTGATGGCGAGGAACGGCGTGCGCCGCGGCACCTCCAGGAGCGGAAGCCCTTCGTCCGCGGCGGCGTCGACCAACGCTTCGGGGATGTCCTTGTAATGCACGCCGACCGCGAACCCGAGCCCGACGACGCCCGCCGCCGCGAGCCGCTTCACGTAGCGGCGCATGGCATCCGGATCCTCCGCGTCCAGCTTGAGCGCGGTGATCATGAGGAGCTCACCGCCCTCCATGTAGGGCACGGGGTCGGTGAGCTCACTGGCGTGCGCCCAGCGCACGGGCGCGTCCAGATGTTCCTCACCCGCGCGCACGGTGAGCTTCAGCGCGGAGTGATGGACGAGGGAGGCGAGCGTGGGCGGCATGGGACCTTCAGGTCGGGTCAGCAGGTCAGGGCGGCAGTTCTGGCAGCGGGCGGTGAGGCGCGCGTGCCGGTCGGCCATTGAATCCCGGACGAGATGTGGATCTTTTGGCCGGTACGTATGAACGACCTGTGCCGATTCTGCCTCACCGTACGGTACGTACGGGACCGAATACCCCGTACGCATATCCCGTCCGCGCCCCGGCGGCTACCCCCGAAGATCCACGAGCAGCGGCGGCGCGTGCTCACCCCGCACATCCGTCAGGGAGAGCACCGCATGCCCCGCGGGCACCCCGTGCGCCAGTTCGGAGGCTGACCAACGCTCGCGCTCCACCTGACGGACGGTGACTGCGTCCCTCGTCACGGCCTTGCCCGTGACGAGTTTGCGCAAGGCGTGCAGGGCGCGCGTCATCGGCTGATCGGCGAAGACCGCGTGCTGGGCGACCTCGCGGGTCTCGATCCACGAGGTGCCCCACGCCTCCGCGAAGCGTCTGCCGTCCCATGTGGTGACGCCGGAGAACGCCATACGGCAGCCGACGGTCGCGTACAACGGCCCTTGCAGTGCCTCGGGTACGTCACTGACCGTACGCAGGGCCAGCACCACTCCGGCGTTCACGGACCGCAGGCGCTGGATGCCCTGGACCGTTTCGTCGGTCACCGCGCGGGTGGCGTCGTCCAGGACCAGGCAGACGAAGTGCTCGCGGTCGGGGCGCGTGTGCACCACGGCATTGAACTGGGCAAGGACGAGACGCGTGATCAGCCGCGAAGCCTCGCCGTGCCCGCGTTCGGGCAGGTCGATGCGCACGCGCATGGGGTGGTGCATCACCGCGCGCAGGGAGAAGGGGCTGTCGCTCCCCGAGTGGAAGAAGTCGGCGAAGGCGGGACGGTCGAGGAGCGCGAGCCGGTCGGCGAGCGCCGGTCCCGGATCGGCCGCGCTCCCCTGCTGGCGGACCCTCGCGTCGAGTTCGCGCCGCATCACGGCGTGCTCGTCGGACCGGAGGGCGTCGCGCAGCCCCGACATGGCCGAGGGCACGCCTTCGAGCAGTTCGCGCAGGGCGGGCACCGAGGGGAAACGGCCGTACGCCGCCCAGTAGGGGCCGAGCACCTGGGCCAGCGTCGTCGCCGCGCGGCGGCTGCCGACGGCGGGGAGGTCGCCGACGAGCCCCTCGGCCAGGAAGGACGCGGCCTCGTCGGGGTCCGACGTACCCGCGTACAAGTCGAAGTCGTGCACGGACCCGGGGTCGCCGATCTTGACGACCACGTCGTAGGCGTCGTCGCTGCCGAGCGAGGTACCGGCCGCGCAGACCGCGACGACCGCGCACTGGCTGGTGAGCGCCTGCAGGGAGAGGGACTCCACGACCGGGCGTACGAGCCGCTCGGTCTTGCCCGACCCCGACGGGCCGACCGCCAGGAGCGAGGTGCCGAGGGCAGCGGAGTCCAGGGCGACGCCCGCGCCGCGGCTGTCCGCGGGGTTGCGGTCCTCGGCCACGCACCGTCCGATGCGGACCTGCCCGACCAGCAGGTCGTGGGTCGCCGTGCGGGAGGGAAGATCGCGCGCTCCGGAGGGGTGCGTCCAGGCGGCCCCGCCCTGCCGCAGCACCATGTCGTCGAACGCGTCGCGCAGCGCGGGGTTCCCGTCCGCCGTGCTCCACACCCGGCGCACCCGGACGCAGTCGACGTCGTTCATCTGACCGCTCAGCACCGCGGCGGACAGCACGTCGGCCGCCCTGTCCCGGCCCGCGCCCCTGAGCTCCGGCCACTGGGCCCGCGACGCCACGGGCGCGGGCTGCCGCGGAGGCGCCGGCACCGCGCCGTTGCCGACCGGCCGCGGACGGGCGAACCACGTCCGCAGGAAGCCCGCCCAGTCGCCCAGCTTCGCGAAGGGCCAGAGCACCGCCGCGGTGATCAGGGCGTACAGCCCGTACGTGACCAACGCGTTCTCGAAGATCTCGAAGCCGCCCGAGAACAGCGCGGTCAGCGCCATCACGCCGGTGGCGATCGGCAGCGGGTCCCAGGTGACGCCGGGGAAGGCCTCCGGCCAGACGAACATCAGGACGATCAGCGCGCCCGCCGCCGCACGGAGCGCACGGCTGGGCTGTTCCCTTTGGCCGACGAGATGCCGCAGCGCCTCGGCCCAGTTCCCGAGGCGGGCGACTCCGTACACCAGCAGCACGAAGACCGCGCTGCTGATGGCCTGCAGGGCTTCATTGCCCTGCCACATCTCCTCGTTCGGATTGATGGTCCCCGAGTGGAACCAGCCGTCCGGGGTGAGGAGCCAGATGAGCGGCCGCTGATAGGGGATGTACTGCTGCTGCCACATCGACCAGACGAACAGCCCGATCAGCAGCGAAATCAGCACCCCCGCCAGCAGGGCGCGGTCCATCCGGCGGTCTTCCTCACCGCTCTCGGCCGGCGGCACGTGCCGGAACCTCCAGATGCCGAGCGCCGCCTTGGGACGCGGCGCCGACAGCCAGTCGGCGACGGCCGACAGAGCGCCGGGCGGCCTGCGCGGCACCGGCGGCAGCCCGGCGGGCACCGGCGGCGGAGCATGCGCGGGGCGGGGCACGGGGGTGGCATGAGTGCCGTGCGCGTCCTGCGTGCCGTCGGAATCCATGATCCTTGCCCCCTGGACTGCCGTTCTCCTGGTTCGCGGCTCAATCTAGTGCCCCCACAGGGGGAGTTCATCGAATACGCGCCCGGGACCTGCGAGGACACCCTGCCCCGCGCCGACCCCCGCAGGGGACGAAAGCCGCACCCCGCCCACCCGCCGCTATGTCCACCACGGACAACCGCCACGCCGAACAACTCCCCCGTGGAGCATGCCCGCCCCTTGCCTGCGCCCCTAACCTGCGAAGAAAGCAAGCATTCGAGCGTCCGCCTCGCCCCACCCCCAGGAGCACCCCATGACCGCACTTCCGCAGGAGCGCCGCGTCGTCACCGCCATTCCCGGGCCGAAGTCCCGGGAGCTGCAGGCCCGCCGTACCGCCACGGTCGCCGGTGGCGTGGGTTCCGTGCTGCCCGTCTTCGCGGCGCGCGCGGGGGGCGGCATCATCGAGGACGTCGACGGCAACCGCTTCATCGACTTCGGCTCCGGCATCGCCGTGACGTCGGTCGGCGCCAGCGCCGAGGCCGTCGTACGCCGTGCGACCGCGCAGCTCGCCGACTTCACCCACACCTGTTTCATGGTCACGCCCTACGAGGGGTACGTCGCCGTCGCCGAGCAGCTCGCGGAGCTGACGCCGGGTGACCACGCCAAGAAGAGCGCCCTGTTCAACTCGGGCGCCGAGGCCGTCGAGAACGCCGTCAAGATCGCCCGTGCGCACACCAAGCGCCAGGCCGTCGTCGTCTTCGACCACGGCTACCACGGCCGTACGAACCTCACGATGGCGCTGACCAGCAAGAACATGCCGTACAAGAACGGCTTCGGGCCGTTCGCGCCCGAGGTCTACCGCGTCCCGGTGGCCTACGGCTACCGCTGGCCGACCGGCGAGGAGAACGCCGGACCCGAGGCCGCCAAGCAGGTCATCGACCAGATCGGCAAGCAGGTCGGCGCGGAGAACGTCGCCGCGATCATCATCGAGCCGGTGCTCGGCGAGGGCGGCTTCATCGAGCCCGCGAAGGGCTTCCTGCCCGAGATCGTGAAGTACGCCAACGACAACGGCATCGTCTTCGTCGCGGACGAGATCCAGTCCGGCTTCTGCCGCACCGGCCAGTGGTTCGCGTGCGAGGACGAGGGCATCGTCCCGGACCTCATCACGACCGCCAAGGGCATCGCGGGCGGTCTGCCGCTCGCCGCCGTCACGGGCCGCGCCGAGATCATGGA
This sequence comes from Streptomyces sp. NPDC055189, assembly GCF_053606765.1. NCBI lineage: Bacteria > Bacillati > Actinomycetota > Actinomycetes > Kitasatosporales > Streptomycetaceae > Streptomyces > Streptomyces sp. NPDC055189. The sequence goes on from NZ_JBSGSG010000030.1 coordinate 17,503, forward strand.
CGCCGCGCACTCCGGCGGCCTCGGCGGCACCTACGGCGGCAACCCGGTGGCCTGCGCCGGTGCGCTCGGCGCCATCGAGACGATGAAGGAGCTCGACCTCAACGGCAAGGCCAAGGCCATCGAGGCGACGATGAAGGCCCGCCTGAACGCCATCGCGGAGAAGTACGACATCGTCGGCGACGTCCGCGGCCGCGGCGCGATGATCGCCATCGAGCTGGTCAAGGACCGCGCCACCAAGGAGCCGAACGCCGAGGCGACGGCCGCGCTCGCCAAGGCGTGCCACGCGGAGGGCCTGCTCGTCCTCACGTGCGGCACGTACGGCAACGTCCTGCGCTTCCTGCCGCCGCTGGTCATCGGCGAGGACCTCCTGAACGAGGGTCTCGACATCATCGAGGCGGCGTTCGCGCGCGTCTGACCGCGTTCGCGGGCGTCTGACCGGCGGCCCCTTCCGTACCGCCCGTCACCGCCCGTAACCGCTCACCGGAGCCGGGATCGCCCCCGAAATGGGGGAGATCCCGGCTCCGCATGTGTTGGCACATGCCCCTGACGTGTGCGCACCTCGCGTGGTGCAGGAGCAGTGACCTGGGGTTACCGTCAGGGCGTGTGAAGAACGTGTGCGGGCCCCATGACGGGTTGCCGTTCCGCCTGTCGGACGGGTCGCCACCTGACGTACGGTTTCTGCAGATGAGAGAAACACCCCGCCCACAGGGGACTGTGGGCGACACCGGGACGGAGCCTCCCCAGCCCCGTCTTGGTCGTGCCCTCGCGCACACACCCGGAGCTTCTGGCTCCGGAACTCCTCACCGATCGGATGGCCGCCCGCCCCAAACCCCCCGGGGCGCGCGGCACACCGGTCAGGACGGCCGCCTCGGAACTACCCCCCCTGTTCCGGGGCGGCCGACCACTTTCTCCGTCTCCCTCTGCTGCCTCTGCGCGCTTCTCTTCGCGCTCATCACCTGGCAAGTGATCGCCGACGGCCCCCTCCGCGACGCGGACGAGCGGCTCGGCCCCTGGATCACCGGAAGCCGCCTCCCGGACGGCGCGGCCGAATTCCTCGCCGATCTGGGCGGCGTCGCCGTCGCCGTGCCGGTCCTCGCCCTGGCCATCGCCTACGCGGCTTGGCGCGGCCGCCAGGCCGGCACGTTCCGCTGGTGGCTCGCGCCGGCCGTCACCGCCGCGGCCATGGCGGCGGTCCCTGTGCTCGTGGTCCCGCTCAAGGAACTCGTCGGCCGCACCGGCCCGCCCGGCATGGACGGCAGCGGCTACTACCCCTCGGGCCACACCGCCACCGCCATGGTCGCCTACGGCGGAGCGGCGCTCCTCCTGCTGCCGTACCTGCGCGGCACGTACGCACGGCGCGAACTGGTCATCGCCTGCGCCCTGTTGAACTTCGGGGTCGGGCTCGGCCTGGTGCGGCGCGGGTATCACTGGCCGCTGGACGTCGTGGCCAGCTGGTGTCTGTTCGGGATCGTGCTGCAGGTGATGGTGCTCGTGGTGGCGCGGTACGGACACCGCGCCACCGGAGACGGGGGCATTGAAGACGGGACGGACGCGGCTCAGCCGAAGTAGCCGTCGTAGTTCTTCGAGAACTCCCGGTTGTTGTGCCGGTCCCAGTTGATCGACCAGGTCATCAGGCCGCGCAGCCCCGGCCAGGTGCCGTGCGTCTTGTACGAGCCGCAGTTGGTGCCCTTGGTCAGGCAGTCCAGGGACTTGTTCACCTCGGCCGTGGAGACATGACCGTTGCCCGCGTTCACCGACGCGGGCATGCCGATGGCCACCTTCTCCGGGGGCAGCGCCGGGAAGACGTTGTTCGTGTCGCCCGCCACCGGGAAGCCCGTGAGCAGCATGTCGGTCATCGCGATGTGGAAGTCCGCGCCGCCCATGGAGTGGTACTGGTTGTCCAGGCCCATGATCGGGCCGGAGTTGTAGTCCTGGACGTGCAGCAGCGTGAGGTCGTCGCGCAGGGCGTGGATGACCGGGAGGTAGGCGCCGGCGCGCGGGTCCTGGCCGCCCCATTTGCCGGTTCCGTAGAACTGGTAGCCGAGCTGCACGAAGAAGGTCTCGGGGGCCATCGTGAGCGTGAAGCCGCTGCCGTACTTGGCCTTGAGGGTCTTGACGGCCGAGATGAGGTTCACGATCGACGGGGTCTTCGGGTTCTTGAAGTCCGTGTCGTCGGCGTTCAGCGAGAGGGAGTGGCCCTCGAAGTCGATGTCCAGGCCGTCGAGCCCGTACTCGTCGATGATCGCGGAGACCGAGGACACGAAGGTGTCGCGGGCCTGCGTCGTGGTCAGCTGGACCTGGCCGTTCTGGCCGCCGATGGAGATCAGGACCTTCTTGCCGGCTGCCTGCTTGGCCTTGACCGCGGCCTTGAACTCGTCCCTCGACTCGACGCCGGGGCACTCGGTCTGCGGACAGAGGCTGAAGCGGATGTCGCCCGACGTGGCGGAGGTCGGCTCGCCGAAGGCGAGGTCGATGATGTCCCAGCTGTCGGGGACGTCCGCGAGCCGCGTGTATCCGGAGCCGTTGGCGAAGCTCGTGTGCAGATAGCCGACCAGGGCGTGGTCGGCGGCGGCCTTCGGCTCCGGCCCGCGGGAAGGGCCTGCCGAGGCCTCCGCGGCGAGCAGGCCGGACGCGGCGAGCGCGCAGGCCGTGGCCGCCGCCACGGTGAGACGTCTCAGGTGACGCGACAAGGAACGATCCACGACTGCCTCCGGGCATGGGGGGTTGGAGGGTGGGTCGCTCAATTTGGTCCAGACCAATCATGTTGTCAAGACCCCGTCAAGAACTCGGTGCCTCTCCGTCCCGCGGCGCCAGTTGCGCCGCCGCCTCGTGCATCGCGAGTTCGAGGAGCGCCGGATCCGTCAGCGTGCCCGAGCCGTCGGGCGGGACCAGCCAGCGGACGCCGCCCGTGGAGCGTCCGGGATACGGGACCACGATCCAGGTGCCGCGCCCGGCACCGCGTACACCCGTGCCGAGCCAGCGGGCCACCGTGCCCGCGGGCACGAAGAACCCCATGCGGGAGTCGCCGAAGTCGGCGAGCACCGGGCCGGGGCGGTCGATGATGCGGGTCAGTACGTCAAGGGTGGGATAGCCGAGGACGCCGGGGAGGATCAGTACGTCCCAGAGCTTGCCCGCGGGAAGGAGCGCGACCCCCAGGGGGTTGCGCTCCCACTCCCAGCGGCAGGCCTCCGGATCCGGCGCCACCGACACCAGCCATTCGACCGCCGGCTTCGCTCCCGAGCCCGAGCCAGTCATGACGGGACCTCCCTCTCTCCTGTACGACAGCTGTGCTTGTCACAGGAGAGAGGGAGGTCGGGCCGGAGCATTACGCGGGTTTCGGGAACTTGTTGACGAAGAGTCGATAGAGGGGGTCGAAGCAGGTCAGCTGTCGAAGCCCAGCCCCAGCTTGTCCATCGTCTTCAGCCACAGATTGCGCCTGCCGCCGTTCTCGTCCGCGCGGGCGAGCGACCACTTGGTCAGGGCCACGCCCGTCCACGCGAACGGCTCGGGCGGGAACAGCAGCGGCTTCGTGCGCACCATCTCCAGGGACGTACGTTCCGTGCGCTCGCCGGAGAGCAGGTCCAGCATGACGTCGGCGCCGAAGCGGGTGGCCCCGACACCGAGCCCGGTGTAGCCCGCCGCGTACGCGACCCGCCCCGCGTGGGCCGTGCCGAAGAACGCCGAGAAGCGCGAGCACGTGTCGATGGCGCCGCCCCACGCGTGCGTGAACCGGACCCCCTCCAACTGCGGGAAGCAGGTGAAGAAGTGGGCCGCCAGCTTCGCGTACGTCTCGGGGCGGTCGTCGTGCTCGGCGCGCAGCTTGCCGCCGAAGGGATAGATGGCGTCGTAGCCGCCCCACAGGATGCGGTTGTCGGCGGAGAGCCGGAAGTAGTGGAACTGGTTGGCGCTGTCGCCGAGGCCCTGCCGGTTCTGCCAGCCGATGGCCGCGAGCTGCTCCTCGGTCAGCGGCTCCGTCATCAGGGCGTAGTCGTAGACCGGGACCGTGTACGCCCGAACACGCTTGACCAGCGAGGGGAAGATGTTCGTGGCGAGCGCGACCTGGCGTGCGCGGATCCGGCCGTACGGGGTGCGCACGGCCATCCCGGCGCCGGACGAGACCAGTTCGAGCGCGGGCGTGTGCTCGTAGAAGCGCACGCCCTTCTCCAGGCAGGCGCGCTTGAGGCCCCAGGCCAGCTTCGCCGGGTGCAGCATGGCGACGCCCTCGCGGTCCCAGAGGCCGCCGAGGAAGGTCGGCGAGTCTACGTGCGCGCGCACGGCGTCCGCGTCGAGCAGCTCGGAGCCGTCCGCGAGGCCGTGCTCCGCCATCTCCTCGTACATCTCGCGCAGTTCGGTGAGCTGGTGCGGCTGGGTGGCCACGTCGATCTCGCCGGTGCGCTCGAAGTCGCAGTCGATGGAGTAGCGCTTGACGGCCGCCTCGATCTCGTCGAGGTTGCGGGCGCCGAGCTCCTCCAGCTTCGCGATCTCGCCGGGCCAGCGGGAAAGGCCGTTCGAGATGCCGTGGGTGAGGGAGGCGGCGCAGAAGCCGCCGTTGCGGCCTGAGGCGGCCCAGCCCGCCTCCCTGCCCTCGACCAGGACCACGTCACGGTCCGGGTCGCGCTCCTTGGCGATCAGCGCGGTCCACAGTCCGCTGTATCCGCCGCCCACGACGAGCAGGTCGCACTGCTCCTCGCCGGTGAGGGCGGGCTCGGCGCGGGGTTTGCCGGGGTCGTCCAGCCAGTACGACACCGGCTGGGCGTCGGCGAGTGACTTGGTCCAACGGGTCATGGCGCTTGGGGCCATGATTTCCACTCCTTCAGAGTTCTTACCGGGCTACCGGGATTGCTTGTTGCGGCGCTTTCCGACGATCATTCCGCCGAGCACCAGGAGAACGGCGACAAGGAACATCGCCGTGCCGATGACATTGATCTGAACGGGCGTACCGCGCTGCGCCGATCCCCACACGAACATGGGGAACGTCACGGTGGAGCCCGCGTTGAAATTCGTGATGATGAAATCGTCGAAGGAGAGCGCGAAGGCGAGCAGCGCGCCCGCCGCGATTCCCGGTGCGGCGATCGGCAGCGTGACCCGGAGGAAGGTCTGCACGGGGCCCGCGTAAAGGTCCTGTGCGGCCTGTTCCAGGCGCGGGTCCATGGACATCACGCGCGCCTTGACGGCGGTCACCACGAAGCTGAGGCAGAACATGATGTGGGCGATGAGAATCGTCCAGAATCCGAGCTGCGCGCCCATGTTGAGGAAGAGCGTGAGCAGGGATGCGGCCATGACGACCTCGGGCATCGCCATCGGCAGGAAGATCAGCGAGCTGACCGCGCCGCGTGCCCGGAACCGGTAGCGCACGAGTGCGAAGGCGATCATCGTGCCGAGCACGGTCGCGCCGATCGTCGCCCAGGCCGCGATCTGCAGGCTCAGGCTGAGCGAGCCGCACATGTCGGCGACGCCGCAGGGGTCTTTCCAGGCGTCGAGCGAGAACTCCTGCCAGGCGTAATTGAAGCGCCCCTTCGGCTTGTTGAAGGAGAACACCGTCACGACGACATTGGGGAGCAGCAGATACGCGAGCGTCAGCAGACCCGCGATGACGACGAATTTGCCGCGCAGCCAGCGGAAGAAGGCAGCCATCAGACGAGATCCTCCGTCCCGGACTTGCGGATGTAGAAGGTGACCATCACGAGGATCGCCGCCATCAGGATGAAGGAGAGAGCCGCGGCCGTCGGGTAATCCAGAATGCGCAGGAACTGCGTCTGGATGACGTTGCCGACCATGCGGGTGTCGGTGGAGCCGAGCAGATCCGCGTTGACGTAGTCGCCCGCCGCCGGAATGAAGGTGAGCAGCGTTCCGGAGACGACGCCCGGCATGGAGAGCGGGAAGGTCACCTTGCGGAAGGTCGTGGACGGCTTCGCGTAGAGATCCCCGGCCGCTTCGTGCAGCCGGCCGTCGATGCGCTCCAGGGACGTGTAGAGCGGCAGGATCATGAACGGCAGGAAGTTGTACGTGAGTCCGCAGATCACCGCGAGGGGTGTGGCAAGGACCCGGTCGCCTTCGGTCACGCCGAGCCAGCTGGTGACGTCGAGTACATGCAGCGAGTTGAGGGCACCCACGAGGGGGCCGCCGTCCGCGAGGATCGTCTTCCACGCCAGCGTACGGATGAGGAAGCTGGTGAAGAACGGCGCGATGACCAGGACGAGGATGAGGCCCCGCCATCGGCCCGCGCGGAACGCGATCAGATACGCGAGCGGGTAGCCGAGCAGCAGACACAGGATCGTGGCGGCGCCCGCGTACATCACCGAGCGCAGGAACTGCGGCCAGTAGTCGCTCAGCGCGTCCCAGTAGGTGGCGAAGTGCCAGGTGACCTTGAAGCCGTCTTCCAGGGAGCCGGTCTGGACGGACGTCGACGCCTGGTAGACGAGCGGCAGCGCGAAGAAGACGACGAGCCAGAGGATGCCGGGCAGCAGCAGCCAGTAAGGGACGAGCCGCCCCCGCTTGCGGACCTTGCGCGGCGCCTCGTCCGGCTCTTTCTCCGGGGACGCCTTGGTGAGGGTGGTCGTCATGCGGAGGCGTCCTCCTCGACCTTCTCGACGCCCGCCTCGATGTCCTGGGCGGGGTCGAGGCCGAAGGTGTGCGCGGGGTTCCAGTGCAGGACGACGTCGACGCCGGGGACCAGGCGGGTGTCGCGCTCGATGTTCTGGGCGTAGACCTCGAACTCGTCGCAGATCGGGCTGTTGACGACGTACTGCGTCGATACGCCGATGAAGCTGCTGTCGGCGATGCGGCCCGTGATGCGGTTGCGCCCCTCGGGGATCTGCCCCGCGTCGTCGGCGTGCGTGAGGGAGATCTTCTCGGGGCGTACGCCGAGGATGACCTTGCCGCCCGTGGTGGTGGGCGCCGTACATCGCGCGGCGGGCAGCACGAGCTTGCCGTCACCGGCCTTGAGGGTGAGGTCGTCGCCGCTACGGCCCGCGATCTCGGCCTCTATGAAGTTCGACGTGCCCAGGAAGTTGGCGACGAAGGTGGTGCGCGGGTTCTCGTAGAGGTCGGCGGGGGCGCCGAGCTGTTCGACGCTGCCCGCGTTCATCACCGCGACCTGGTCGGCCATCGTCATGGCCTCCTCCTGGTCGTGCGTGACGTGGATGAAGGTGATGCCCACCTCGGTCTGGATGCGCTTGAGTTCGAGCTGCATCTGGCGGCGCAGCTTGAGGTCGAGGGCGCCGAGCGGCTCGTCCAGGAGCAGCACCTTGGGGTGGTTGATCAGGGCGCGGGCGACGGCGACTCGCTGCTGCTGGCCGCCGGAGAGCTGGTGCGGCTTCTTGCGGGCCTGCTCGCCGAGCTGGACGAGGTCGAGCATGTCGCCGACCTGGCCCTTCACCGATTTGATGCCGCGCCGACGGAGGCCGAAGGCGACGTTCTCGAAGATGTCGAGGTGCGGGAAGAGCGCGTACGACTGGAAGACCGTGTTGACCGGCCGCTTGTACGGGGGCAGCGCCGTGACGTCCTGCTCGCCCAGGTGCACGGTGCCCGAGCTGGGCTCCTCCAGGCCCGCGATCATGCGGAGCGTGGTGGTCTTGCCACAGCCGGACGCGCCGAGCAGCGCGAAGAAGGAGCCCTGCGGCACGGTGAGGTCGAGGGGGCGCACGGCCGTGAAGGAGCCGTACGTCTTGCTGATCCCGGTGAGGCGGACGTCGCCGCCGTGTTCTGTAGCAGTCGTCATGGTGCGTCCAGGAGGTCTAGGGGCCGAGGGAGTCGAGGGAGGGGGACGAGTGGTCAGGCACCGGTCAGCTTGGCGAACTTCTCCTCGTACGCCGTCTCTTCCTTCGGCGTCAGCGAGCGGAACCCGTGGGACTTCGCGGCCATCTCCTTGTCCGGCAGGATCAGCGGGTTCGCGGCGGCGTCCTTGTCGAGCTTCGCCAGTTCGGGGCGCACGCCGTCCACGGGGCAGACGTAGTTGATGTACGCGGCGAGGCGCGCGGCGGGCTCGGGCTCGTAGTAGTAGTCGATGAGCCGCTCGGCGTTGCGCTTGTGGCGCGCCTTGTTCGGAACCAGCAGGTTGTCCGTGGACGTGATGTAGCCCTGGTCCGGGATGTGGAAGGCGATGTCGGGGTTGTCGGCCTGGAGCTGGACGATGTCGCCGGCCCAGCCCAGGCACGCGGCGAGGTCGCCCTTGTCGAGGTCCGAGGTGTAGTCGTTGCCCGTGAAGCGGCGGATCTGCTTCTTGTCGACGGCCTTCTGGAGGCGGGCGATGGCCGCGTCGAAGTCGTCGTCGGTGAACTTCGACGGGTCCTTGCCCATGTCGATGAGCGTCATGCCGACGCTGTCGCGCATCTCGGAGAGGAAGCCGACGCGCCCCTTGAGCTTGGGGTTGTCCAGGAGCTGCGACACGGAGGTGATGTCTTCGCCGTCGGTCGCCTTCTTGTTGTACGCGATGACCGTGGAGATGCCCGTCCAGGGGTACGAGTAGGACCGCCCCGGATCCCAGTCCGGGTTGCGGAACTGGGCGGCCAGATTGGTGTACGCGTGCGGCAGGTTGGCCGGGTCCAGCTTCTGGACCCAGCCGAAGCGGATGAGCCGGGCCGCCAGCCAGTCCGTGACGCAGATGAGGTCGCGCCCGGTTTCCTGGCCCGCGGCGAGCTGCGGCTTGATCTTGCCGAAGAACTCGACGTTGTCGTTGATGTCCTCGGTGTACTTGACCTTGATCCCGGTGCGCTTGGTGAACGCGTCCAGGGTGGGGCGGCGTTGGTCGTCGTCGACGTCCATGTACTCGGTCCAGTTGGAGAAGTTGATCTGCTTCTCGTCGGCCGAGTGGTCGTCGGACGAGACCTCGCCCTGGCCCTTGCTCGCGGCCGGGATGCCGCAGGCGCTGAGGGCGCCGAGACCGCCGACGGCGAACGCGCCGCCCGCGGAGGCGCGCAGCAGGGAACGGCGGGTGAGGGCGGCCCTGCCGTTCCTGAGGCTGCGGTGCATGGCGGCCAGTCGGGCCGGGGAGAGGGGGTCGGGCTCGTACTGCTCCATACGCTTGGTGCCCTTTCGGGAGGATGGCGGCCGCTGGTCGGGCGGCCTGTGGCAATCGGCTATCGGTCCCCGAAGACGGTGCGGTGCCAGTCCTTGCGGACGACCGCGGTGTTGTCGAACATGACGTGCTTGATCTGCGTGTACTCCTCGAAGGAGTAGGCGGACATGTCCTTGCCGTAGCCGGATGCCTTGTGACCGCCGTGCGGCATCTCGCTGAGGATGGGGATGTGGTCGTTGACCCATACACAGCCCGCCTTGATCTCGCGGGTCGCCCGGTTGGCACGGAAGACGTCGCGGCTCCAGGCCGAGGCGGCGAGACCGTACGGGGTGTCGTTGGCGAGCCTGATCCCTTCCTCGTCGGAGTCGAAGGGCAGCACCACGAGGACGGGCCCGAAGACCTCGGACTGCACGATCTCGCTGTCCTGGGCGGCATCCGCGATGAGGGTGGGCCGGTAGAAGGCGCCGGGGTGGTCGAGCGCCTCGCCGCCGGTGACCACGCGCGCGTAGGAGCGTGCCCGGTCGACGAAACCGGCGACGCGGTCGCGGTGGACGTGCGAGATGAGCGGGCCGAGATCGGTGTCATCGGCGAAGGGATCACCGAGCCGCACGGTCTCCATGAGGGCGGCGACGCCGTCCACGAAGGCGTCGTACAGGGGCCGCTGTACGTACGCGCGCGTGGCGGCCGTGCAGTCCTGCCCGGTGTTGATGAGCGCGCCCGCGACCGCGCCGTGCACGGCGGCTTCGAGGTCGGCGTCGTCGAAGACGACGAACGGCGCCTTGCCGCCCAACTCCAGATGCAGCCGCTTCACGGTGGAGGTGGCGATCTCGGCGACGCGCTTGCCGACGCCCGTGGAGCCGGTGAAGGAGGTCATGGCGACGTCGGGGTGGCCGACGAGCCGCTCGCCCGCGTCACGTCCTGCGCCGCTGACGATGTTGACGACACCGTCCGGGATGCCCGCCTCGGTGGCGGCCTGCGCGAAGAGCAGCGAGGTGAAGGGGGTGAGCTCGGCGGGCTTGAGGACGATCGTGTTGCCCGCGGCGATGGCGGGGAGGACCTTCCAGGCGGCCATCTGGAGGGGGTAGTTCCAGGGCGCGATCGATCCCACGACCCCGATGGGCTCACGCCGGACGTACGAGGTGTGGTCGCCGGAGTACTCACCGGCCGACTGGCCTTGGAGGTGCCGGGCGGCCCCCGCGAAGAAGGCCGCGTTGTCGACCGTCCCCGGGACGTCGAACTCCCGGCTGAGCTTGATGGGCTTGCCGCACTGGAGCGACTCGGCCTGCGCGAACTCCTCGGCGCGCTCCGCCAGTACCGCGGCGAAGCGGTGCATGGCGTCGGAGCGCTCGCCGGGGGTCGCGCCCGCCCATTCGGGGAAGGCCTGTGCGGCGGCGGCGACGGCGGTGTCGACGTCCTTCTCGCCCGCGAGTTCGTATCGGTGGATCTCGTTGCCGGTGGCCGGATCGACGACGGCGTGGGAGCGGCCCGATGTGCCCTTGGTCAGCCGTCCGGCGATGTACTGCGCGCCTTCCGCGAAATGGTCCTGCGCCTGGAAGTTGTGCATGACGCTCTCCTCCGCCGTCGTCCCCGTCCCGCGGGGGTCGGCGTAGCTCCAGATCGATTTGAGTGACGATCCTGGCAGAGCAGTAGTACTCCAACAAGTGATTCCGTTGTTGCCTTTTGGTTACGCGACGGAATCTGTCGACCAGGTGTCGAGTTGTCTTGGAAAACCAAGGACGAAGTGTCAGTGGTGCGTGCCAGACTCGCGTGCATGACGAAGATCGACTCGGCGGACGCGCTGGTCCGCGCGGTGCGCGCGGGGGAACGGGTGAAGTATCTGCACTTCTGGGGCCACACCCCGCGCCGGGACGGAGCGCTCGGCGCGAGCTGCTTCAGCCAGTGGTGGGAGTCCCCGTTCACCGTGGACGGCGTGGAGTACGGCACGGCGGAGCACTGGATGATGGCGTCCAAGGCCCGCCTCTTCTCCGACGCGGAGGCGGAGGCGAAGATCCTCGGCGCCCGTACGCCCGCCGAGGCGAAGAAGGCGGGGCGTCTCGTGCGGGGCTTCGACGAGGCGGTCTGGGAGCGGGAGCGCTTCGGGATCGTGGTCGAGGGCAGCGTCCGCAAATTCGCCTCGACCGAACCCCTCCGCGCGTTCCTGCTCGGCACGGGGTCGCGGGTCCTGGTGGAGGCGAGCCCCATGGACCGCATCTGGGGGATAGGCCTGGCGGCCGACGACGAGCGGGCCATGGACCCGGAGAAGTGGCGGGGCCCGAACTTGCTGGGCTTCGCCCTGATGGAGGCACGAGAGCGTATCGCTGGGCAGCGGGCTTGAGGGGGGTCCAGCGCGGGGCGCTGCAGCTGGCTTGAGCGGGGCCCGGCGTTGGCACTGGGCAGGGGGCTCGGGCGGGTGCCCGGCGGGTCTGAGCCGCCGCTTCGCGGCGGATCTTTCCCGCCCACCCACCCGATTACCCCGCATCGACCCCGCATCGCGGGGCAACGGGTGGGTGGGTGGGAGACATCCGCCGCGAAGCGGCGGCTTAGGGCACTGCTGAAGGCGCCCAGGGTGGGTGGGAGACATCCGCCGCGGAGCGGCGGCTTAGGGCACTGCTGAAGGCGCCCCGCCAGTCAGGAGCCGACGACCAGCACAGTCGAGTAGCTGCCGTCGTCCGAAGCCCCGTCCTCCTCGAACGCGTCATCCGGCACCACGATCAACACCACCATGAGGGCCACGCCCAGGACGATGCCCGCGACACCGCAGATGATCCCGGCCAGCGCCTGCCCGGAGTTCGTCGCCTCGCCGCGCTTCGCCCTGCCGCGACCGATCGCCCCGAAGATGATCGCGAGGATGCCGAGCACGATCGCCAGGGGCCACAGGCAGAAGCCGGCGGCCGCGATGATCCCGAGTACGAGTGCGGTCACGCCCATCCCGTTGGCGGGCGTCATCGGCATCGAGGCCCAGCCGTAACCGGGCGGGCCCTGACCCTGGTAGCCCGCGTAGCCGGGATAACCCGGGTAGCCCTGCGGCCCCGGAGCACCCGCGCCCTGATAGCCGCCGCCGGGGTACCCGGGGTAGCCGTAAGGCACCTGCCCCGGACCCTCCGGCCCCACCGGAGGCGGCGGCACCGGCTCGCCCTGGCCCCCCGCGCCGGCCGGAGGCGCGAACGGCCCGGCACCCGGCACCGGCCCCGGCCCCGCCCCCGAAGCAATCGTCGACTGCTCATGCGCGGACGGCGCAGCCCACGGATCCCGCTTCTCCAGCGGCACCGGTCCAAAAGCCGATCCGGAAGCCGGCCCGGCTTCCGGACCAGGAACCGGCCCAGAAGCCACCCCCGGCACCCCCCGCCCCGATCCCGCCCCGTCCTCCGGCGGAGCCCAAGGGTCCCGCCCCTCGGACGTGCCCGATTCGCCCGAACCCTGGGACATGCCGCGTCACCTCTTTCGTACGTTCCGTCATGCTACGGCCACCGCCTCCGCCGAAGGCCCGCGGCCTAGGATGATCCCCACTTACCCGATCAGCCGATCAATTCCGTTCCTGGGGAGGAAACCGTGACCGATCCGCACAGCACCCGTGAGCCACGCGACCCACATGCCTTCATCGCCGGACTGCCCAAGGCAGAGCTGCATGTGCACCACGTCGGTTCGGCGTCTCCCCGCATCGTCTCGGCGCTCTCCGCCCGGCACCCCGACTCCTCGGTGCCCACGGACGTGGAGGCCCTCGCGGACTTCTTCACGTTCACGGACTTCGCCCACTTCATCCAGGTGTACCTCTCGGTCGTGGACCTGGTCCGCACCCCGGACGACGTACGCCTGCTCACGTACGAGATCGCCCGCGACATGGCCCGGCAGAACATCCGCTACGCCGAGCTGACCGTCACCCCCTACAGCTCCGTGCGCCGCGGCATCGACGACCGCGCCTTCATGGACGCCATCGAGGACGCCCGCAAGTCGGCCGAGGCGGACCTCGGTGTCGTACTGCGCTGGTGCTTCGACATCCCCGGCGAGGCGGGGCTCGAATCCGCCGAGGAGACGGTGCGGCTCGCGACCACCGACAAGCTGCGCCCCGAGGGCCTGGTCTCCTTCGGGCTCGGCGGGCCCGAGATCGGCGTACCGCGTCCCCAGTTCAAGCCGTACTTCGACCGCGCGATCGCGGCAGGCCTGCACTCCGTGCCGCACGCGGGCGAGACCACCGGCCCCGGCACCATCTGGGACGCCCTCACCGACCTGCGCGCCGAGCGCATCGGCCACGGCACGAGCGCCGCGCAGGACCCGAAGCTCATGGCCCACCTCGCCGAGCACGGCATCCCGCTGGAGGTCTGCCCGACGTCGAACATCGCGACCCGCGCCGTCGCCACCCTCGACGAGCACCCCATCAAGCAGTTCGTCGCCGCCGGGGTCCCGGTCACCATCAACTCGGACGACCCGCCCATGTTCGGCACGGACCTCAACAACGAGTACGCGGTCGCCGCCCGCCTCCTCGACCTCGACGAACAGGGCATCGCGTCGCTCGCGAAGAACGCCGTCGAGGCCTCGTTCCTCGACCCGGCGGGCAAGGCGCGCATCGTCGCCGAGATCGACACGTACACCCGGACCTGGCTCGCCCCCTAGGACCGGCACCACAATGGGGCCATGCGCACCGTGACAGCCGTGACAGCCGTGGCCCACCGAGGCGATCCCTACCGCGCCCGCGAGAACACCCTCCCGTCCCTGCGCTCCGCGTTCGGCCGGGGCGCGGACGCGGTGGAGATCGACGTCCGCCTCAGCCGTGACGGCGTCCCCGTCCTGCTGCACGACGAGACCCTCAAACGCCTGTGGGACATCGACCGCCCCCTCGCCACGCTCTCCGCGGACGAGGTGCGCGGCCTCACCGACGGCGGCGTACCCACCCTGGAAGAGGCCATCGCGGCGACCGACGGCCAACGGCTCATGCTGGATCTGCCCGGCGCGACCCCCCGGTCCGTACGCGCGGTCGTCGGCACCGTCGCCGACTGCGGGGCGGCCGAGCGGACGTACTACAGCGCGGGCGCCCGTACGCTGCTCGCGGTGCGCGCGGCGGATCCCGGCGCCGAGCTCGCGCTGACCTGGACGACCGTCGCCCCGCCGCGCCCCGCCGTGCTCGACGCGATCAAGCCGCGCTGGCTCAACTACCGCTTCTCGCTCCTCGACCGCGACCTTGTCGCCCGGGCGCGGCATCAGGGGCTGCTCGTCTCGGCCTGGACCCCGGACACGAAGCGCTCGATGCGCCGTCTCCTCGACATCGGGGTCGACTCGATCACGACCAACCGCGTCGACACGCTGCACGGCTTGCGCACGGTGTGACGGCGGCGCCCCCTCGTGGCCGCGCGCCCCCTCAACTAGCTTGTGCTACATGGGGAACAGCGACGACGACAGGCGGGACGAACCGCTCTTCGTGTACGAGCGCGACGAGCGGGGCTACCGCGGCCACCGCCTGAATCCACGCCATCCCGTGGGCCGCATGCTGACCATCGCTCTCCTGGTCGGCATCGTCCTCGTCATCCTGCTCATGGCGAAGTGACGGCATCCGCGCCGCGCCCGCCCCCGCCCTCAGCCGGGCCGAGGGCGAGGACCAGGGCCAGGGACAGGGCCAGGACCAGGACCAGGACTAGGCGACGTCTGTCATGCTCGCGAACACCGTGACGTTGCTGGAGTAGTAATGCCGGTCCGCGTCGAACTCGCCGCCGCAGGTGATCAGGCGCAGCCCCGCGTGGTCGATGTTCTTGTACACCTCCAGGGTGGGGAACTTCTTCTTCGGATACTCCTCGACACGGTCCACGGTGAAGGTGGCCGTCTTCCCGTCCTCGCGGTCGACCACGATGGTGTCTCCGGCCTTCATGGTCTTCAGCCCCTTGAAGACCGCGTCGGCGCCGTTCCAGGTCACATGCCCGGCGATCACCGCCGGGCCCCGGGAGCCGGGGGCGGGGCCCGGTTCGTACCAGCCCGCCAGGTCCGGGTTCTCCGGCGTCGTCATCGCCCCGTCCTTGTTCTGCCCCAGCGTCTCCAGCTCGCTCGACACGCCCAGGGAGGGGATGGAGACCCGCTGGGGTGCCGAACGGGCCAGGTCCGTGGCGGGGTCGCCCCGGTCCGATCCCGGTTCCGGCTCCGCGGTCGGTTCCGCGCTCGGTTCCGCGTTCGGAGCGCTCCGGGCCGGCTGGGCCTGCGAGGCAGCGGTGCCCTTGCCGTCCGCTCCGTCCTTGCCCGCGCACGCGGAGAGCAGCAGAGCTGCCGTGACGGCGGCGGCCACAGGGGCAAAGACGTGCCGGGCCGAGCGGCTCACGCGGCATCCCCCGCCTTCGCGACCGCGGGGACGGGCGTCATCCGCGTCCGCCGCCGTACGAGTACCAGCCCACCGACGGCCGTCACCGCCGCCGCCCCGGCCGTACCGATCACGGCCGCGGACGGCATGCCGTCCGCGGCACCTCCTCCCCCGGTCTCGACCCCGCCGACCGGCACGGACCCGACCGCCGCGCCCTTGACCACGCCGCAGTTGGTCGGAGCGGTGGCCTCCTGGGGAAGCTTCGGGTCGAGTTCGCTCTTGCCCGCGCCCTCGAAGTCGTACTTGCCGTTGTCGTTGGGGTCGATGCCGTGCTGCACGATGTGCAGGTCCTTGATGTGGTCGACCACGTCCTGCCCGACGGTGATGGTCCGCTTGTACGAGACCTTCCCCTGCGCGTCGGCCACCGGCATCCGGTCCACGGCGAGTCCGCTGCCCGCGTCGGTGCCGCCGGATTCGGTCAGCGAGATGTTGATGTCGCCGTAGTGGACGGTGGCCTCGGTGTTGTCGAGGATGCCGTCACCGTTGGTGTCGTCGCCGTTGTCGGGGCACTGGAAGTCGTGCCCGTCGGTGGACCCGTGCAGGTGCTGCGCCGACGGCTGTCCCGGCACCATGCCCTCGGACTTGATCCATACGGTCAGCGCGTTGCCGCGCAGGCTGAGGAGGGCCGTTCCGGTGGAGCCGGAGTCGTTCAGCGACGCCAGGTCGATCTGGTAGGCCGGGGTGTCCGCCGCGAACACCGGGGACGAGGCGGCCACGGTGAGAAGGACGGCGGGCAGAGCGGCGAGCGCCGCGAGCAGGCCGGTGCGCTTGGGCATCACGTTCGTTCCTTTTCCGCGGCGCCCGAACGGGACTGCCGCACGTCGCAGTTACCCATGAAACGCAAGGAGGCTCGTGAGTGTTCAAAGCGAGGAAGCTTCCCTCTTCGCTTCGTGCGGACAGCCGTGGTGGATAATCCGGACGCCTGGAGGGCGGCGCGACGACGGCGCCGACGGCACCGACGGAGGGGAGAGCGGCCATGGCGGCCGGATGGGACTGGGACGGCGACGAGAGCCTGCTGCGGTTTCGCACCCCGTCCGACTGGGACGCCGCGTACGAACACGGCAGAGTCCGCCGTATGGGCTCAGCCGCGATCGGGCTGGCTTTCAACTGCACCCTCGCCGAGGCCTCGCCCCGCATCGTCAAGGCGATGCACTTGCCGGACAGGGCGGAGCAGGGCTTCGCGTTCACCGCGGCCGGAGCCGCCGCCCGGCTCAACGGCGAACTGACGCCGGAGCTGTACGAGGCGCTGCGCGCGGAAGGGCACGCGGGCCTCGCCGGGGACGCCATCGACGACACGCTGACCTTCGTGCCGTTCCGCGAGCTGCCGCCCTGGCTGAAGCGGCGATGGGTGTGGACGGGAGTGCGGGACCGGCTGGTGGGCCGGTGGATACGGTCGGTGGAGGCGGTGAGCGACGCCTGCTCGGCCCTGCGCCGACGCCGCTCCTGACCGGCGGCCCCGCCACAGCAACCCCTACAACACCTACAACACTTACAGCCCCGCGATCGCGTTCCACCGCTTCGCGAACTCCGTCCGCTCCTTCGACGTGATGTCCCGCGCGATCGCGAGCCGCCCCCGCATCGCGTCGTCGGGGAAGACCAGCGGGTCCTCCGCCAGCGCGGCCAGTTCCTTGTCCTTGGACGAGGCGAGGACGTCGCGCGCGGCCGGTACGGGGCAGACGTAGTTGACCCAGGCGGCGAGCTCGGCGGCCACCTCGGGGTCGTAGTAGTAGTCGACGAGCCGTTCCGCGTTCTGCTTGTGGCGGGCCAGGTTGGGGATCATCAGGGACTCGGCCCACAGCTCGGCGCCCTCCTGCGGCACCACGAACTCGATGTCCGGGTCGTCCGCCTGGAGCTGGATGACGTCACCGCTGTAGGCCTGACAGGCCAGGACGTCCCCGCTGGAGAGGTCCTTGATGTAGTCGTTGCCGGTGAAGCGGCGGATGTGCTTCGACGCCACCAGCTTCTCCACCCGGTCGCACATCCGGTGGAAGTCGTCGGCCTTCCACTTGGTGATGTCGACTCCGTCGCCCTGCATGAGCAGCGCGAACGACTCGTCGAGCCCGGAGAGCAGCGTGACCCGGCCCTTGAGATCATCGTCCCAGAGGTCGGACACGTGCTTGATCTCCCGGCCGAGCTTGCGCTTGTTGTACGCGATGCCGGTGATGCCCGACTGCCAGGGCACGGTGTTCTTGCGGCCGGGGTCGAAGCCCGGGGAACGCAGCAGCGGGTCGAGGTACTTGGTGACGTTCGGCTGCCGGGCGCGGTCCATCTCCTGCACCCAGCCGAGGCGCACGAAGCGCGCGCACATCCAGCCGCTGATGACGATGAGGTCGCGGCCGGTCTCCTGGTGGTTCATCAGGGACGGGCTGATCTTGCCGAAGAACTCGTCGTTGTCGTTGATCTCCTCCGTGTAGCGGACGTCGATACCGGTCCGCTTCTCGAAGGCGTCGAGCGTGGGCCGCTTCGTCGAGTCATCGTCGTCGGTGTCGATGTAGAGCGGCCAGTTGGCGAAGGTCAGCGACTTGTCCCGCAACGAGCGGTCCCCCGCGGCTCGCTCACCGGGTCCGATGTACGCGGCGGGCACCCCGCACCCCGCGAGCGCGCTGACGGCCGCCCCGCCGCCGACGGCTCGCAGCAGGGACCGGCGGGAGACCGACCGGCGGGAGACTGAGGAGGCTTCTCTGGGGTTCGCTCGCACTCCGGCAGCATGCGCCCGCGGCTCACGTAGGGGCAATGGACGCTGCGTCGAGCCGAGCGGTCGGGAAGCGACACCCTGTCGATCACCCGGCCGCGGCAGGGGAGTTGAAACGCGGCCGGGGAGTTGATGCGCGTCCGCCCCCGCGCACTTGCCGTGCGCGGGGGCGGACCGGGAACCGGGGGTCTCAGCCCTCGATCGACGTCATCACGTGCTTGATGCGCGTGTAGTCGTCGAAGCCGTACGCCGAGAGGTCCTTGCCGTAGCCGGACTTCTTGAAGCCGCCGTGCGGCATCTCCGCGACCAGCGGGATGTGCGTGTTGATCCAGACGCAGCCGAAGTCCAGGACCTTGGCCATGCGCATGGCGCGCGCGTGGTTCTGCGTCCAGACCGAGGAGGCGAGGGCGTAGTCCACGCCGTTCGCGTACGACACGGCCTGCGCCTCGTCCGTGAAGGACTGGACGGTGATGACCGGGCCGAAGACCTCGTTCTGGATGATCTCGTCGTCCTGCTTGAGGCCGGAGACGACGGTCGGGGCGTAGAAGAAGCCCTTCTCGCCGACCCGCTGGCCGCCCGCCTCGACCTTGGCGTGCGCCGGGAGGCGGTCGATGAAGCCGGAGACCTGCTTCAGCTGGTTGGCGTTGTTGAGCGGGCCGAAGAGCACGTCCTCGTCGTCCGGCTGGCCGGTCTTCGTGTCGGCGGCGGCCTTGGCGAGCGCCGTCACGAACTCGTCGTGGATGGACTCGTGGACGAGCACGCGCGTGGCGGCCGTACAGTCCTGGCCCGCGTTGAAGAAGCCCGCCACCGAGATGTCCTCGACGGCCTTGGCGATGTCGGCGTCCTCGAAGACGACGACCGGCGCCTTGCCGCCCAGCTCCAGGTGGACCCGCTTGAGGTCCTTGGAAGCGGACTCGGCGACCTGCATGCCGGCGCGCACCGAACCGGTGATGGAGGCCATCGCCGGGGTGTTGTGCTCGACCATCGCGCGGCCGGTGTCACGGTCGCCGCACACGACGTTGAAGACACCCTTGGGGACGATCGAACCGATGATCTCGGCCATCAGGACGGTCGACGCGGGGGTCGTGTCCGAGGGCTTGAGGACGACGGTGTTGCCCGCGGCGAGCGCCGGGGCGAACTTCCATACGCCCATCATCATGGGGTAGTTCCACGGCGCGACCTGCGCGCAGACGCCGATCGGCTCGCGGCGGATGATGGAGGTCAGACCCTCCATGTACTCGCCGGCGGCGCGGCCTTCGAGCATCCGGGCCGCGCCCGCGAAGAAGCGGATCTGGTCGACCATGGGCGGGATTTCCTCGGACCGCGTGAGGCCGGTCGGCTTGCCCGTGTTCTCGACCTCGGCCGCGATGAGCTCCTCGGCACGCTCCTCGAACGCGTCGGCGATCTTGAGGAGGTACTTCTGGCGCTCGCCCGGTACCAGGTCACGCCAGGCGGGGAACGCGGCGGCGGCCGCGTCCATGGCGGCGTCGACGTCGGCCTGCCCCGACAGGGGCGCGGTTGCGTAGGACTCGCCGTTGGCGGGGTTGACCACTTCGGTGGTCCGGCCGTCGGCGGCGTCCCGGAATTCTCCGTCGATGTAGTTACGCAGGCGGCGCAGCTCGGTGGTCACTTCCGGCCCTCCAGTCAGATGTCCAGTGGATGAGACACCCACCCTAGTCGGTACACCGACGCTTTCAACATACCCGGGGGCCCGTAGCTGCGAAATCCGTGACGATTGAAGCTTCAGACAACGAATTTCATCGATCTGACCTTGCGGAACTGTCGAGTCCTGTGCACCATGGGGTCGTGGCCAGTCGCAGCGCAGATTCCAGTAGTTCCCGGCACGGGAACAGCTCTTCTCCCATCGACGCCGTCTCCCTGGCGATCATCGAACAGCTTCAGGAGGACGGGCGCCGTCCGTACGCCGCCATCGGCAAGGCCGTGGGCCTGTCCGAGGCGGCCGTGCGCCAGCGCGTCCAGAAGCTGCTCGACCAGGGCGTGATGCAGATCGTCGCCGTCACGGACCCGCTCACCGTGGGTTTCCGGCGCCAGGCGATGGTCGGCATCAACGTCGAGGGCGACCTGGATCCGGTGGCGGAGGCGCTGACGGCCATGGCCGAGTGTGAGTACGTGGTGATGACCGCGGGCTCCTTCGACCTGATGGTGGAGGTCGTCTGCGAGGACGACGACCACCTTCTCGACGTGATCAACAAGCGCATCCGCGCCCTCCCCGGCGTGCGCTCCACCGAGAGCTTCGTCTATCTGAAGCTCAAGAAGCAGACCTATATGTGGGGAACCCGATAGCCGTGAGCAAGGACCTCAGCCAGACCGCGTACGACCACTTGTGGATGCACTTCACCCGCATGTCGGACTACGAGAACGCACCCGTGCCCACCATCGTGCGTGGCGAAGGCACCTACATCTACGACGACAAGGGCAAGAAGTACCTCGACGGCCTCTCCGGCCTGTTCGTGGTCAACGCCGGTCACGGTCGTCACGAGCTCGCCGAGACGGCGTACAAGCAGGCGCAGGAGCTGGCCTTCTTCCCGGTGTGGAGCTACGCCCACCCCAAGGCCGTCGAGCTGGCGGAGCGCCTCGCCGACTACGCGCCCGGCGACCTCAACAAGGTCTTCTTCACCACCGGTGGCGGCGAGGCCGTCGAGACCGCGTGGAAGCTGGCGAAGCAGTACCACAAGCTCACCGGCAACCACACGAAGTACAAGGTCATCTCGCGCGCGGTCGCCTACCACGGCACCCCGCAGGGCGCCCTGTCCATCACCGGTCTGCCCGCGCTCAAGGCCCCCTTCGAGCCGCTCGTACCGGGCGCGCACAAGGTGCCGAACACGAACATCTACCGCGCGCCGATCCACGGCGACGACCCGGAGGCCTTCGGCCGCTGGGCCGCCGACCAGATCGAGCAGGAGATCCTCTTCGAGGGCCCCGAGACGGTCGCCGCCGTGTTCCTTGAGCCGGTGCAGAACGCCGGCGGCTGCTTCCCGCCGCCGCCCGGCTACTTCCAGCGCGTGCGCGAGATCTGCGACCAGTACGACGTACTGCTCGTCTCGGACGAGGTCATCTGCGCCTTCGGCCGCCTCGGCACGATGTTCGCCTGCGACAAGTTCGGCTACGTCCCGGACATGATCACCTGCGCCAAGGGCATGACGTCGGGCTACTCCCCGATCGGCGCCTGCATCATCTCGGACAAGCTCGCCGAGCCGTTCTACAAGGGCGGCAACACCTTCCTGCACGGCTATACCTTCGGCGGCCACCCGGTCTCGGCCGCGGTCGGCGTCGCCAACCTCGACATCTTCGAGAAGGAGGGTCTCAACCAGCACGTCCTCGACAACGAGGACGCGTTCTACCAGACCCTGCGCAAGCTGCACGACCTGCCGATCGTCGGCGACGTCCGCGGCAACGGCTTCTTCTACGGCATCGAGCTCGTGAAGGACAAGGCCACCAAGGAGACGTTCAACGACGAGGAGACCGAGCGCGTCCTGTACGGCTTCCTCTCCAAGGCGCTCTTCGAGAACGGCCTGTACTGCCGCGCCGACGACCGCGGTGACCCGGTCATCCAGCTCGCCCCGCCGCTGATCTCCACCCAGGAGACCTTCGACGAGATCGAGGGCGTACTGCGCCAGGTCCTCACGGAGGCGTGGACGAAGCTCTGAGCCACGTCGGCAGCACGCCGACAGCTCCGAGCGACATCATGTGATCGCGTGATCGAGTGATCAACAGCGGCCCCGG
Source organism: Streptomyces sp. NPDC055189 (assembly GCF_053606765.1). Lineage (NCBI taxonomy): Bacteria > Bacillati > Actinomycetota > Actinomycetes > Kitasatosporales > Streptomycetaceae > Streptomyces > Streptomyces sp. NPDC055189. The sequence goes on from NZ_JBSGSG010000030.1 coordinate 39,289, forward strand.
GGGCGCCCGTTCGAGTGAGACGGGCGCCCCCGGGCCGCGTCGTTTCCAGGCAGCGCGGCCTGGATCCCTAGCGTGCCCAGTGACCGATCGGCCCCGCCTTCGTTCCCCCGTACGGGGGAGGCAAACTGATCTGAACCGAGGTGTACGTGATGGTGGCCCCGCCGGACAACGACGTGCTGTGGGCACGCGCCCTGCACGTCACGCACAACGGCTCGCCCGCGCTCACCGGTGTATCGGTGGGCGTGCGCGAGGGCGAGATCCTCGCCGTCACCGGCCCGCGCGGCAGTGGCAAAACGACTCTCCTGCACTGTCTCTCCGGCCAGCTCCTGCCCGAGCAGGGCGAGGTCTGGTTCAACAGCACGCCGGTGCACACGATGAGCGCGGGGGTCCGCGAGCGCCTGCGCCGTGACCGCTTCGGCTGGATCGCCCCGGAGCCGCACCTCGTGCCCGAGCTCACGGCCAGGGAGAACGTCGCGCTGCCGCTGATGCTGCGCGGCGCGTCGCACCGGGTGTCCAAGAACACCGCGCAGGAGTGGCTCGACCGCCTCGACATCGGCGACTGTGCCCGCAAGCGGCCGCACGCACTCCTCCAGGCCCAGCGCCAGCGCATCGCCATCGCCCGCGCCCTGGTCACGATGCCGTCCGTGATCTTCGCCGACGAGCCGACGGCTCCGCTGCACCGCGCCGACCGCGCCCACGTCCTTCGTACGCTGACGACCGCGGCCCGCTCGCACGGCATCACGGTCGTCCTCGCCACGCACGACACGGAGGTCGCCGCCCTCGCCGACCGGACCGTCACGCTGCTCGACGGGCGGCGCGTGAATACCGTGCATCTGCCGGGGACGGACGAGGCCGGGGCCGACTCCTCAGAGGCCGCCGATGCCACGGGCGCCGGCGACGCCTCGGAGGCCGGTGCCGGGGGCGACTCCGACGACGCGGAAGGCCGGGCCGCGTGCTCGCTCTCCGTCTAGCCCGCGGGGCCCACCCCCTGGTCCAGCTGCGCAGGCTGCTCGTCGCCGCCGCGTCGGCCGGCACCGGCTTCCTGCTGCTGTGCACGCTGGGGTACGCGATGGGACACCCGGATGCCTCCGGCGGAGCCCTGCTGCGGCTCGCCTGGTGCGTCGCGCCGATCGCCGCCACCGTCTACTTCGCCGTCACCGTCGCGCGTACCGACCCGGCGACCCGGCCGCGCTCCGGGCTTTCCGCGGTGGGTCTCGGCCCGGCCAAGCTCTCGGTGCTCGCCGCGATCTCCACAGCCGTGGCGTGCACGCTCGGCTCGATGGTGGCGCTCCTGTTCTTCCTGCACCTGCGCGGCGATCTGTCGGGGCTGCCGTTCGACGGCGCCGCGTCCGAACTGCTCGCCGCCGACTACCCGTTGCCCCTCGCCGCCGCGCTCACCCTGCTCGCCCTCGTCCCGCTGACCGCCACCGCCGCCAGCGCCGCCGTACTGCGGCCACGGACCGCGAAGTCCGGCAAGGGGCAGGAGGAACCGGCACGGATGTACGCACCGGCCGCGCCGCAATCGCCGCCGAGCGGGCTCCCCTGGGGGATCGCGCTCCTGGCGGCGGGCCTCGCCGTCGAGTCGTACGCGAGCCGCTCCGCGGGCACGCCCGGCCTCACGCTGCCGGGCGGCCTGACAGGCAGCCCCGCGGGCGTGCTCGCCGGGTGGCTGCTCACGGCGGTCGGCCTCGCGCTCGCGGGCCCCGGCCTCACGTACCTGTGCGGGCGGATCCTGCAGACGGCGAGGCCCGGCGCGATGCGGCTGCTCGCCGGGCGCGGGCTGCAGGAAGAAGCCCGGCGGATCGGGCGGCCGCTCGGGGTGCTCTGCGCGGTGGGTTCCGGAGCGTACGCGGCGCTCACGCTCTACGCCGGTGACCGGCCCGCCATCGGTCCGCTGACCATGCTCGGCGCACTGCTCGTCGCGGGCTGCGCGGTGCTGACCCTGGCCACGGTCACCATCGAGGCCAAGCACGCGCGCGCCGACACGACGTCCGCGCTGCTCCAGCTCGGGGCTCCGGCATCCATGCTGCGCGGCACCGCTGCGCTGCGGGCAGGGACACTCGCCGTCGTGATCGGGCCGCTGACCTGGGTCGTCGCGGAGCTGGCGGCGGTGCCGCTCGCCAGGTGAGCGGCTTTCGCCGAAAGTGCGGGAAGAAAATCCGCGACGGGCGATGAGTTCTGCGTCGAACGTACGTCTACCCCTCCGTAGGACACGGAACGCACGCGCGCAGCACACGGAACGCACGCGCACGCAGAACTCACCGCAACGGGAGACTCCTCATGTACCAGCAGATGATCTTCGTGAACCTCGCCGTGAACGACGTCGACAGCTCGAGGAAGTTCTTCACGGAGCTCGGCTACTCGATCAACCCGCAGTTCTCGACGGACGACTGCGCCTGCGTCGTGATCAGCGACACGATCATCGCGATGATGCTGAGCAAGAAGCACTACCAGCAGTTCACCGAGAAGCAGATCGCGGACCCGAAGACGACCAGCGAGACGCTGCTCTGTCTGAGCGCCGAGAGCCGCGAGAAGGTCGACGAGCTGGTCGACAAGGCCGTGGCGGCAGGCGGCACCGCGGGCAAGACGCAGGACTACGGCATGATGTACGGCCGCGCCTTCGACGACCTGGACGGCCACACCTGGGAAATCATGTGGATGGACCCGTCCGAGGTGCAGGGCTGAGAGCTGTCGGCGCGGGCTTGTCGGCGTGGGCTTTCCGGTGCGGGGCGTGGGTCTCAGTGCGGCGGGGCTTCCGGCGTGGGCTGACGACCGGCGCCCGGCGCGGCCTGCTTAGCATGGGCGGATGCAGCCGACTCCCGAACCCGCGTCCGCCTCAGCATCCGCATCCGCCGCCCGGCCCTCGCCCCGCCTTCCGGGCGGCGACCGTGAGATCGAGTCGCTCGCGGAGTTCGACGACCTCGCCGCACACGGCTCGCTCGCCGGATGCCGCGTCCAGGCCATAGACCTGACGGGGCGTACGACGGCGCTGCGGGACTGCGACGCCACCGGCGCGGTGTTCCTCGGCTGCGCGATGGAGCAGGACGCGGTGGACGCGGTGCGGGCGGCCGGGGCGCTGGTGTTCCCGCCCGTCCCCGGCCTGCCGTTCAACCCGTACCGCGGTCTTCTCTACACGCCGGACGAACTGTTCGCGGGACTCTCCGACAGCGGGTACGAGGCGACTCCTGACGCCCGCGCCTACGCGTGGTTCCAGGAGACCAAGGCCGACGGCGACGTCTTCTCCTCGATGCTCCGCGCGATCCACGACGACTCGGTCTCGGACGCCCTCGACGAACTGCTCGTCAGCGCGCGGGTGGTGGGCGTCATGGGCGGCCACGCGATGGCCCGTGGCACGGAGGAGTACGAGGGGGCGGCACGGCTCGGGCGTTCGCTCGCCCGCGCGGGATTCACGGTCGCCACGGGCGGCGGCCCCGGCGCGATGGAGGCGGCGAACCTGGGCGCGTACGCGTCCGTCTTCCGTGACGAGATGCTGGACGAGGCGCTCGAACTCCTCGGCAAGGCCCCCTCCTTCACGCCCTCGATCACCGAGTGGGCGCGGGCCGCCTTCGACGTCCGCGAGCGCTGGCCGTCCGGCGGCGCGTCGGTGGGCATCCCCACGTGGTTCTACGGCCACGAGCCGCCGAACGCCTTCGCCACCCACCTGGCCAAGTACTTCGCCAACGCCACCCGCGAGGACGGTCTGCTGGCGCGCTCGAACGCGGGCATAGTGTTCCTCCCCGGCGCGGCGGGCACCCTCCAGGAAATCTTCGACGCGGCAACCCCGAACTACTACGAGTCGCGCGGCGAACCGTCCCCGATGGTCCTGGTGAACCGCACCCACTGGACGGAACACCTCCCGGCCTGGCCACTGCTGCAGGCACTGGCACAGGGCCGCTCGATGGAGTCGAAGATCGCCCTGGTGGACAAGGTGGAGGAGGCCCCGGCGGCACTGGCAACGATCCAGTCCGGCGAGCACTCCAGCCCGTCCGGCGAGCACTTCAGCCCGTCCGGCGTTTGAGGACGAACTCGGCGGAGCCGGTGATGAGGCCACACCCGGCGGACTTTCCAGCCCGTCCGGCGAGCACTTCAGCCCGTCCGGCGTTTGAGGACGAACTCGGCGGAGCCGGTGATGAGCCCGCGCCCGGCGGACTTTCCAGCCCGCCCGGCAGGCTTTCCAGCCCGTCCGGCGTTTGAGGACGAACTCGGCGGAGCCGGTGATTTGACGGCTCCCAAGGCCCGGGCCCCCGCGCCGAGCGGGTTTTCGGGAAGGGGCGGGGTTGGGGAAAGCGACTTACCCGAACGAGGCCCGCTCCAGCCAAAAGTCCAGCAACTCCCGCTCCCCCAACACCTCCACGGCCCCGCCGTCCAACGGCCGCCGCCGATAAAACGCAAGCAACACCTCAGTAAGCGGCCCCCGAAGCGCAACACTCGCCTTCTCATGCCCCCGCCGCCACTCGAACCCCTCCTCCCCGAACTCAATGACCCACTCCGCGTTCAGCCCCGCAGTCGCATCAGTCGCATGCAGATGAATACTCCGCCCAACCCCCCGCAACTCCGCCGCGCTGTCCGACGGCTGAGTCCGCTGCACGAACCGCACGATCTCCAGCCACTCATCGATCGCGTCGGCAGCGACATCCGGCGCGACCTCGTAGGCAACCCCCGCAGCAATAGCCGCATCCGCCCGGTGAACAGCCACCTCATGCGTCATGCGCCGCACCCAGAACCCGGCGTTCTGCGGCTCCGCCCAGCTCCACACCGAGGTCTCGGCACTCACGCCGGACAGCGTCGTCAGGGCAAGCTCGGCGGTCTCGGCCAACCAGGCGTCGAGGGCGGCGGCATCGTCCCCCTCAGGGCCCCGAATGCCGGGGACCTCCTCCTCCGGAATGGCCTCCGTGGCCCGGGTCGCGACCAACCGCTCCGCCCACCGCACGGCACCGCCGACATGGCGGGCGAGGTACCCCAGGGTCCACTCCGGGCAGGTAGGCACCGTGGCCGAAAGGTCGGCACCGGCCAGCGTGGCCCGCAGCCGGCCCAACTGATCGACTATCTCGGCGCAGTAGCGGTCGTATCCCAGGGACTTCGAAGACGTCATGAGCCGCACCTTAGGTCGGCCGCAACCCAGAGGCACCTGAGTTTCGCCCCACTCCCGCGAGAACCCCGCTCCCCAAAAGCCGCTCCCCCGAGGCCCCCACCACCTCACCCCAGAACCACAACATCCCCCGCATCAAACGCAACCCCCACCCGCTCCCCCACTCCAGGCGCATCCCGCAACGCACAGGCCGCCTCAAGCCGCGGCCCCACCCGGGGCTCCAGATGAACGGCGACATGAGTACCCCGGAAGGTCCGCGCCGTCACCACGCACGGCACCCCCTCATCAGCAGCCACCAGCCGCACCCCGGCGGGCCGCACAAGGAGCCGGCACGCCCCGTCCTGCGCACCGTCCGGCACCGGAACCTTCCCCCAGACGGTGTCCGCCACGTCACCCACGACCGTCGCGTCGACGACGTTGTCGAAGCCCAAGAACCGCGCCACGAACTCGTCCGCCGGATGCCGCCAGACCTCGAGCGGCGTACCGGACTGCGCGATCCGCCCGTCCCTCATCACCACGACCCGGTCCGCGAGCGCGAACGCCTCGCCCTGGTCGTGCGTGACCGCGAGCACCGTCGTACCCAACTCGTCGAACAGCTCGCGGAGTTCGACGACAAGCCGCTCCCGCAACGACCGGTCGAGCTGCCCGAGCGGCTCATCGAGCATGAGCAGTCGCGGCCTCGGCGCGAGCGCACGCGCCAGAGCGACCCGCTGCTGCTCCCCGCCCGAGAGCGAGGCGACGGCCCGCCGCTGCGCACCCGGAAGCCCCACGAGGTCGAGCAACTCGGCCACCCGGTCGGCCTGTTCGCCCCGCGAAACCCCGTGCATGCGCAGCCCGAACGCGACATTGCCCGCCACGTCGCGCTGCGGAAACAGCTGATGGTCCTGGAACATCAGGCCGACCCCGCGCTTGTGCGCGGGCACGCCCCGCTGATCGCGGCCGTCGAGCAGCACCTGCCCACCGTCGAGGTCCTGGAGCCCGGCGACCGCACGCAACAGCGTCGACTTGCCGCTGCCGCTGGGGCCGAGCACGCACACGATCTCGTGCGGCGCGACCTCCAGACCGACCCCGTCGAGGACGGCCCGCGCCCCGAACCGCACGGTCGCATCCGCCAGCGTCAACAGACCCGCACCCACACCCGGCCCCTTGCCTGCACCCACACTCACTCCCGCACCCACACCCGACCGCTCACCCGACCGCTCACCCATCAGATCAGAACTCCCCAGTCGTGCGGTCGGTACGGAGCCGTTCGAGCAGCAGCAGCGACACCGCGCACACCACCATCAAGATCGTCGAAAGTGCCATCGCCTGCCCGTAGTTGAGCTCCCCCGCCCGTCCGAGAAGCCGGGCGACGGCGACCGGCAGCGTCGGATTGTCCGGCCGCGCGATGAACACGGTCGCGCCGAACTCCCCCAGGGAAACGGCGAAGGCGAACCCGGCGGCGATGAGCAGCGCCCGCCGCACCATCGGCAGGTCGACCTCCCGCCACGCCCGCAGCGGCGACGCCCCGAGCACGGCCGCCGCCTCGCGCAGGCGTCCGTCCACCGCGCGCAGGACGGGCAGCATGGTGCGTACGACGAAGGGCACGCCCACCAGGGCCTGCGCGAGCGGCACCAGGATCCACGTGGAGCGCAGATCGAGCGGCGGCTTGTCCAGCGTGATCAGGAACCCGAAGCCGACCGTCACCGCGGAGACCCCGAGCGGCAGCATCAACAGCGCGTCGAAACCGCGCACCAGGCGCCCGGCCTTCCGGGTGAGCGCCGCCGCCGCGAGCCCGCCGATCACCAGGGCGATGGCGGTGGCGGCGAGCGCGTACTGGAGCGAATTCCAGACGGCCTCGATCGGCGGGACGAGGAAGGCCCCGCCCTCCGCCGATGTCAGCTCCTTGTAGTAGGTGAAGCCGTAGCCGTCGGGGCCGCTCAGCGAGCGCTCGATCAGCACGCCGAGCGGCAGCAGTATCAGTACGGCGATCGTGACCATGACCCCGCCGAGCAGCGTCCACTGCCCCGCGCCGCGCGGCCGCCGCGCCACAGCTGACGCGTCGACGAGCTTCAGCGCGGTCTCCCGCCTGCGCACGGTCCACGCGTGCACGGCGAGGATCAGGCCGACCGCCGCGAACTGCACGATCGTCAGGACGGCGGCCGTCGAGAGGTCGAGGAGCTGGGCGGTCTGCCGGTAGATCTCGACTTCGAGGGTCGAGTACGCGGGTCCGCCGAGGATCTGCACGACGCCGAAGGAGGTGAACGTGAACAGGAAGACCATGAGGGACGCCGCGGCGACGGCGGGCCCGAGCGCCGGCAGTGTCACCGTCCGCCATGCGGCCCACCGCGAGGCGCCGAGCATCCGCGCGGCCTCCTCCTGGCGCGGATCGAGCTGCGACCAGAGCCCGCCCACGGTCCGTACGACAACCGCGTAGTTGAAGAAGACATGCGCGAGCAGAATCGCCCACACCGTGGTGTCGAGCCGCACGCCCCACATCTCGTCGAGCAGCCCGCCCCGCCCGAGAAGGGCGAGGAACGCGGTCCCGACCACGACGGTCGGCAGCACGAACGGCACCGTGACGACCGCCCGCAGGACCTGCTTGCCCCTGAACTCGAAGCGCGCGAAGACGTACGCGCCGGGGAGTGCGATGACGAGCGTGAGCAGGGTCGAAGCGAGCGCCTGCCAAGTGGTGAACCAGAGCACGTGCCGGACGTCGGACTGCGCGACGACGTCCGCGATCCGCCCGAACTGCCACTGGCCGCCCACCTTCAGGCCGCGCGCGATGATGGCGGCGACCGGGTAGGCGAAGAAGACCGCGAAGAAAGCGACGGGCACGGCCATCAGGCCGAGCCGCGCCGCACTCCCGCGCCCGGCCCTCTTGCGGGCCGGGCTCTTTACTTCAGTACGAGCGAGGTCCACGACTTGACCCACTGCTCGCGGTTGTCGGCGATCTTCTTCGGGGCCAGGGTCTCCGGCTTGTCGATCGTCACGCCGTGCTCGGTGAACAGCTCGGGCAGCTCGGTCTTCTCGCGCACCGGGTTCACGAACATGTTGAGCGGCATGTCTTCCTGGAACTTGCTGCTGATCAGGAAGTCGAGCAGCGCCTTGCCGCCCTTCTCGTTCTTGGCGTTGCCGAGCAGACCCGCGTACTCGACCTGCCGGAAGCAGGTACCGGTCGCGACGCCGGTCGGCGCCTCCTTGGGCTGCGGCTTGGCGTAGAGCACCTCGACGGGCGGGGACGAGGCGTAGGAGACGACGAGCGGCCGGTCGCCCTTGGCCTTCTTCCCTCCGGCGGACCCGGAGAACTCTTCGTTGTAGGCCTGCTCCCAGCCGTCGACGACCTTGACGCCGTTGGCCTTGAGCTTCTTCCAGTAGCCCTCCCAGCCGTCGTCGCCGTACTGGGCGGCGGTGCCGAGGAGGAAGCCGAGACCGGGAGAAGAGGTGGAGGCGTTCTCGGTGACCAGCAGATCCTTGTAGGCGGGCTTGGCCAGGTCGGCAAAGGACTTCGGCGGCGCGAGCTTCTTGTCGGCGAAGTACTTCTTGTCGTAGTTGACGCAGATGTCGCCGCTGTCGACGGGCGTGACGCGATGCTTGCCCTGATCGACGCGGAACTGCGAAGCGACCTGGTCCGACCCCTTGGCCTCGTAAGACTGGAAGAGACCGTTGTCGAGCGCGCGGGAGAGCAGGGTGTTGTCGACGCCGAAGAAGACGTCCCCTTGCGGGTTGTCCTTCGACAGGATCGCCTTGTTCACGGCGGCACCGGCGTCCCCGTCCTTGAGGACGTTGACCTTGTACCCGGAGCTCTTCTCGAACTCCTTCAGTACGTCCTTGGAGACGTTGAAGGAGTCATGGCTGACGAGCGTGACGCTCTTGGAGTCGGCCTTGTCGCCACTGCCGGACGAGCTGCCGCAAGCGGAGAGCGCGACAAGCGAAAAACCAACCGCGACCGCGGTAACGGTGACCTTCTTGGTGCTGACCTTACTGATGCTCACTGAGTTGATTCCTCCTGGAGTGACCAGGAAGAGACGCGGCCCTGCCCGCGGACCAGGCCGTATCGGACCGGTCCGCGGGCAGGGCGCAACAGCTTGAGTGGTGTCCGAACTTCCTACCCGGAATGACCCGGGCAAGGTTCAGAGGGTCTGCGGCCAACCTGTCCTTGGTGCCGCACTCTCAGCGCTGTGGCGCTCCCCTGTCGGAATATGAAGATGTGTTCCGGCTATGAAGATGTGTTCAAGCCAGACTAACGCTCCGACGCGGCAAGCTGGCCGCATGCCCCGTCGATCTCCTGACCCCGGGTGTCACGAACCGTGACAGGTACCCCGTGAGCGGCAATGGCGTCCACAAAGGCCTTTTCGTCCTCCGGCCGCGACGCCGTCCACTTCGAGCCCGGCGTCGGGTTCAGCGGAATCAGGTTCACGTGCACGGGCTTGTTCCTGAGCAGCCGCCCGAGCCGGTCACCGCGCCACGCGTGGTCGTTGATGTCCCGGATCAGCGCGTACTCGATGGAGAGCCTGCGCCCCGACTTGGCGGCGTACTCCCACCCGGCATCAAGCACCTCACGCACGTTCCACCGCGTATTGACGGGTACGAGGGTGTCGCGGAGCTCGTCGTCGGGCGCGTGCAGCGAGATGGCGAGCCGGCACTTGAAGCCCTCGTCGGCGAACCGGTGGATGGCGGGCACGAGCCCGACGGTCGAAACGGTGATGCCGCGCTGGGAGAGCCCCACACCGTCCGGCTCGGGGTCGGTCAGCCTGCGAATGGCTCCGGTGACCCGGTTGTAGTTGGCGAGAGGCTCGCCCATCCCCATGAAGACGATGTTGGACAGCCGGGCGGGCCCACCGGGAATCTCCCCGTCCCTGAGCGCGCGCATCCCGTCCACGATCTGGTGCACGATCTCGGCGGTGGACAGATTCCGGTCGAGACCGGCCTGCCCCGTCGCGCAGAACGGACAGTTCATGCCGCATCCGGCCTGCGACGAGATGCACATCGTCACGCGGTCGGGATAACGCATGAGCACGGACTCGACGAGCGTCCCGTCAAACAACCGCCACAGCGTCTTGCGAGTGGTGTCGTCATCACAGCTGATGTGACGCACCACGGACATCAGCTCGGGAAGCAACGCCTCCTGCAGCTTCCCGCGCGACCCGGCGGGGATGTCGGTCCACTGCTCCGGGTCGTGCGCGTACCGCGCGAAGTAGTGCTGCGAGAGCTGCTTGGCGCGAAACGGTTTCTCGCCGACAGCGGCGACGGCTTCCTTGCGCTCGGCGGGCGTGAGGTCGGCGAGATGCCGCGGCGGCTTCTTGGCTCCGCGGGGCGCGACGAAGGTGAGTTCTCCGGGTACAGGCATGGTGGTTCCAGTGTCGCAGACAGCGGGAGCCCGGCCAGGTCACCGCGTTTGGGTGGTGGTCGTCGTTGGTCACCACTGGTGGGTGCGGGCCCCCCTTGGACGGCCCACAGACGGCCCAGCAATCCGCTGGCTGAACTGGGAGAAGAGGGCCCCGACACTCTGCCTAAGCCCACTTGCTGACACGGCCCGCAGGCGGGGCGGGCTGAGCCCGCATTGCAAATCAAGCGGCTCAGCGCAGGTCAGGCGTAGCAATGTGGCACGCCGCGGCTCAGAGGCTTCGGAACTTCGCCCGCCCTGCACATCTGGCGCCAATGGAATCCGATCACACGCTCCCGGAGCCGGACGCGCACCGATGTATGCCAACTCCGGCGGATGCCACAGAGCAGGCAGGAGGTCACGCGGCGTCACGCAGGATTAGGCACGCCAGCCTTGTACGCACGGATCGAGGCGTGCCCACACTGTCGACCCGGCACCAACCTCGGCGTCTTGGATTAGGGCGGCGCCCCAAAGGCCGAAGCGGTGACGAGCGTGCTGGGAAGTACCGTCGGCGACCTGCTTCAGGGTAGGCCGTAGCGCCTCGCCGAGTCGACCGGGTAGCCGCATCGAGGGTGCGAGATTGCAGAAGTTGAGCGCAGGCGCCCGTCGCAAGGAACACACTGACTGCATGGCTCTGGACATCGATCACACTGCCCCATTCCGCACTCCCCTACAGTTGCGATCCCTTGTTGTTGCGATCCAAAGCGCTGGGGAACACGATGAGAGCGACTGGATTGAATGGAAATCCAATTACGACTTGAGCGAGAAAAGCACCAAAGCTACGCTTGCGCGCCACATTATCGCCCTGGCAAATCGCACTGTAGAGAAAAGCCGCCAGGCGGCCGGAGGGCACGGCTACATTATGGTCGGGGTCGAGCCGAACAATCTCGAAGGTGTTCGCACCGTAGATTTGGCTGACCTGGAATCAGGGGTTCGCCCCTACCTCGGGCCTCTCGGTCCTGAATGGATCCCGGCATACATCTCCTATGAAGGTAAAGAAGTCCTAGCAATTTCCGTAGATCCACCCCGACAGGGAGACAGAATCCACACACTCGAAAAGGCGTTTGATAAATATTACGCCGGGATGATATTCGTTCGCAGGACGGCTCAAACCGTACTTGCGGACCCTGGAGAAGTATTAGCCCTAACACAGAGGGCCCAGATTGTAGAGGATCGTCAATCCCTGACACTCGCGAGCCCCGAAGAAGTAATTTCAGTCCCTTCCTGGCCATGGCTCGACGAGACACTTCGATCCATGCTGAACGAGGAAAGGAAAGAAGTTGAAGCTAAGGGACGTAGGAGGGTTGCCCATCAGTTCCTTCCCGCCATCAATAATGACCCTCGCACCCTTGATGATTACACCGAGGAAGCAAGGCAATACCTAGAAAGATACAAAACCTACCTGTTCGAAGTTGCTGTGCAGACGTTCGTGCGCTCAGGACACGGCGCACTAGAGATGCACCTCACGAACAGACAAGAGCGCAGCTATCAGCAAGTAAGGGTGGAAGTGGAACTCCCCCCTGGCTTCGCCGCCTATATGGCCAAAGAATACGCCGGTGACGATATCGAGCCGCCAAGTAGGCCAATACCACTGGGAGAGCAGCATTTTTCGGCAATTAGCAACGAAATCCATTTCGGAGATATAATTTCCCGATCCTCAGGCCTCGACCTTGATGCACGGGTTGAAGATGGGAGAATCATTTTCGACATAGCAAGTCTTCGGGCGGAGGAATCCCTACCTCTTCCCGTTTTGCACCTCCTAGCACCATCAGACCTCAACAGCGGTGCGATTCAATTAGCTTGGTGGATTACTGCAGTAAACGCCGTCGGCAGAACTAAGGGCGCTATCGAAATCGAAATCGAAATCGGTACCACAGTCGAGAGACAGCACGAGGCGTCCGACGAGGACTGACGAAGCATTGCTAGAACCTCACAGTTGCATTCCCTCCAAGGGAGGACTCGCCACATGCCATTGGACGATGACGTAAATCAGGCGCTCTTCCGTCTGCACTTCGGCTTCAACGCTCCCCTCTGGAAGTCGGCGATCCAGCTCCAAATTAGCCGACTTCAACCGGTCGAGGAGTTAGCGATCCGCCATTTTTCCGCTTGGAAGGCGATCGAGGCAGGCTCAGCTTCAGAAGATCAGTTAGCCGTCCAGCGCGACCTAGAAACTGCTTTTTTATCTGATCCAGATGCCGATCGCGCTTTCAAGGTTCTCCTACACCCGACGGCAGGGCCGGACGCGGCGTTCCTGGTTGTCGCAATGCGAGGCCTTCTATCTTCTGCAGAACAGATGGTCAAACAAGTTGCCCCATTGGGTAAGGAATCCGCGCTCCGCAGTGCGGTTGATGCATTCACCAGCGCTCAGCCTCTCGTGAAACACTTCCGTGACGTGCTCATCCACAATGATGAGTACAGCGTTGGTCAAGGGAGGTCTCAGAACAAAGCCATCACCACTGAAGGTATAGGTGTCACCCAGGATGACACTGGCCGAATCCTCGTAACCTGGGGAGGTCACGCCCTTATCCTTCTTCAAGCCGCTGATGATGCCATGAATCTGTGGCGTGCGCTCAGTGGCGAATTCTGGGGTAAACTGACTTCTTAGGTATGGTGTCCCGCTGCCAACTATGCAAGTGATCCGCCTTTGACGCGTCAGCTACTACTCATGGCACCCGGAATGAGACGGCTAGTGAACCCCGCGTCACACAGGCGTCCATAGGCCAATCTCGCCCATTCGGGGACTTGCTGCCTGATCACGAATCCCCGCTCGGGATAGGTCATGAGTCTCTGTTGCGCCCCAACAAGCATGTCAATGACTAGTCGCGCATTCCCGATCGAGTCGACGTACTCCGAGAGCGTCATCGCCGCAGAGGAACTCACCCACGTCACTTCCGGCCAGACTTTACACGCCGTAGCGAATGACCGACGCTCCTCATAGGGCTTGCTGACCAGTAGCGCAGATTCAACGGGCACCCCTCGCTTTTCCAGCAAAGCTCGCGTCAGCGTGATGTTCTCGCCGGTGTTCCGAGCCCGCGGCTCGACGAGGATCGCGTCCGCCGGCACTCCAAGCTCTACGGCCCGCTCGCGGTAGTGCTCGGCCTCGCCCTTCGGCATCACTTCGCGGGTCGTGCGGCTGGTGGCGCCAGTAAAGACGATCAGCGGGGCCAGTCCGCGGTGATACAGGTCGGCCGTGACGTCAGCTACTCCGAGATCGTGGCTGCCGAGCCCGATCGCCACCGAGCACCGCCGGGGTTCGTGGCCCATCTGCTGGAAGTCCCAGAGTTCCTGCGCGTCGGCCCATGCCTGTACAGAGATCACGCCTTGCCGCCTTCTTCCTGCGCCGAGTCAGGCACCTTGAAGTCGTAGGACCACGCGAAGCTCGTGACCGCATGAACGCCAATGGCGAACTCCACCACCGTGTCCTCTGCGGTGTAGGTGGTGCGATGCAGCTCGACTACCCACTCCCCGGCAGGGAGCTGCAAGAGCTTGGACTCGGTAGCGCTAGGCGTCCGGGGGTGCGCGGCAAGTGTGGCGCGGCGTGCGATCTGGATCAGACGCTCGTCTCGCCTGCTGGGCCCTGCCTGGGGCATGATCCGCCCATGTTTTACATTTGTTGTACGCTCGATTTATGAGCATTGGCTTCCGTCCTACGGAAGAGGACAACGAGATAATCCAGGCGCACAAGCGGACCGGCGAGTCGACCGCGGATGTCCTCCGTAGGGCTCTACGGTCCCTCGATCGCGAGGAGTGGGAGCGGCAGGCCCGCGAGGACATGGAGCGGATCGCTGCTAGCGGCGAAGATCTGTCTACCGAGCCGGATGATTGGGGCTTCGACGAGGCTGGCGAGGCGGTGCTGTTCCAGCAAGGGCCAGCTTCCGAGTCTCGACCTGCGGCAGGAGCTGAGCGGGCTGAGCATACAACTGCTTTTGGGCTGGCCAGCGCAGAGGCAACCAGGGCTGGTGTTCCTGGTCTCCTGCTGGTGCCAGAGGTGAAGGCGGTGCAGGATGCCATCCGGGCGGCCCATAGGCAGCTTCCCAACATGCAACTTCCCTTCATGCAAGTGAAGTGGTCGCAGGACGCACTGCGTGCGGCAATCGATATTCACCGCCAGCAGGTGAATGCACCAAAAGATCCTGAGGCGGGTCCGAGACTGGCTAGTGAAACCTTCTTCCAAAGACCGCCGACCGAAGTGGCCGCAAGCAGCGTCCATTTCGTTTCCGACCTCAAGGCTTATACCTCTAGGGAGCATGAGCCTTCCGCTTCATCGGAGCTCGATCAGGCGCACCACGCTTCATCGCATCACCCTTTGCCTCCGAAGTTGGCGCGTCTTCACGCTGCGGTCCGTAGGGCCAGTAGGCGGTGATCCGGGGCGCGGTATACAAGATTGACCTTGGCACGGACAAGCGGGGTCGTGAGCAGCAAGGCAAGCGTCTCGGCATAGCCATGAGCCAGCCCCCCACTGGGTGGTCGACCGTGACTGTTGTACCGACCTCGACGAGTGCGAGTGCGGCAATCTTCAGGCCGGAGTTGGTCATTGCCGGACGAGAGACCTTGGCCTTGGTTGACCAGATTCGATCGATTGACATTGGCTTCGTCCTAGGCGAACCCGTCGACGTTCTCACCCACGCAGATCTAGCCCAGGTGGATTACGCGTTGGGTCGCTGGCTGGGGCTCAGCGTGAACCTGAACATCTGAGTTTCTGCACGGAGTGGCTGTGAAGCGGGCCAAGAGACGATGGCCCGCCTCAGACAGGCTGTGCGCCCTGCTCTGGGGCTGCAACGGTCCTGTAGGCCGCCGACGGCCAGCGACTTTGGCACAGGTGCGTGTTCAGGGCCATCGCAGTGTCGGTTCGGGAAGGTCCTTCATGACCACGTCGCGGCAGCGGAGGCCTTGAAGGTTCGCTCAGCAGCGCAGCCCCTGCCCGCTAACCTGGTACGCACCACCTCAGAATGGAGAGTGCTCCACGGATGGGACCGAAGACGGCCAAGGTCTACGAGACGATTCGTGACCGACTCGCGTCAGGCGAGTACGCCCCCGGCGACAAGATGCCCTCAGAGCGCACCCTGTCAGAGGAGCTCAGCATCGGCCGAACGGCGCTTCGACAGGTCCTCGCCCGGCTCCTGTCAGAGGGTGCGTTGGAGGTACGTGGCAGGAGTTCGTACCGGGTGCCCAGCGCGGTGAGCGTCGAGACGCCCGAAGGATTGGAACCGTGGCTCATCCACGGCGAGCGGGACCTCTACGACAATCGATGGGTCAAGCTGCAGCTCTGGGACGTGGAGCCGCCTGGCGTAGAGCGGTTCGAGCATCACGTGGTGAAGCTCCACCACGTAGCCGTCACCGCGGTTCTGGACGACCAGGACCGAGTACTGATGCTGTGGCGGTACCGCTTCGTTCCGCAGCAGTGGGGGTGGGAGCTTCCGGGCGGCATCGTGGATGAGGGGGAAGATCCTGCGACCACGGCGCTCCGGGAAACCGAGGAGGAAACCGGGTGGCGCCCGAAGTCCGTGGAACACGTCGTCACCTATCAGCCCATGGTCGGCATGGTCGACTCACCGCACGAGATCTTCGTTGGTAACGGAGCCGAACGGGTTGGCGCTCCGACCGATCTCGAAGAAGCAGGCCACATCGAGTGGGTACCACTGGCCGATATCCCGGCGCTCATGGCCCGAGGCGAACTGATGGGCTCTGGAACCCTCGTGGCCTTGCTCCACATCCTCGCGAGTCGAGGCAAGCCAGGGGTTACAGCCGCTCACTGAGAAGGTCGATACGGCGGCGCTGCCGCACCGAACCGGTGCGGCTCGCCAGTAGCCGCGCCTTTCTCAGGTTGGTGTTCGCGTCGTCGTACTCGGCTCGTGCCAGGTGCGCTTGAGCGAGGTCCGTGTGGAGCCCGGCCTGGGCACGGACGAAGGTCGGATCCACCACCTCTAAGGCTCCGTACAGGCTGGTAATCGCGTCGGCATCACCCAGCAGACCCAGGACATTGCCCCGCCATCGGGCAAGGTGGCCGTCGTTCAGGAAGATACTCAGCATGTCCGGGTCTCTGTCCCCAGAACCTGGCGGGATGCTCGCCGCCGCCGCGTCGAGCGCGCGTCGACAGTCCACGGGCATACCGGCATAGGCGCACAACTCTGCCTCGGCGGCGTACAACCATGCCCAAAGGCGGGGCGATCCTCCCTGGCCAAGAACACGTTGAGCATCACGAACCAGCTCCAGACCAAGTGCCGGCCGACCCGCCTCGCAGAGTACGTATGCCTGCTCTCCCATCGCATGCGCGAGATACATCGGCGCCTCAGCGTCGCGCGCTGCCCGCTTGGCGACTTCGTAGTACTTCCAAGCACGTTCAACTGCCCCCGAGTCGATCGCCTGCCATGCAGCCATCGTCGACGCCCCAGCAAGCGCCAGCGCCACCGGTCGGCGCGCGCTTGGGAGCACTGCGAAGTTCAGCGCGTCCTCAAGAGCTGCGAGGTGCCCCGTCACTTGGTCCACGAGGCCAGCGGCACCCATCTGGCGGTCCATGGTGCGCAGTAGCTCGGTCTGATCGTTGAACGTCTTCACCATGGATTCCGCGACGCTGTGGGCCGAGTCGATCCTGCTCAGCAGGTCCTCGTACCCGTCGGTCATCGACGGCGCGATTACAAGCGGGCTGTCCCGCAGTTCCGCGTCGGTGATCCCCAGGAGTTGCCGCAGAACCGCCGCGTAACGGTCCGAGATGGTGCGCTTGCCGTTCTCCCATTCGGACACGTACACACGCAGGCTCGCGGTTGAGGCAACGTCCGTGAGGTGCCGTCGGGCGTACTGCTCGATTTCGCGGATCAGTCGTTCCTGAGACCAGCCTCGCGACTTTCGCGCGCCCCGAAGTCCTGTGCTGATAAGCCACCACCCGGCGATAGAACCACTCACTGATCTTTCCAGCATGCCTCACATCGGTGCAGGTCAACAGGGGTTAACAGAACAGGAGTTAAGTCCTGTTGGCTACCGAGAACCCTCCTCTAAGCGATCTCCTGTAGGTGCACCGCAGGGGGCACACGCCACTCGAACCGGCGAAGCCTCTTGACTCTGGTGCGCACCAGTTGCATGCTTCTGGTGCGCACCAGATGGCGGACTCGCCTCCGCCAAAGGTGCGCAACCAGGAGCCCCGCATCGGACGGGGGGAGGTTCCCGGCGCCTTGTCAGCCGGAGGGCTTAGACCGAAAGGTCACGTCTCCATACGCCTGCACCGGGAGCTCGTGTTCCCGGAAGGAGACATCAGCAGGACCCCACATCCCCGCAGCACTCTGCGGCCGGTTGCCTCCGCTGCTCGTCTCGTACGAACAGCGCTGAGGGGAGCCGGATCTACCGACTTCAACGGCGCGCGGCCCCGGTGCGGGAACACCGGGGCCGCTGTTCGGGCCGTTCCTGTATGAGAGGAACACGACCCAATGGAACACATCGTTACTGTTCAGGACGCTGTTACCGCGTTCGCCGACTTCATGGAGCCGACGAGCGCTGAACTGGACACCATCGAGCACGAGATGCCCGTCATCCTGGCGGACGTCGAACTGCTGGACGCACAGATCATCACCCTTGACCGCACACCGACCGAGCTGGACGCACGGCGCCTGCGCCGGGCCCGCCGCAAGGCCCTCGCCGCCCGCGTGGCGCTCGCCAACGCCGCCGCGACGGTGGCGGGGGTGGGCGCGTGAGTGCCATCGACTCGAAGCTGACGGCCGCGCACGCCGAGGTGAAGGCCGAGATTGTCCGCACCGACACCAAGACCAGCCTGCTGCTCGCCTTCGTCGGCGCGCTGCTCGCCGGGACCTGGACCGTCGGCAAAGACGCACCCCTGACCGCCCCCGCCTACGTGGCCGGCGGACTCGGTACGGCGCTGCTGCTCGCCGCGGCTGCTCTGCTGCTGCGCTCCGTGCGCCCCAACCTGGGAGGCCGCCACGGCTTCCCGCTGTGGGCCACCCTCACCGCCGAGGAGATCAGCGCCACCCTGGCCACCGACCTGAGCGCGGACATCGCGGGCCTGTCCCGCATCGCCGTCGCCAAGTTCACCGGCCTCAAGCGCGCCGTCGACCTCACCTGCGCGGGCGGTGCGCTCCTCGTCCTCGCCGCGCTGCTCGCGGCAGGGGGTGCGCTGGCATGAACCGCACCGGAAAGATCCTCCTGATCACCGCACTGGTCGTGGTCGTCGCCATGGCCTTCCGGGTCTCCTGGAACGCGCTGCGCGACATCGCGGGCGCGGTCGGGGCGGATGCCACGGCCGCGATGCTCTACCCGTTCGTGGTCGACGGCCTGATGGCCCTCGCCCTGGTCGCCACCCTGGTGCTGGCCGGGCGGGACCGGACGTTCGCGCTGCGGGTGCTGGGCACATACACGCTCGCCTCGCTGGTCCTGAACTACGTGCACGGGCTCGTGCCCGAGCTGCACGGTCGATCGGTCGACTGGGGACGGCTCGCCGACTGGGACCCGGCGAACTGGGCGCTCGTGCTGCTCGCCACGTCGCTGCCGGTCGGGTCGATCTACTTCGGATCGGATCTGGTCGCCAAGGTCCTGCACCACCGCCCCGCCCCGATCGACCCTCCGACCGTAAATGCGGAGGAATCCACCGAGACCGCAATCAATCGGTCTACCGCTGACCTGCCCGGATCGACCCCGGAGCCGGTAGCGGTGAACCGAGCGCCGATGCCGACCCCGGTACCGGTCGGGTTCCTGAAGTCGGCGATGCCGCTCAAGCCCGTACCGGTGATCGAGCCGACTCCGAAGGCGTCGATCGAGTCGCGTGCGGTGGCCGCCGAGTCGACCCGCCCGCGCCGGGCGACCGGCCGCGTTCCCAACGTGGCCCGATCGCCCCGGCCCAAGCGCACTCCCGAGCAGCTGCTCGCTGAGGCGCGCACCGCGACCGCCGATTGGCCGGACGCGAAGTTGACCGCCGAAGGCATCCGGCTCGCGGTGCGCACGTCGCCGAAGAACGCCCGCACCCTGCGCGAGGCCCTGCGCGCCGAGCGCGCCGGGGCGGTGGCCTGATGCCCGCCGCCCCGTTCCCGTCCGCCCGTCGCACGTCCCCGAGGAGGGGTTGACCGTGGCCAAGCCCGATACCCGCCGCATCGACCGTGAGATCCGCGAGACGACCCGCAAGCTCGAAGCGGCCCGGGAGCGCCAGATGTGGCCGCTGACCGGCCGCGAACGCCGCGCCGTCCTCGCCGCCTGCGCCGGTGGCGTCTACCAGGTCGCCCGGCACAAGAACACCGACCGCAGCACGCAGAAGGCCGACACCGCCTGGGCGGCGGCCGAGACCCGGCTGAACGCGGAGATCACCGCGTTGCAGGTCGAGCGGCAGCGCATCGTCACCGAGAACGCCAGGGCCAAGGCCGCCAAGAAGTCCTCGGGTTGGTGGTGACCCGCCCGCTCGGCGCAGAACGGCTGTCAGGCAGCCCAGCGCATCGCGCTGCAGCACGAGCATCGCAGCAACCCGCCCGGCCACTGACCGCGCCCCCGCCGGGGCGGCCCTGCCCCTGCACGGCCGCCCCGGTACCCCTCAACTTCCCGCCCCGATCGGGGTAGTCAGGAGTTCCTCCGTCATGAGCGAGAACGTCGTTCACCTGCACAAGCACCCCGACCCGCCCGCCGCCGACACTGCGAGCGTGACCACGCTGACCGTGGTGCCCAACCCGGCGCCGCCCGCCCCTGTTCCGCTGTGGGTGCGCTCCGGCCGGGCCGTCAAGACCGCTGTCACACACGAACGCACCAAGGGTGCGGGCCGGTTGGCGGCCCGGCACACCATGTACGCGGTGGGCGGCACGCGGATCGTGTCCCGCCGCGTCTGGGACGGCCGCACCGCCTCCCGCTACGAACGCATGCTGCGGGCGGCCGAGGCCGCCGGGAACTACGAGGTGGCGGCCGAGTGGGAGGAGCGCGGCCGCCAGTTCCGCGCGGCCCGCCACCAGCGGCGCATGGACCTGCTCCACTCGCCCGTGGATGCGGCCCGGGGCCTCGCGGTCGGCACCGGCGCGGGCATCGGCGCCCTGATCGCGCTCGGGGTGGCCCTGGCGATCGCCAACGAGGACATCGCCGACGTGCTCACCCCGCTCATGGCCGTCATCGGCCTGATCAAGCTGCTCATCACCATCGTCACCGTCGTATGGGGGCCGCTGGTCACGCTGGGCCCGTTCGTGGCGCTGCTCGCCCTGTGGGGCGTGGGGCGGCACCAGCAGGCCGCCCCGAACTGGGCGCTGCCCGAGCGGGTCCGCAACGGCGAGGGCGAGCCCATCACCCCCTCGATCGTGGTCAAGGCGCTGCGGGATCTGGGGGTGCCCGCGCTGCGCAACGCCATCAAGGAGATGGGCGATGCCGGCGCTTCCATGCTGGGGCCGATCACGATCGCCGGATGCGGCGTCGAGGTCGACGTCACGCTGCCCTCGGGGGTGTCGACGATCGAGATTCAGCAGCGGCGCCGCAAGCTCGCGGAGAACCTGACCCGGCACAAGCACGAAGTGTTCATCACCATCCCGCCCGCCGCCCGCACCGTGCGGCTGTGGATCGCCGATTCCGGCGCGCTGGACGAGCCGATCGGCCCCTCCCCGCTGGTCACCGACGACACGGCCACCTCGAACTACAAGACCGGCAAGGCCCCCTGGGGGCAGGACCTGCGCGGGGATGCGGGCCTGCTGAGCCTCTATCAGCGCCACGTGCTGGTCACGGGCCGCTCGAACCAGGGCAAGACCGCCGCCCTGCGGGCACTGGCACTGTGGCTGGCGCTGGACAAGTCGGTGCAGTTCTGGCTCGCCGACCTCAAGGGCATCGGCGACTGGAAGTGGCTCGACGGCATCGCCGGGGTCATGATCGAGGGCCCGACCGACGAACACGTCATCCAGGCCACCGAGATGGTCGAGGACGCCGTCGACGAGATGAACCGCCGGGTGGAGGCCCGCCGCACCGATCCGAACGTGGTGTTTCCTCCGCTCATCGTGATCGTGGACGAGGCGCAGGTGGCGTTCATGTGCCCCGCCCTGGGCGAGGACAAGCGGCCCTACGGCGGCTCCAAGGCCACCTCCCGGTACTTCATGGCCGTCCGCAAGATCCACAACCAGGGCCGCGCGGTCGACGTCCTGATGTGGCAGGGCACCCAGGACCCCACCGACCAGAACCTGCCCAAGCTGGTCCGCGAGGGCGCCCACACGCGCGCCTCGCTCGTGCTGGGCACCGAATCGCAGTCCCGCATGGCGCTGGGCGACAAGGCCGTGGACGACGGCGCCGCCCCGCACGAGCTGCGCCAGGGCCTGGACAAGGGAACCCTGGTCGTCGCCTCCGACGGCATCGACATCCCCCAGGGCCAGTCGTCCATCACGGTGCGCACGCACTACATCGACGACGACGCCGCCGACGCCATCGGCGCCCGCGCCAGGATGCTGCGCGACGGGGTCACCACCCTGCACGTCGTAGAGCGCGACGAGCAGCGCGACTCGCTCGCCGACATCGCCGCCGTCCTCGGCGACGCGCCGCGGCTGCTGACCCAGGACGTCCTCAAGCGCCTGGCCGCACTCGACGAAGGTGCGTACGGCACGTGGTCGTTCGGTGATCTCACGCGCGTCCTGGAGGGCACCGGCGCCGAGCCCTACAAGTCGGACGGGCGCATGGCCGTCGCGGCCGACCGCCTCGCGGCCGCTCTCAAGAACCGCGACGGCAATGGTTCCGCTTCGGCCGCGAAGTAGAGGGAGGCAGGCCCTCTCGGGTCAGGGAGGCAGGGAGAACTCCCTGACCGCCTCCCTGACCCGCCTCCCTGGCCCTGACCTGCATGAATGATCGTTCAGGGAGGCAGGGAGGCCCGCAGGCCAGGCCCCTGAAACCCCCTTCTCACGCCGCATGACAGGGGGTGCCTCCGCCTCCCTGACCACTTCCCGGAAGGGATTCCGCATGCATCCCGAACGCCAGCGTCACGCGCCCGTGGAACGGGCCGTGACCGTCCACCAACCCACCCCGATCGTCCCGGCGCAACCGGCCCCGCTCGTGCCCGTACAGGCCAACGGCCACGTCGCCGCCGTGCAGTCCATCGTGCTGCCCGACGGGCGCGTAGTCACCGGCTACGCCATCGACACCGCCAAGCCCGAACCCGTCGCAGCCAAGCCGCTCGTCTCGCGGACGGCGGTGAACATCGCGCTCGGCGGCATCGGGTTCGGCGCCATCTGCGGCGGGCTGCTCTTGCTCACCACCTTCATCACTGCACTCGCCGCCCTGGTGCAGCAGCTCATCATCCTGGCCGCCGTCATCTTCGGCGGATGGATCGCCGTCCAGATCTTCGGCGGCCGTTCGCGCGGCGGGATCACGGTCAACGCCCGCAAGGCCGTGATCAAGCGCAATCACTTCCATGGCTGAGCCCGCCAGCGGTCACGATCGCTCTCGCTGGACCCAACCGGCCACGAGACCCGCGACCAGCGGCACCAGCGCCCACACCGATGCCTCCAGGGCCGCCTGTGGCCATGGCAGTTCGTCAAGCCAGTGCTTCAGCCCCAAGAAGAGCACGAACCCCACCCCGTAGGCGGCAACCACCACCCCGGCCTTGCGCCAACCCGTCATGGTCCTGCGCCTACTCCCGCTCGCCCGCCTTACGAGGCAGGGGCGGCCCCCGCATCTCACCAAAGAACCGGGGCCGCCCTTGTCCACCTGATCCCTACAGACCTGTGGAGGTCTCCAGCATGACCCAACCCACCGACATCCGGCGAGCCCCTAGCGGCGGCCTGAACGAGCGCCTTTGCACCGCCCTGGATCTCGCGGCATCCGGCATCCCCGTGCTGCCGCTACGAGCCGGGAAGGTGCCGTTCGGCAACTGCCGCGCCTGCGCGAGCAACGCGTGCGGCGGCCGGCCGAACATGAAGACCCCCGGCCCGTGCACCTGCCCGGCGCCCTGCCACGGCTGGGCCGCCGCCACCACCAACCCCGACGTCATCACCTCCGGCATCTGGCAGCGCACATGGGCGCAAGGGGAGACCGTCGCCTACCACCCCGGCGGGGCCCGGCTCACGGTCGTCGACCTGGACGACGCCGACGCGATCACGTGGGCCCGCGAAACCCTGCCCGCCACGCAGACCGTGCCCACCACGCGGGGTGAGCACTGGATCTACCAGGGGCCGATGCCCTCCGCCAACAAGGTCCGGCCCGGCGTCGACATCAAGTCGGCCATGGCCTACGCCCGGTGGCTCGGCCCCGGCACCGGCACCCTCACAGCACTCCCGGACTCCGTACGCGCGCTGACCGCAGAGCAACCCGCCACGGCCCGGCCAGTGGCCGTCACCATGCCCGCACGGAGCGGGAACGGCCACTGCCCGCACCGCACGCCGACCTACCTGGAGCGCGGCCTCGCCATGGCCGAGCAGCGCATCACCGACGCCCGCAGCGGCGTGCACGCGACCGTCTACCGCACCTTCCTGGCCGTGCTGTCCACGCACGGCCGGTGCGGCTGCCTCACCGACACCCACGCCGCACGGCTGTTCACCGCCGCGCAGGCCAGGGGCGAAACGGCCCGGCACTGCACCGATGCGTGGACCAACGCCCGCACCGCACTGGGGATGTGAGCCATGTCCGACGACGAGAAGAACCCCGCCCGCGAGGTCATCACCGACTACGCGCAATCCCACTTCCGCTACTTCCGCACCGCCGATGGCACCGTCTATGCGCAGAAGAACGGCCACCCCGTGGCCCGCCCGATCCGCTCCCAGGGCACCACCGGCAGCCACCGCCAGGAACTCATGGTCGGCTTGTTCAAGGACGGCCGCGGCGTGTTCAACGGCACGGCCCTGAAAGAGGCGTTGGACTTGATCGAGGCGCTCGCGCTGACCGAGGGTGTGCAGCCCGTGCATATCCGGGTGGCCCCCGGGTTCGACGGGGCGACGTGGCTGGACCTGGGCCGCGACGACGGGCAGTCCGTGCGCATCCACCCCACCGGCTGGGACATCATTGTCCCCGATCCGCGCGAGGTGTGCTGGCGGCGCACCCAGCTCACCGGCGAACTGCCCCTGCCCGCCAAGGACACCGACGGCAAGGGCATCGACCTCCTGCTGCGGCTGTGCAACTTCGCCACCGCCGAGGCTGAATGCCTGGCCCTCGCCTGGCTCATCGGCTGCCTGGGACCCTCCGCGCCCGTCCCCGCCCCGTTCCTCACCGGGCCGCAGGGGGCGGGTAAGTCCACGGCGGGCAGGATGCTGGTGCGGATCGTCGAGGGCATGAGCAGCGATCTGCGCCGCGCCCCGAAGGACGAGGAGAACCTGATCGCTGCGGTGGCGGCCGGGTGGGTTACCGCCCTGGACAACCTCTCCTACATGACGCCAGACCTGTCGGATGCGATGTGCTGCATCGTCACCGGAGCCGAAAGCGTCAAGCGCGCCCTGTTCACCGACGGGGATGTGGTCCGTGCCCGGTACCGCCGCCCCATGCTGCTGACCGGAATCGATGTCGGCGTCATCCGGCCCGACCTCGCCGAACGGCTCCTGCCGCTGCGCCTGGAGCGGCCCCGCGTCCGGCGTACCGAGGCCGAACTGTGGGCGGAGTACGCGGAGGTCCTGCCGGTCGTTCTCGGTTCGCTCCTGGACCTCGCGGTCAAGGTCCGCGCGGCCGATGCGGAGACGCCCACCGATCTGCGGATGGCGGACTTCGCGCACCTGTGCGCGCAGTTCGACGCGGCCACCGGGCTGGGCGCGCTGGGCGCCTACCGAGCCAGCCTGGACGATCTCAACGACGACGTCATCGAGGGCGACCTCCTGGCGCAGACCGTCCTGCGGCACGCCGAGACCCTGGAGCCGGGGGCAGAGCAGCGGATGACCTCCACCGAGTGGCTGCACCTCCTCAGCGTTCTTTACAGCGACGACGGATCGCGTCCGCTGCCCAAAGGCTGGCCGACCACCGGCAAAGTCCTCTCCGACCGCCTCAAGCGCCTGCAGCCCACCCTTGCCGCCCGTGGTGTCCTCATCGACTCGGGCCGCACCAGCAAGGGCCGCTACCTCGAAATGACCCGCCTGCCCGCCCCGCCCTCACCCGAGCAGAAGCGCATGTTCTGATCCGCGCACCGCGCTCGCCCGGACAAGCAAGAAGAGCACCACCGGCCCCGCGTGCTCCTCTTGCTTGTCCGGCGCAACGCGCCGCCTATAAGACGTGCCGCCAAAGCGGCTCCTTCTTCACGCTTTGAGCCGCACCGCACCACAACAGACACCCCCTCTTTTGTCCTAAGAGGAGAGACGCTGCGTCATCCGCGTCACCCACGCACGGAAACGGCCCCTGACCTGCGGCTGAAGCGATGACGCAGACGGCAGCCTCTGCGTCATCCTGCGTCATCTGCGTCACCCGACGACGCAGCCCGTGACACACCGATGACGCACCCCCTGACCGCTGCGTCAATCAAAACCGCAGGCCAGAAGCCCAGGTGACGGTGATGACGCAATGACGCATAAATCCGCACCTCGGACACACGCGCCCTGAGAAGTTCCCGAACGGACCACGACTCAACGCGAGGACCCCCATGAGCCGAACCCGTTCCGCTGAACCCGACCCCCGCGCAACGCTCCGGGCCGGACTCCCAGACCGCTACCTCACGCCCGACGACATCGCCGAACTCTTCGAAGTGCCCCTGGAAACCGTCTACCAGTGGCGCAAGAAGCGCACCGGCCCGCCCGGCTTCCGCGTCGGCAAGTACGTCCGCTACGACCCCACCGCCGTACGCGACTGGACAAGAGAGCGCATGGCCGCCGACAAGGCCGCCTGACCGGCACCCACACGAGCACGTCCAACCACCCGCAGGGCGGGGCCTTATGGCCCCGCCCTGCTTCGCTCTGCGAGAGGATCGCGCCCGCATGGCCGGCCACATCCAAGACCGCTGGTTCAAGACGGAAAAGGACGCCGACGACAAGACCCGGCGCGTGAAGACCGAACGCCACGGCATCGGCATGCGCTACCGAGCGCGCTACGTCGGGCCCGACGGCACCGAGAAGTCCAAGAGCTTCCGCGACGGACAGAAGCGCCGTGCGGAAGACTGGCTGACCAACATCGAAGCTGACATGTCGCGCGGCAACTACACGGACCCTGCCGCCGCACGGATCACCTTCAAGCAGTACGCCGAACGCTGGATTGCTGCTCAGTCCACGGACGTGTCGTCGCGGACCACCACAGAGACACGAATTCGGCTCCATGCAATCCCGTACATCGGATCACGGCCGCTGTCGTCGTTCCGGCCGAGCCACATTCGTACCTGGGTACGTCAGTTGGAAGACTCTGGGCTCGCGTCGTCGTATCGACGCGGCATCTTCGCGAACGTATCCGCGGTCCTGACCGCTGCCGTTGACGATGGGCTCATCCCCCGGAACCCCTGCCGAGCCAGTTCGGTGACGGCCCCGAAACCGGGCGGCGAACGTATCGTCCCGTGGACCGCAGAGCAGGTGTTCGCCGTCCGCGAGGCTCTACCGGCGCGCTTCCGGGCCATGGTGGATCTCGGCGCGGGGTGCGGTCTGCGCCAGGGCGAAATCTTCGGTCTGCCTGTCGACTCCGTGCGGTTCCTTACGGGATGGCTGCACGTCGGCCTCCAGATCAAGGTGGTGAAGGGAAGGGCGTACTTCGGGCTCCCAAAAGGCGACAAGGAGCGTGACGTTCCCCTGCCTGAGAAAGTCGGCCAGGCGCTGGCTCTCCACGTGAAGCAGTACCCGCCCGTGGAGATCACCCTGCCGTGGATGAAGCCCGACGGCCCGCCCATCACCAAGCCGCTCATCTTCTCGGGGCCGCAGGGCAACCACGTCTACCGGAGCAACTTCAACATCAGCCCGTGGAAACCCGCCCTCGCAGCAGCAGGGCTCATCCAGCGGCCGGAGGACGGCGGCCCCCTGCCCTCCGCGCGCGAGCACGGGATGCACGCGCTGCGGCACTTCTACGCTTCGGTGCTCCTGGACGCCGGGGAGAACATCAAAGCGCTCAGCAGCTACCTCGGGCACACAGACCCCGGGTTCACCTTGCGGGTCTACACGCACCTCATGCCGAGCAGCGAGTCCCGGACGCGAAAGGCGGTCAACGGGCTCTACCAGGCTGCCGGGGATGGAGAGGACGTCTCGGGAGCAGCCCAAGCGGCATAGCGGCCAGCGTCAGCGGCGGTAGTGGTGCGGGCATTCGCAGCGGTGTCAGTGCTCCTGCCAGATTCGGTATGCAGCCCGTACCGGCACTGGAAAAATCCCGACTATGAACGCGTGGGTGACACTGCTCGCGGCCATCGTTGGCGCCGCCATAGCGCTCGTGGGACAGCGCCTCGCAAAGCGCGCTGAAGACAAGGCACGCCTGTCGGAGTTGCTCATGGAGCAGTGCGCCTTGATCGCTGCCTCTGAGACGGATTTCGAGGATCGCATCTGGGAGGAGCGGGTCCTCGGCATGGAGGACCGTGTCAGTGGCTTTGACCTCCCCGCCCACGTGCTGGCGTCTGTTCGCCTCAAGATTCTCACTCAGGACGGCGCATTGCTCGCGGCGCTTGAGGAGTTGAACGTCGCTGGCAAGGAGCTGGGGAGCTACTGGAGGCAGGGCCACAGGGACGATGACACGTACACAAGGCTTTGGCTTCGACACCACAAGGCCATACCCAAGTTCATCGAGGCGAGCGGCGAGGCGGTCCGCCGGCGCCTCGCGTCGGCCTAGCCCGCAGCGCCTCACGGCCCACGCACGGCCCAGCAAGCAGCAATAGGCCGCCCGCCCGTGCCATAACCGCAGGTGGGAGGCTTATTCTCGTCGGATGCCTGCCAGTTCTCCGGGTACAGGCATGGTTCATCCAGTGTCGCAGACGGCGGGAGCCCGGCCTGATCGCCGCCTCCGCCCGTGGCGGTCGCTGCCCCCCGCAGCCCATGCACTTAGACTCGAACATGTGAGCGACCTCCCGCCTGACCTGCCGCGTCTCCGCACCCTGCGGACCTGGCACGCCATGTGGGTTCAGCGGTTGGACGAGGCGATCTGGGCCGCCGAGCGGCGTGAGGCCGAGCGGGTTCGTGGTGAGCGGGCCCGGCCGCCCGTTCCGGACTGGCTCGTCGAGCAGGGGCTCGACGGGCGCGCCCCCATCTACGTGCACGTCGGCGGGTGCCACATGGCGGGCAAGCGGTCCCGCGGCGTCAGCCGGGGCCAGGCGCGCCAAGCGCTGTACGAGCAGGTCGACGCGTGCCCGCACTGCCGCCCCGACACCGAGCTCGGCGTACTGGAGTGAGCTACGCCGGCTCCAGGTCGGCGTGCAGCATGTTGTGGTCCGAGTACTCGGTGAGATGCACCTCGTGCCCGCGCGGGACGAAACCGCGCAGGAAGACGTAGTCGAACTTGCTGTACCAGTCGGTGGTCACATCGCAGCTGCCGGTGGCCGCGGGACCGCACTCGGGGTCCACGTCCTCGGCCAGGTCCCACATCCCGGAGAGCTCGGGGGCGCCCGGCATCGCGTTGAAGTCGCCGAGCACGATCGTGCGGTCGTGCCGGGCCACCTCCTTCGCGAGGACATCGACCTGTTCCGCCCGGAACTCCGCCTGCTGCCGCTGGGCGAGGTGCGTGTTGAAGACCCGGACGGGCCTGCCGTCCACCTCGGTGGTGACCGCCATGTACCCGCGGTCCTCGGATCCGCCGTCGGGATACTCCACGCTCACCCGGTCCTCCATCGGCGCCGCCGAGAGGATCGCCTGCCCGAACCCCCCGGGGTTCCACGGCACTCCCCCGCATCGGCTCCAACTCTGCAGCACCGACCCGTACTCGACGTGGTAGTCAAGGCCGTACAGGTACTGGAGGTAATCCCGGATTCTCTCCACGTCACGCACGCACGCCTCCTGCAGCCCGACGACCTGGGGCGCGTACGAGGCGATGTCCGCGGCCCGGCCTGCGTTGCTCCCGGATTCGTTGCAGGGGTTGCAGATGTTCCACGTCATGACGCGGTTCGGCACGAAGTCCTCGGGGGCGTCGGCCGGCAGTTCCTTGGCTACGTAGGAGCCGCCCGGCGCACTGGGGCCGAGGAGCGCCATGCAGGCCAGGATCATGCCGCCCGCGAGAAACCGCGCGCCTGTTCCGGACACCATCGCCTCCTCAAGGCCCTCAAGGTGGGGACACGGCAGCACCCGCAGTCTCCCCGCACGCCACAAGGCTATGGGACGGGGCGTAAGCGGCACATGAGGTGCCTGGATCCGTCGCACACGAGGAGCACGAAAGGACACGAAAAGGGGCCCGCCGTCTCTGTCGACGACGAGCCCCTCACGTACAGAACGCGCTACAGATCACGTACGTCTACGCGGCTCAGCCCGACCCCACAAAAACCACGAGCAGCAGCCACACCACCGGCGCGGTCGGCAGCAGCGAGTCCAGGCGGTCCATGATGCCCCCGTGACCGGGAAGCAGCGTGCCCATGTCCTTGATGCCGAGGTCCCGCTTGATCATGGATTCGCCGAGGTCACCGAGGGTCGCGCTGGCGGCGACCGCGAGGCCGATGAGCAGCCCCTGCCACCACGTGCCGCCGTCTATCAGGAACTCCATGCACAGCGCACCGCCCGCCATCGCGAACGTCACCGCGCCGACCAGGCCCTCGCGGGTCTTGCCGGGGCTGATGCGCGGGGCCAGCTTGTGCTTGCCGAAGCGCCAGCCGATCGCGTACGCCCCGGTGTCGCTGACCACGGTCAGGAGCAGGAACGTGAGCACCCGCATCGCGCCGTCGTCCGCGGTGAGCATCATCGCCACGAACGTGGCGAGGAACGGGACGTAGAACGCCGCGAAGACGCCCGCCGTGACGTCCTTCAGATAGCCCTCGGGCGGCTCGGTCATGCGCCAGACGAGCACCGCGAGCGCGGTGAGCGCCATGGCGACCCAGGCGCCCTCGGGCCCGCGCACATATCCGGCGACGACCATCGCGGCGCCACCCACCGCGAGCGGTACCAGCGGCGCCTTGATGCCCTTGCGCTCCTGAAGCCGTGAGGTGAGCTCCCAGAGACCGACCACGACGGCGACCGCTATGACGCCGACGAAGACGGCCTTCACGATGAAGAGCGACGCGATGATCACCACGCCGAGCCCCACGCCGACTCCTATGGCCGCGCCGAGGTCACGGCCCGCGCTCTTCTTCTGCGGCGCCTGAGGCGCACGCGGCGCCTCGGGGGCGGGCTGTGATGCTGCGCTGGGCATGGGCTCCTGGGGTACGTCAGGCACGTCAGGCATGTCGGGCACGATGGGCATGGGCCGCGTCTCTGCTGGATACAGGGCGTCATGCGCATCGTACGCGGGACCTGCCGGAGCAGCCCCTTGAGCACCTTGAGCAGGGCCCTGGTCGGGCGGCCCCCAGTACCCGGCTCTGGGAGGCGCCCCCCGGGAGAAGTCGTTCACGGATCGGATTCCTCAGTCCTCAGACCTCGAGCCCTCAGACCTCGAGCAGCTCGGCTTCCTTGTGCTTGAGCAGCTCGTCCACCTGGGCGACGTACTTCGCGGTGGTGTCGTCGAGCTCCTTCTCCGCGCGACGGCCCTCGTCCTCGCCGATGTCGCCGTCCTTGATCGCCTTGTCGATCGCTTCCTTGGCCTTGCGGCGGATGGAGCGGATCGAGATCTTGGAGTCCTCGGCCTTGGTCTTGGCGACCTTGATGTACTCCTTGCGGCGGTCCTGCGTCAGCTCGGGGAACGTCACCCGGATGATGTTGCCGTCGTTGCTGGGGTTGACGCCCAGGTCGGAGTCGCGGATCGCCTGCTCGATGTTGCGCAGCGCGCTCTTGTCGAACGGGGTCACCACGGCCATCCGCGGCTCGGGCACCGAGAACGAGGCCAGCTGATTGATCGGCGTAAGGGCGCCGTAGTAGTCAGCCACGATCTTGTTGAACATCGCCGGGTGCGCACGGCCTGTGCGAATCGCGGCGAAGTCCTCCTTGGCGACCACGACGGCCTTCTCCATCTTCTCCTCGGCCTCGAGGAGGGTCTCTTCGATCACCACTTGCTCCTGCGTGTTGTGAGTGGGCTGGGGGCGCCCCCACACGGTGAAGTAGGGGGAGTCCATGGGGTGTCGGCTGCGTCGCGTCTCTTTCCCTGCACCGTGTCCGACCGGCAGGGCTTTGTCCATCCCCCGGGGGGCGTCCCCGGGATCAGGCGCGGGTGCCCTCGTCGCCCACGAGTGTGCCGATCTTCTCACCCTTGACGGCACGGGCGATATTGCCGGCGGAGAGCAGCTCGAAGACCAGGATGGGCAGCTTGTTGTCGCGGCACAGCGTGATCGCGGTCATGTCGGCGACCTTCAGGTCGCGGGTGATGACCTCGCCGTAGCCGAGCGCGTCGTACTTCACCGCGTCCGGGTTGGTCTTGGGGTCGGAGTCGTAGACCCCGTCGACGCCGTTCTTGCCCATGAGCAGGGCCTCGGCGTCGATCTCCAGGGCGCGCTGCGCCGCGGTCGTGTCGGTGGAGAAGTACGGCATGCCCATGCCGGCGCCGAAGATGACCACGCGGCCCTTCTCCAGGTGCCGCACGGCGCGCAGCGGGATGTACGGCTCCGCGACCTGGCCCATCGTGATGGCGGTCTGCACGCGGCAGTCGATGCCTTCCTTCTCCAGGAAGTCCTGCAGGGCAAGGCAGTTCATGACCGTGCCGAGCATGCCCATGTAGTCGGAGCGCGCGCGGTCCATGCCGCGCTGCTGCAGCTCGGCGCCGCGGAAGAAGTTGCCGCCGCCGATGACGGCCGCGATCTGGGCACCGTCGCGGACGACCGCGGCGATCTCCTTGGCGATCGCGTGCACCACGTCGGGGTCGACGCCAAGGCCGCCCCCGCCGGCGAATGCCTCACCGGAGAGCTTCAGCAGGAAACGACCGGGGACTTTATCGTCGCCACTGTTTGTGTCGGCCTTGGTGGTCATGGAGTTCTCGCTTCTTTTTGCTCGGCGCACATACGAAGAAGGCCATTGCCGGTGGGGTGTCGTTCGCATCCCATGCTCGGCAATGGCCTCCTCGTCAGATCCTGCGGTCGTACGTCGCGTACTGCCTTCAGTACGCGGGCGACCGCTGTCGACCCTAGCGGGGTCTACCGTCGATCGCGGTACGGACTCAGATGCCGACCTTGATGCGCGAGAAGCGCTTCAGGGTGACACCGGCCTCGTCCAGGACCTTCTGGACGGACTTCTTGTTGTCGAGAGCGTACGGCTGACCGAGGAGGGTGGCCTCCTTGAAGAAGCCGTTGACGCGACCCTCGACGATCTTGGGCAGCGCGGCCTCGGGCTTGCCCTCGGCGCGGGTGGTCTCCTCGGCGACGCGGCGCTCGGACTCGACGACCTCGGCCGGAACGTCCTCGCGGGAGAGGTACTTCGGCGCGAAGGCGGCGATGTGCTGCGCGATGCCCTTGGCGAGGTCGGCGTCGGCCTTGTCCAGCTCGACCAGAACACCGATCTGCGGGGGCAGGTCGGGCATGGTGCGGTGCATGTAGGCGGTGACGAAGGTGCCCGAGAACTGCGCGAAGCGGTCCAGGACGATCTTCTCGCCGAGGTTGGCGTTGGCCTCGTCGACGTACGCCTGGACGGTCTTGCCGGCCTCGATCTCGGAGGCGAGCAGCGCCTCGAGGTCGGCCGGGGACGTCTTGGCGATGTGCGCGGCGAGCGAGTTCGCGACAGCCTGGAACTTCTCGCCCTTGGCGACGAAGTCCGTCTCGCACTTCAGCTCGACGATCACGCCGGAGGTGTTGTCGTCGGCGATGAGGGAAACCACGGCGCCGTTCTCGGCGGAGCGGCCCTCGCGCTTGGCGACGCCCTTCTGGCCCTTGATGCGCAGGGCCTCGACGGCCTTGTCGACGCTGCCGTCAGCCTCGTCGAGCGCCTTCTTGCAGTCCATCATGCCGGCGCCCGTGAGCTCGCGGAGCTTCTTGACGTCAGCGGCGGTGTAGTTCGCCATGATCCTGAAATTCTCTTTCGGAGGTCTGAAAGATCTACGGGTGAACGGCGGGGGCCTGTTGGGCCCCCGCCGTCAACTACCGAACCTGTGAAGGTCAGGCCTGCTCGGTCTCCGCGGCGGGGGCCTCGGCCTCAGCCGCGGCGGCCGGGGCGTCGGCCTGCTCGGCGTCGGCGGCCTTCTCCGTCTCGGCGGACTTCTGAACCTCGGCCTCGTCGGCCTTGGCCTCGTCAGCCTTGGGCTCGTCGGCCTTCTTCTCGCCCTCGAGCAGGTCGCGCTCCCACTCGGCGAGGGGCTCGCCGGCGGCCTTCTCGCCCGGCTTCTGGTCGCCCGTGGCGACACCGGAACGGGCGATGAGGCCCTCGGCGACGGCGTCGGCGATCACGCGGGTGAGCAGGGTGACGGAACGGATCGCGTCGTCGTTGCCCGGGATCTTGTAGTCGACCTCGTCGGGGTCGCAGTTGGTGTCGAGGATGGCGACGACCGGAATGTTGAGCTTCCGGGCCTCACCGACCGCGATGTGCTCCTTCTTGGTGTCCACGATCCAGACGGCGCTGGGCACCTTGGACATCTCGCGGATACCGCCGAGGGTCTTCTCCAGCTTGGCCTTCTCGCGGGAGAGGACGAGCAGCTCCTTCTTGGTGAGGCCGGACGCGGCCACATCCTCGAAGTCGATCTGCTCGAGCTCCTTCAGGCGCTGCAGGCGCTTGTAGACGGTCGAGAAGTTGGTGAGCATGCCGCCCAGCCAGCGCTGGTTCACGTAGGGCATGCCGACGCGGGTCGCCTGCTCGGCGATGGCCTCCTGCGCCTGCTTCTTCGTGCCGACGAACATGACCGTGCCGCCGTGGGCGACGGTCTCCTTGACGAACTCGTAGGCGCGGTCGATGTACGACAGCGACTGGAGCAGGTCGATGATGTAGATGCCGTTGCGCTCCGTGAAGATGAAGCGCTTCATCTTCGGGTTCCAACGACGGGTCTGGTGACCGAAGTGGACGCCGCTTTCCAGCAGCTCCCGCATCGTGACGACGGCCATGGCCGTACTCCTAGGTGTTCTCGGTTGTGCCGCGTCCGCCGGATGACGGTCGCGCCTGACGCCCGCGATGCGCCGTGCCACAAAGGACCGAGAGGCGCTGGCACCTGGCTTTTCATGGCCTGGTGTCGGGGCGTGCGAAGTCGACCCGGTGACCCGGATCGCCACAAGAAGTGTACGGGACCCGCGAGGCAGCGGGTGACGCCGCTGTCCACAAGCGGCTGGTCATCCACAGATCCGGACCATGATCCCTGCGGACGGGCCCGGCGCGGGACGGTTCTGGCATGTCTCACATGCGAAGAAGCCCGGGCCTCGTACTGCTGACCGCGACGCTGATCACCGCGGCACTGGTCACCGCGGCACTGATCATCACGGCGGCGCTGCCTGCCGCCGCTGCTGCCGCCGCCGGGGAGCCGGTGCCG
This sequence comes from Streptomyces sp. NPDC055189, assembly GCF_053606765.1. Taxonomy (NCBI): domain Bacteria; kingdom Bacillati; phylum Actinomycetota; class Actinomycetes; order Kitasatosporales; family Streptomycetaceae; genus Streptomyces; species Streptomyces sp. NPDC055189. The sequence goes on from NZ_JBSGSG010000030.1 coordinate 74,049, forward strand.
AAGGTGGGCGGCGGGTGGCCCGTGGGGGTGCGGCCCGCGGTCGTACGCGGCTGGGAGCCTCCGGCGACGGAGTACGGCCGGGGGCACCGGGGTGTGGACCTCGCGGCGGCGCCGGGGGCCGTGGTCCGGGCGGTGGCTCCGGGCAGGGTCTCCTTCGCGGGCCGGGTGGCGGGCCGGGGAGTGATCGCGGTGGAGCTGGCGGGGACGGGCGATCCACCCCTGCGCACGACGTACGGGCCAGTGCGGGCCACGGTCGAGAAGGGCGCGGAGGTGGTGACGGGCGAGGCGCTGGGGGTACTGGAACTCCCCTCGGCGACGGCGGCCGCCCACTGCCCGAGCAGCTGCCTGCACTGGGGCCTGCTGCGGGCCGACGCCTACCTCGACCCACTCACGCTGCTGCCACCGTGGCTGCTGCGGGGCGGGGCGTCCCGTCTGCTGCCGGTGATCGCCGTGCCGTTCTCGCGCCTTCTCCCCTGGTGGGCAGGTGTTCCGTTCGGCGACGGACCAGAGCGGCCCGACGGACCAGAGCCGCGCGACGGAGCAGTGCCGCAGGACGGAGCAGTGCTGCGCGACGCCTCACCGCCGGGCGCCCATGAGCGAGGCCTCAGCCCCGCAGCTAACGGTCAGGGCCTCAGCCCCGCACACCCCGCAGCGCCATGGTGACGGCGGCCTCGGTGATGGCGGAGGGGTCCTCCGCGGCGCCCAGCTCGATGCGCCGCACGGCCGCGTCCACGACACCCTGCAGCAGCATCGCCGCGAGCCGCGGCTCGGCGTGCCCGAGCTCGCTCAGGGCCTGGCCGATCATGGCGACGAGCCCGCCGTGCGCGGCACGGATCTTCTCCCGCGCCCCCGCGTCCAGCTCGGCCGCGGAAATCGCGACGACGGCCCGGTGACGCCGGTCGCCGACCAGCGCCAGCTGCTGGCGCACATACGCCTCGACCTTGCCCTCGGCGGAATCGGCCCGCTCCATCGCCGCCGAGACCTCCGCCGCCCAGACGGGGAAGTCGACCTCGCACAGCTCCTCGACGACTGCGGCACGCGACCGGAAGTACTCGTACACGGATGACCTCGCGAGCCCCGTGCGCTCAGCGAGGGCGGGGAAGGTCAACGCTTCCGTACCGCCCTCGGACAGCAGGGACCGCGCTGCGTCCAGCAGGGCGCCGCGTTGCATCGACCGGTGCTCGGCCACAGAGGCCGCTCGAATCCTTGGCACGCACTCCACTCTACGGATGTGACCGCCAGGACGGGAGTCGATCCACCTCGCGGAACTCCGGGCGCCCGCCTCGCGGCACCGGCCGGCGGCAGGGACGATTCAGCGCGCTCAGCGGCCGAAACTCGCCAGCTTCGCCCGCAGCTGGAGGACCGATTTTGTGTGGATCTGGCTCACCCGGCTCTCCGTCACTCCGAGCACGTTGCCGATCTCGGCGAGCGTAAGGCCTTCGTAGTAGTAGAGCGTGACGACGGTCTTCTCCCGCTCGGGCAGCGTATTGATCGCGCGCGCGAGCAGCCGCCGGAGCTCGCGGTCCTCGGCGACCTCCACGGGGTTGTCGGCCGCCGTGTCCTCGAGCGTGTCCATCAGGCTCAGCCGGTTGCCGCCCTCGCCCCCGACGTGCAGGAGCTCCTCCAGGGCCACCACGTTCGCCAGCGACAACTGGCTGAAAACGGCGTGCAGTTCCTCCAGAGCGACCCCCATCTCGTGGGCGACCTCGCTCTCCGACGGCGTACGCCTCAATTGCGCCTCTAGCGTGGCGTAGGCCCGCTCGACGTTGCGCGCCTTCTGCCGCACGGACCGGGGAATCCAGTCGAGCGCCCGGAGTTCGTCGATCATCGCGCCGCGGATACGGGTGATCGCGTACGTCTCGAACTTGATGGACCGTTCGATGTCGAACTTCTCGATCGCGTCGATGAGGCCGAAGACCCCGGACGAGACGAAGTCCGCCTGCTCGACATTGGGCGGAAGACCCACGCTGACCCGGCCCGCCACATACTTCACCAGTGGCGAGTAGTGCAGGATCAACTGCTCGCGCAGCCGCCCGTCACCCGTCTCCTTGTACGACCGCCACAGCTCGTCCAGCGACGAGGGCGCGGGGGGCCGCTCCCGCTCGCCGCTACGGGCGGCGGGGGGAGCTGCCGCCCGATCGGACCCTGAGGTGTGCTGGGGCATTCGTCGCCTTGAGCCGTTCTGCCGTGAACTGGTGAGGTCGTGCGAGCCGATGGATTCGCCCGCACCCGCGAGGTGGTGAGCTTCCGTGAAGTGAATGAGGTTGTCCGTCTGCTTGCCTGTGGTTGCCTGTCCGCGTCGGAATCCTTGTGAGCGTAGCGTGACTGGAGTGTCGCAGTGTGCGAACAGTAGGGGATCACGCGCACGCAGATACGTTCCGCTGGGCTCTTTGACGGACACCTCCTGTCGCCCTCCGTGACGACCGCGGAGCCTCAACTGCACGATTTTGCAAGGCCATCAGGAGTTCATCCAGACGGCCGAACACACTCGGTCACGGACCGTCCACCTCCGGGAAGACCGACACATTCGCCTGGCGTGTCAACTGCCAGCCGTCGCCGTGTCGTTCGACGAACCCGAGAGAGCGCAACTCGTACAGCCGACCGACTGCTTCGTCGGCCACCGTGCCCGCGCCGAGAGCGATCTCCCGGACCGACGCGCAGCCGCGGGCGGGCAGCGCCGCCAGGACACGCGCGGCGTCGGCGGCGAGCAGGTCGCGCGGCACGACGGGACCGCGCCGCTCCGGGGCCAGCTCGCCCATGTCACCCACGAGCTCGACGATTTCCGCCGCGTCGGTCACGAGTACACCGTCACCTCGCAGCAGTTCGTGCACCCCCGCCGAGAGCCCGCTGGTCGCGGGCCCCGGCACCCCCATGGTGAACCGGCCCAGCTCCCGCGCACTGCGCGCCGTGGCGAGCGCACCGCTGCGGTACGCGGCCTCGACGACAACGCACCCCCTGGTCAGGGCGGCGATCACCCGGTTCCTGAGGATGAACCGGCTCGGCGTCGGATGATCACCCGGAGGTAACTCCCCCACCAGCAGACCCTGTTCCGCGATCCTCCTGATCAACTCGGCATGTCCCCGCGGGTAGGCCCGGTCGACCCCGCACGCGAGCACCGCGACCGTGGCCCCGCCGGCTCCCAGCGCTCCCCGGTGCGCGGCCCCGTCGACCCCGTAGGCCCCGCCCGACACGACGACCCAGCCCCGCTCGGCGAGCCCCGCCCCGAGCCCGGCCGCCATGTGCGCCCCGTACTCCGTGCAGGCCCGCGCGCCCACCACCGCCACCGACCGGAGCGCCCATATCCGCAGGCTGGGCCGCCCCCGCACCCAGAGCCCCACCGGCCGCCCGTCCCCCAGGTCATCCAGCTGGAGGGGCCACTCCGCCTCCCCCGGGCACACGAACCGCATCCCCGCGTCCCGCGCCACCGCCAGGTCCTGCCCGGGCCGCGCCCTCGCCGCCCGCGCCCGCAGCCCCTCCCACCGCGCCGGCGTCACGCCGTCAAGGCGCTCCTCCCCCTCGGCCAGCCGCCGCACCACTTCGACGGCCCCCGTCTCCCGCAGCCACCGCCCTCCCACCTCGTCCCCCGGTTCGAGGATCCGGGTCAGGGCCGCCCGCGCCAGCCGCTCCGCCTCCGGCACACAACCCGGTCCCCCGGCCGAGGTCATGTCCGCGCCCCGATCGCCATCGGCACACCCCGCGAGACTCCCGTGCGCAACTGCAGGGCCAGGGCGACGTCCTGTGCGGCAGGCCGCTCACGTCCCGCGAGGTCAGCGACGGTCCAGGCGACCCGCAGGACCCGGTCGAGCCCCCGCGCGGTCAGGAATCCACGCTCCAGGTCGAGTTCGGCGGCGTCCAGGGCGCCCCGCTCGGCGGGCCACCGCGTGCGCAGTGCGTGTCCCGGCACCTCGCTGTTGGTACGCCAGCCGGTGCCGGTCAGCCTGGCCGCCGCTCTCTCCCGGGCGACGCGCACCCGGTCGGCGACCGTCTGCGTGGAGTCCCCCCGCGTGCCGTACCCGGCAAGCTCGGACCGCGTGACCGGCTCCACCTCCACCTTCAGGTCGATCCGGTCGAGCAGCGGGCCCGAGAGCCTCGCCTGATAGCGGCGCACGGCGGATGCCGGGCATTCGCAGCCGTCGCCGAGCAGGGTGTGCCGACCGCAGGGACAGGGGTTGGCAGCGAGCACCATCAGGAATTTCGCGGGCAGCCGCACCACGCCCGCGCTCCGGGCGATCACCACATGGCCCGCTTCCAGGGGCTGACGCAGGGAATCCAGCGTCTGGCTGCTGAACTCCGGCGCTTCGTCGAGAAAGAGCACGCCGCGATGGGCCAAGGAGACCGCCCCCGGCCGTGCGATTCCCTTACCGCCGCCCACGAGCGACTGCATCGTCGCGGAGTGGTGCGGCGCGCAGTACGGCGCGGTGTCCACCAGGGGTCTGCCCGGCGGCAGCATGCCCGCCACCGAGTGGACGGCCGTCACCTCCAGGGACTCCTCGCGGGTCAGCCGCGGCAGAATCGCCGGCAGCCGTTCCGCGAGCATCGTCTTTCCTGCGCCCGGCGGGCCCTGCAGAAACAGATGGTGCCCACCTGCCGCCGCCACCTCCACGGCGGTCCTGGCCGACGCCTGTCCGACGACATCGGCGAGGTCCAAGGCATATGCGTCCTCCGGACCACCGCTGAGCCCAGTGCCCACGCCGGTTCCCGGTACGCAAAGCCCCGCGAGCATCGGGTCGGGCCGCCCCGGCTCGGCAGGCTCCTCCTCCGGCACCGGCTCATCGGTCAGCACGGCGATCAGCTGTCGCAGACTGCGCACCCCGAGCACCGAGACCCCCGGCACCAGCGCGGCCTCGGCCGCCGTGCACTCCGGGACGACGACCTGCTCGTAGCCCGCGTCCGCCGCCGCGAGCACCGCGGGAAGCACTCCCCGGACCGGCCGCACCCGCCCGTCGAGACCCAGCTCACCGATCATCACGATGTCGGTGAGGGTCCGCGGATCGATGCGCTCCGCCGCGCCGAGCACCGCGCAGGCCACCGCCAGATCGAAGCCGCTGCCGCCCTTGGGCACCGACGCCGGGCTGAGCCCCACGGTGAGCTTCTTCTGGGGCCACTCACCGCCGGAGTTCACCACCGCGGCCCTGACCCGGTCCTTGCTCTCCGTCAGGCTCTTGTCCGGGAGCCCGACCAGCGTGAACGCCGCGACGCCGGGCTCCAGATCGGCCTGCACCTCGACGACCACGCCCTCGACGCCCACAAGCGCCACGGAGCACGTACGCGCGAATCCCATCAGGCCACCCCCCGCGCGTGCTCCACGACGGGGGCGCCGCGGCGCGGGATCAGCACGCCCACGAGGTCGATCCGCACCCCGCCCGGCGGCGGGCCGCCGCGCTCCTCGATCCAGCGCTCGGCCAGGCGCCGCAGCCGCTCCGCCTTGACCCTGCTGACGGCCGCCATCGGATGCTGGAAGACCGTCGAACCAACAAGCCCCGCTCTGCGCGTCTTGACCTCGCAGACGACCAGCGCTTCGCCGTCCATGGCCACGATGTCGATCTCGCCGGTTCTGCCGCCGCGCCAATTGCGCTCCAGAACCGTCATCCCGGCTTCGCCCAGCCGCCGCGCGGCCAGATCTTCGCCGTACCGCCCGAGTGCCCCCTGTGCGTTCATGTCGGCACCACCTCCGACATCCACACTGGGGCTCACCCCCGAGCGTTGTGGATCTTGGTGGACGACTCACCCGTTGTGGATAACCCGCTCACCCGTGGCGGTGAACCAAGCGGCGACCGAGCAGTGAGTCAGGCCGCGAACTCAGCCTCCCGGCAGTTCGAGATCGCTCTTGTTGAGCTCCTCGATATTCACGTCCTTGAACGTGAGGACGCGCACCTGCTTCACGAACCGTGCGGGCCTGTACATGTCCCACACCCAGGCATCCGCCATGGACACCTCAAAGAAAACCTCACCCTGGACCGAGTGCACCTGCATCTCGTAGTCATTGGTGAGGTAAAAGCGCCGTTCGGTCTCGATCACATATTTGAACAGACCGACGACATCGCGGTACTCCCGGTAGAGCTTCAGCTCCATCTCGGTCTCGTACTTCTCGAGGTCCTCGGCGCTCATGGCATGTTCCCCTTCAGCCGTGCGTCCCCCTATTGTGCGTCAGCCCCTGGAGCCTCTACACGATTTCCGCGTCGAGGGTCTCGGGCCGGCTCGGAGGACCCTCGTCGAGCAGCCTGCGAAGCAGCTCGGCGAGCCTGGTCGGATACACCGTCTCATGTGCCTCGGTCAGTTCCCGGCACGTCCACCAACGCGCTCCCGCGACGGTCCGCTGTTCCAGCTCCGTCAGCCCTGTCGCCCGCGTCGACGTCTGTGACGTACGCGCGAGGAAGTACCGCTCGTCCTGGTCCCAGCGCCGTCCGGCGAAGGGGAAGGAGCAGAACCGCTGCCACAGGGCGGGGCCGAGCTCGACCTCGGAGATGCCCGTCTCTTCCATCAGTTCACGCAGTGCGGCCTGTTCATGCGTCTCGTCGCCCTCCAGACCGCCGCCCGGCGTGAACCACCAGTCGTTGGCCGCGTCCTCCGGCTCATGACCGTGCAGCAGCAGGATCCGGTCCTCCGGGTCGAGCAGCACCACCCGCGCGACCTCGCGCGGCTCTCGCGGCTCGCGCGCCTCTCGCGGCTGCGACTCAGCCGACACGAGCGGTCGCTCCCGAGTCGTCGCGGCTCTGCGGACGCTCACGCCCGCGCCGCAGCCGCTTGGCCACCGGGCCGTACGCGGCGCCTCCCATGACGAGGACGGCACCGGCCACCACCGCCCACACCATGAGCCGCACGGGTCCGGGGTCGGAGATGCCGCCCGGCATGTCCGCGAAGCCTTCGGGCCGTTCGAGCGTCCCGAACTTGTCCATCGGCCAGGCCACCGCGTCGACCCGCCCCTCCACCGCGCTGCGCGGCACGGAGCCGTGGTTGGAGTCGCCCAGGTGCACGCTGGAGTCCAGAGAGCCGCTGCGCTCGTCACCGAGCAGGAAGAGGTTGCCCTCGGGGACCGTGGTGGCCGGGATACCGGTGGCCGCGGCGCCCTTGCCCTCGGGAAGATACGGTTCTGCGACCTGCTTGCCGTTGACCATCAGCTTGCCGTCCGTGCAGCAGGAGATCCGGTCCCCGCCGATGCCGACCACACGCTTGACCATCGGCAGATCGCCCCAGCTCGCCTGCCGGAAGACGACGACGTCGCCCCGGCGCACGTCGCTGCCGTCCATCCGCTCCGCGAGCACCCGGTCGCCCGCGCCGATCGTCGGCGTCATCGACCCGGTTGGAACGGTGTACGGCTGGTACAGGATGGCGCCCCAGACGAAGCCCCCCAGGAAGAGCACACAGCCGAGGGCCACGGCAAGGCCCGACAGCACGCTGCCGAGTCGTCCGTGGCCCTCGTCCGTACGTTGTGTCCTGCTCATCCCAGTGCTCCCCCATATCGGAGACGACCCCGCGCCCCTACGAGCAGGAGCGCGGAAGATCAGCGATCTGGGACGGCACCCTACCCGGCGGTACCTCCGCCAGAAACCCTCGCGGCCCGCGCAGCGGCCACCGTGAGCCGGCGCCTGCGCCAGAGCACGACCGGAACCGCACCGGCGAGCCCGAGGGCCGCGGGCGCCGCGCTCATGGCGGCGTTGATGCCCTGCTGGTCGAAGGTGTCCGGCTTGGGCAGCGTCGCCCAGCGGGTGGGCGGCCAGGCGATCACGATCGCGCGGCCCACGACGTTGTCCGCGGGGACCGCGCCGCCGCCGGGCTGGTTCTGGTGGTAGCGGGAGTCCAGCGAGTTCTGCCGGTGGTCACCCATGACCCAGATTTTGCCTGCCGGAACGGTGACCTTGAACTGACCGCCCTGGTCGTCGACGGTGCAAGGGGTGTTGCCCTCGAAGACGTACGGCTCGTTCAGCGCCTTGCCGTTGACCTTCACCGGTCCCGTGCCCTTGCACTCGACCGTGTCGCCGCCGACCGCGATGACGCGCTTGATCAGGTCCTTCTCGTCGGCGGACGGCATCAGGCCGACCCAGCCGAGAACCCGCTGAATCGCGTTCGGGTCGGGCGTCGGCTCACCGTCGAGCCAGTGGCCGGGGTCCCTGAAGACGACGACCTCGCCGCGCTCGGGCTCCGAGCCGAACCACGGGGTCAGCTTGTCGACCAGTACGCGGTCGCCCTTCTGGAGCGTGTTCTGCATCGAGTCCGAGGGAATCGAGAACGCCTGCACCAGGAAGGTCTTGATCACCAGCGCCAGGATCAGCGCGATGCCGATGAGGAGCGGCAGCTCCTTCCAGAAGGAGCGGGGCTTCTTCGCCCCCTTGGCCCGCTTCCCGTCCTGCTCACCGGGCGCGGGCGTGGCGCCCGCGGAGTCACTCCCCCGGTTCACGCCGTCCGCTGCGGCCTCTGCCCCGGGCTCGTCTGACCGCCCTGGCTGCTCCTCGGGCCCACCGTGTCCGGACCGTGCGCCGACCGCCACATCCCCCACATCCACTCCTCAGTCCGTGCCGCTGCCCGCTCCTGATGCGATGCAGGCCCACCACTCCCATAACGAGCGGGAGTTCCGCAGGGGTCGGGAGTCCGGTCAATCCGTATCGATCGCCGGTAGCCACCCTATGCGACGGCCCGATGGCGGTGTCCGACCCCGCACGCGCGTCGGGTACGGACGCGTACGTATCGGGCTCTTCCAGCTTGCGCCAGTGGTCGAAGGGCCAGGCGATGACAAGCGCGCGCCCCACCACGCTGTCCTCCGAAACCGTGCCGCTGAACTTCTCCGTGCGGTGGAAACGGGAGTCGGCCGAGTCCGAGCGGTGGTCGCCCATGACGAAGAGGCGCCCCTGGGGGACCTTCACCTCGAACTCGAAGGACGACGGCTCGTCTCCGGGGTTGATGTAGGGCTCGGTGAGGGGGACGCCGTTGACCGTGAGCTTCTTGTTCTTGTCACAGCACTTCACGGTGTCGCCGCCGACGCCGACCACGCGTTTGATCAGGTCGCGTTCGTTGTCGGAGGGCAGCAGCCCGATGAAGGTCAGGCCTTCCTTGACCTGCTTGACGCCTACGGGGTCGTCCTTCTTCTTGGTCTGTTCGTCCTTGAGCCAGTTGCCGGGGTCCTCGAAGACGACGACGTCGCCGCGCTCGGGCTTGGCACCGAACCACGGGGTGAGCTTGTCGACGAGGACGCGGTCGCCGACCTTGATCGTCTGCTCCATCGAGCCCGAAGGGATCACGAAGGCCTGCACCAGGAAGGTCTTCAGAACCAGGGCTATGAGGAGCGCGACGCCTATGAGGAGAGGTATCTCCTTGATCGCCGAGCGCTGCCTGCGCCGCTTGACCTTCCGCGCGAGCTTGCGCCGCTCGGCCCTTCCGGGCAGTACGGGGCCGCTGGTGGGCCGGGATCCGGTGGGCAGCCTGGTGTCGGCACGGTGACTGGCGTCGCGGGTCCGTCCGCGGTTACCCATGCGCGCCGCCTGGTGCCGGCACGCGCGCGTAGCCGTCGGGACGCTCCAGGGAGGTCCAGTGGCCGATGGGCCAGGCGATCCAGTCGGCTCTGCCGATCACGGAGTCGACGGGGATCATGCCGCCGCCGGGCATGCCGAGGTAATCGCGGGAGTCGCGGGAATCGCTGCGGTGGTCGCCGAGGAGAAACAGGCTGCCTTCGGGGACGACGGCGACAAAGGGCACCTTCGAGGGGGCGTCCCCCGGGTACAGGTACGGCTCGTCGACGGGCTCGCCGTTCACCTTGATCCTCCCCCGCTTGTCGCAGCAGACCACCCGGTCTCCCCCCACCCCTGCGACCCGCTTGATGTAGTCGGCATCCCCGAAGTAACCGCTGCCGTCGAAGACGACCGCGTCACCTCGCTGCGGCTCGGAACCGAAACGGTACGCCAACTTGTTGACGAGTACCCGGTCTCCGACCCGGAATGCGGGCTTCATGGAGCTGCTGGGGATCTGGAACGGCTGCATCACGAAGGTGCTGACGACCAGCAGGGACACCATGCAGAACAGCAGCGTCAGGGTGATTCTGCCGCCGGGCACCCAGGAGACGAACGACATAAAAGCGGAGCGCGACCGGTCCTCCGCCTCCACGGACTCCCCGTCGCTCTCGGCGCTCGGGGAATCGGTGGGTGGGGAGGAGCGGTCGCGCTCCGTGTGCTGTGCTTCGGTGTCCATCGGGGCCAGATGCTATCCGGCCCCGCTGTGGACCCGTGCGCGAGCTCAGTTGTCGCGCTTCTCCTTGATCTTCGCGGCCTTGCCGCGCAGCTCACGGAGGTAGTACAGCTTCGCGCGACGCACGGCGCCGCGGGTGACGAGCTCGATCTTCTCGACGATCGGGGTGTGCACCGGGAAGGTGCGCTCCACGCCGACGGAGAAGGAGACCTTGCGGACCGTGAAGGTCTCGCGCACGCCGGCACCCTGGCGGCGGATGACTACGCCCTTGAACTGCTGCACACGGGAGCGGTTGCCCTCGATGACGCGCACGTGGACGTTGACGGTGTCACCCGGGCGGAAGGCCGGGATGTCGGTGCGCAGCGAAGCGCTGTCGACGGAGTCGAGCAGGTTAGCCATGATCGTCTGCTTTCTTCACTGATGCCACAGGTCATCAGCGGGAGATTCGTGATGAGGATTCGATAGCTGTTCGCGTCGGGCGGGCGTCGTTCCCCCTGTGGCAGGGGCGCACGCTGGACGTACAGCAGCGACCTATTGTTCCACGGCGTCGGGGTCTCGCCCAAATCGGCCGTCGGGCCCCGGCCGCCACCCCAGGATCGAGAGCATCTCGCGGTCCTTCTTGTCGAAGACATCGGGGTCACAGCGCTCGATCAGATCGGGCCTGTTGCGGACCGTGCGCCGCAGCGCCTCGTCCCTGCGCCAGCGTGCGATCTTGCCGTGGTGGCCGCTGATCAGCACGTCGGGGATGCCGTGACCGCGCCACTCCGGAGGCTTCGTGTAGACGGGGCCTTCGAGGAGGTTGGCCATGGCGCCCGGCGCGAAGGAGTCGTCGCGGTGGGACTCGGCGTTGCCGAGGACGCCGGGCAGGAGCCGGGCCACGGCCTCGGTGACGACCAGGACGGCCGCCTCGCCGCCCGCGAGGACGTAGTCACCGATCGACACTTCGTAGACGGGCATCCGGGTCGCGTACTCGTCCATGACGCGGCGGTCGATGCCTTCGTAGCGCGCGGGCGTGAAGACCAGCCAGGGCCGCTCGGAGAGCTCCACGGCGAGTTCCTGGGTGAAGGGCCGCCCGCTGGGCGTGGGGACGACCAGGACGGGCCCGTGGGCCCCGGCCTCGTACCCGTCGGCCAGCACGTCGTCGAGCGCCGCGCCCCAGGGATCGGTCTTCATGACCATGCCGGGGCCGCCGCCGTAGGGGGTGTCGTCGACGGTGTTGTGCCGGTCGTACGTCCACTCCCTGAGGTCGTGCACGTTCACGTCGAGCTGTCCACGCGCGCGTGCCTTGCCGACGAGGGAGACGTTCAGGGGGTCCAGATACTCGGGGAAGATCGTGACGACGTCGAGCCGCATCAGGCCTCGTCCCCCGAGGGAGCCTCGTCGTCCCTGGTGGAGACGGTCTCCGCGCGGTCGTCGATCAGGCCGGGGGGCGGGTCGATGATCGCCCGCTGCTCCTCCAGGTCGATCTCGGTGACGATCGACTCCACGAAGGGGATCATCACCTCGCTGCCGTCGGGGCGCTCCACGATGAACAGGTCCTGCGAGGGCAGGTGCGAGATCTCCGTGATGCGGCCGACCTCGACCCCGTCCTTGGTGACGATGTCGAGGTCCATGAGCTGGTGGTCGTAGTACTCGTCCTCGTCCTCCGGCAGCTCTTCCGGGTCGACCTCCGCGATCAGCAGGGTGTTGCGCAGCGCTTCGGCGCCCGTGCGGTCGCGTACGCCCTCGAAGCGAAGGAGCAGGCGGCCGCTGTGCACCCGGCCGGTCTCGATGGTCAGCGGCCCCGTGGAGGCGGGGTCGGTGGCGAGGACGGCGCCGGGGCCGAGCCGCAGCTCCGGCTCGTCGGTACGCACCTCGACGGTGACCTCACCCTTGATGCCGTGGGCGCGGCCGATCCGCGCGACTACCAGCTGCACTGCTCTCTCTCCTGTCGTGTGCCTACGGAAGGGGGTCCGTAAGCGCCCGCAGACGGTTTTGGCCGCCTGCAGACGACTACGGGCCGGGGAAGGCCCAGAAGCCCTCCCCGGCCCGTGCCGGTGCTACCTGTGGTTCAGTGAACCTGGTCCACGTCGACGAGGTCGACGCGGACACCGCGGCCGCCGATGGCGCCCACGACGGTCCGCAGAGCGCGCGCGGTGCGGCCGTTGCGGCCGATCACCTTGCCGAGGTCTTCCGGGTGGACCCGGACCTCGAGCACACGCCCCCGGCGCAGGTTGCGCGAGGCGACCTGCACGTCGTCGGGGTTGTCGACGATGCCCTTCACGAGGTGCTCGAGAGCCTCCTCGAGCATGCTCAGGCCTCGGTCGACTCGGTGGACTCGGCCTTGGCCTCGTCCGCCTTCTTGTCAGCCTTCTTGGCCTTCTGGGTGATGGCCTCACCCTTCGCCTCGTCGCCCTCGAGGCCCTTGGTGAAGGCCTCGAACGCGGCGCGCTTGTCCTTGGGCTCCGCGACGAGCAGCGGCGCCGGGGCCGGAAGGCCCTTGTGCGCCTGCCAGTCACCGGTGAGCTTCAGGATCGCCATGACCGGCTCGGTCGGCTGAGCGCCGACGGAGAGCCAGTACTGCGCGCGCTCCGAGTCGACCTCGATGCGCGAGGGGTTCTGCACCGGGTGGTACAGACCGATCTCCTCGATGGCCCGACCATCACGGCGGGTACGGGAGTCGGCGACGACGATGCGGTAGTGAGGCGAACGGATCTTGCCCAGACGCTTCAGCTTGATCTTGACTGCCACTGGAGTGGTGTCTCCTGGTCTTGACGTGGTTGGGCACAACGAGATGCCACGTGGGGTTGCGGTACTCGGGGTGCCCGATGGACGCGTCAGCCGGAGGCGAGAGGGTTCCTATGCGGCTGTCGAGTACAGCTAGCCATTGTGCCATACGCCGCCGGGGCGTCCGCACCCAGTCCGGGCGCCCCGAGCGGCACACCGCCGGCTCAGCCCCGTCAGCCGGCGGCGGCGCCGACCACTTCCGGAATGCGGAAGGGCTTCCCGCAGCCGCCGCAGACGATGGGCGCCTGGGCGAGCACCGAGGGGACCACGCGGACGTTGCGTCCGCAGTCGCAGACCGCCTTGACGCGGACGCCGCCTCCGGAGGAGCCGTGCCGGGCGGCAGGCCCCCGGAAACTGCGTGCCGTGTCGGCGGCGGTCGCCGCGGTGTGCGCCTTCAGGGCGCGCTGGAGCCGCTCGATCGTCGGGCGGTAGCGCTTCCTGGCCTCGGGGTTGAGCGTGACCAGGGAGAAGCCACTGCTGGGATGCGGCTCGTCGGGATGGTCGAGACCCAGCTCCTCGGCGATCGCGAGGAATCTGCGGTTGTGGTAACGGCCCGCGCGTGAGGTGTCGCGTACGCCGCGTGACGCGGCGATGCCATGGACTGCCTCATGGAGCAGTCGCTCGAAGGAGAGCTCGGCGCCGCAGGCGGACGACGACTCTCCGATCAGGGATTCGGGCGCGGCAAGATCGGGCAGCTCGGGGTGGTGCCGCTGAATATCGGCCCACGCCTGTGCCAGCTCTGCGGCGAGAACAGGTGGTGTCGTGCTCACGTCGTGAACAACGAGCAGGGGAGCCCGGGGGTTCCATTCCGGGGCATCCCAAATAATTTGCACGTACCCGTCAGTTGTCATTGATGTGTCCGGACGAGGGCGGGTGCGCTGATCTGCGCAGAAGCCTCGCAGCTCGTGGCAAGCCGGTACGTAGTAGCGCGTACGCCCCGGCGCGTAGCGGAACTGCGCACACCGGAGCTTGTGTTGCACGGGCAGGCGTACGAGCCGAGAACGGGCGCCCTGGTACCGGCGGCGTGCCCATCAGTAGGCGCGGGCCACCACAGCGACGTTACCGGGGGTGTCATCGGCGTCGGGCACCGCCCCGTCCTCCGTGACCAGACACCGTACGGACACGGAGTGCTCGGCGAGCTCCGCCTCGCCCCGAGGGCCGAGCGCGGCCCAGGGGATGCGCGCCCAGCCGCCGGCGGCGGTGGCCTCCACGGCCTGCTCGACGGTGGTGACGTCCGAGGTGCGCGACTCCCTGCGCTCGCGTGCCTGGTCCAGGAGCAGCTGCTGGTCCTCTTCGAGGAGTGCGGGCAGCAGCGCCGCCAGGGAGTCGATCGCCACCGGCTCCTTGCCTCCTCTGATGCGGCGGGCCAGCATCGCGGTGCCGTTGGCCAGGTCGCGCGGGCCGACCTCGACGCGGACGGGCACTCCCTTGAGCTCCCAGTCGACGGCCCGGCGTCCGAAGGGGACGTCCGTGCGGTCGTCGACCTGTACGCGCACGCCCGCGGCCGTCAGTCGGTCGCCGATCCCGCGGACCGCGGCGAGCACCGCCTCGTCGTCCTTGACGGCGAGGACGACGGCCTGGACCGGTGCGAGGCGCGGCGGGATCCGCAGTCCACTGTCGTCGCCGTGCATCATCACCAGGGCGCCGATCATCCTTGTCGTACTGCCCCAGGAGGTCTGCCAGACGAGCTCCTGCTTGCCCTCCCGGGAGAGGTACCGGGTGTGGAAGGCCTTGGCGAAGTTCTGACCGAGCTCGTGGCTCGTGCCGAGCTGAAGGGCCTTGCCGTCGCCCATCACGCCTTCGAGCGTGAGGGTGTTGAGGGCGCCCGCGAAGCGCTCCCTAGCGGTCTTGCGGCCGAGGACGAAGTCCATGGCGAGGACGTCCCGCATGAAGGCTCCGTAGACGTCCCGGTGGATGCGGGCCGCGAAATCGCGCGCCTCCTCGTACGTCGCGTGCGCCGTGTGCCCCTCCTGCCAGAGGAACTCCGACGTCCGCAGGAAGAGCCGGGGCCGCAGCTCCCAACGGACCACGTTCGCCCACTGATTGATCAGGAGCGGCAGGTCTCGATAGCTCTGCACCCACTTGGAGAAGTACTCGTTGACGATCGTCTCGGAGGTGGGGCGCACGACGACCGGCTCTTCGAGCTCCTTGCCTCCGCCGTGCGTGACGACGGCCAGCTCGGGGGCGAAGCCTTCGACGTGCTCGGCCTCCCTGGTCAGGTACGACTGGGGGATGAGGAGCGGGAAGTACGCGTTCTGGGTACCCGTCTCCTTGATGCGCGCGTCCATGTCCTGCTGCATGCGTTCCCACAGGCCGTAGCCGTACGGCCGGATCACCATCGTGCCGCGCACCGGGCCGTTGTCGGCCAGCTCGGCCTTGTTGATCAGGTCCTGGTACCAGCGCGGAAAGTCTTCCGCCCGGGGCGTGAGAACGGGTGCCTTGGCCATGGCGCGCATGGTACGGCGGGCCCCCTGAGCGCGTGAATTGAATTCTTCCGGGATTGCTCCAGGGGGCGCACGACGGTGGCACGCAAGCATTGCCCCACAACCCCTGGACGCCGCGACGGATGCGGAGTTCCCTGGCATACGGGGGGAGTGCGAGCGCACTGCACGGGGGCGGACGAACCGTTTGAATACGACACTCCAGTAACTCTCGGCGATTGGGGCGCTTTCCATGACACCTACACTCGCGCAGCCGCACCTCCCCCGCGCGGGCACGACCCCCCGCGGCGTGGACCGGTGCGCACGCGCGCGTGACTGGGCGGAAATTCAGGAACGGATGCTGGTTCCGCTCTATGAAGCGGTGTACGAACGACTCGACGTGGGCAGCGAAACGCGGCTTCTCGGCCTCGGCTGCGGTTCCGGACTCGCCCTCTTGATGGCTGCGTCAAGGGGCGCGTCGGTCACCGGTGTCGACCCCTCGGCGCCCGAACGGCTCGCCCTGGCCCGCGAACGCCTGTTGCCCGAAGCGAGCCCGGACACTCAGCCGCACGGCGAGGCCCGGCTCGTGGACGGCGGTCCCGCCGACCTGGCGGGGCCGGACGCACCCTCGTACAACATGGTGACCGCGTTCCAGCCGATCGGCTGCATGGCGGGTGACTCCGAAGGGCTCTCGGGCCTCCTGGAGTCCACCGTTCCGCTGACCGGGCACGGCACCCCCGTGGTCCTCGTCGGCTGGGGTCCGCCGGAGCGCTGCACGACCTCTTCCGTACTGAGGGTGGCGACCAAGCTCGCCGAGCCACTCCGTAGTACGGGAAGCTGGCGCCCCGCGCTCCGCGACGACCTGGAGGAGGTCGCCCAGCGGGCGGGCCTCAAACCGGACGGCTCGGGACGCGTGGCGTGCCCCTTCGGGTACGCGGACACGGACAGCGCGGTCCGGGGTCTGCTCTCGACGGGTCTCTTCGACGCGGCGGTGGGCGCGACGGATCAGGTACAGGTCGACAAGGAGCTGACGGAGGCCCTGCACCCGCACAAGCGGCGGGACGGGACGGTGTGGATGCCGAACGTGTTCCGGTACTTGATCGCGCGTACTCGGTAGCCCGGTTACTTGATCGCGCGTACGCAGTAGCCCGGTCGCGTACGCGGCAGGCCCGGCTAGCTTCGGTCCAGGGCTGTCCGCAGCCGGTCGAGCAGCACGCCGGCCGCCGGGCTCGCGGGTCCGTCCGTGCGCCAGGTCAGGGCGATCCTGCCGCGGGGCCGGGGATCCGTGATCTCCAGTATCCGCAGCCCGTACGCGGCCGCCGTGCGGGGCTCGATCGCCGGCAGGACGGCCACGCCGAGACCGCGGACGACGAGTTGCACCAGGACCTGCGGAGCGGCGGCCTCGAAGGCGATGCGGGGCCTGATGCCGGCCTGCGCGCAGGCGCGGTCGAGCACACCGCGCAGTCCGGTGCCGCGCGGCAGGCTGATCAGCGGACGGTCGCGCAGCTCGGCCAGCGGGACTGTCGTACGGCCCTCGGGCACGAGCAGGGCGTCGCCCGGCAGGACGACGGCCACCAGGGGTTCGTCGATCACCAGCTGCAGGGAGACCCCCGGCGGGGGCTCCTCGTCCGTCAGGCCGAGGAGGGCGATGTCGAGTTCGCCGGCGCGCAGTGCGGCCAGCATCCGGTCGGAGCTGTCCTCGGTGAGGGCGATCTCGACGTCGGGGTGATCGTCGTGGAAGTCGGCGAGTACGGAGACCACGTCGAACTCGTGGGTGGCGGCGCCGGACACCAGGCCGAGCGCGATCTGGCCGCGGAGCAGCCCGGTGAACTCGTCCACCGTGTGCCGCACGCCGTCGACCGCGGCGAGCGCGGCCCGCGCGAACGGCAGGACGGCCTCGCCCACCTCCGTCAGGGTCACCGACCGTCCGGAGCGGTCGAGGAGCGGCTGGCCGAGCTCCCGTTCCAGCTGCCGGATCTGGGCGCTGACCCCCGGC
The DNA here is from genome assembly GCF_053606765.1 of Streptomyces sp. NPDC055189. Taxonomy (NCBI): domain Bacteria; kingdom Bacillati; phylum Actinomycetota; class Actinomycetes; order Kitasatosporales; family Streptomycetaceae; genus Streptomyces; species Streptomyces sp. NPDC055189. The sequence goes on from NZ_JBSGSG010000030.1 coordinate 91,404, forward strand.
TGGGCCAGGTGCAGGCGTTCGGCGGCGCGGGTGAAGTTGGCCTCTTCCGCCACGGTGACGAAGTACTGGAGCTGCCGGAGTTCCATAACCGGCAATGCTAGCCACAAGAAGATTCAGCTCTTGGACTTATGGCGAGGGGGTCGACACCCTGAAGAGGTGGACATCAGAACGGCCGTCGCCGCCGAACGCCATGACCTCGCCGCCCTGCTCGACGATCTGACGCCCGCCCAGTGGGAGGCACCGACCCTCTGCGCGGGGTGGCGGGTCCGGGACGTCGCGGCCCATATGTCGCTCGGCTTCCGGTACTCGCTCCCCAAGACGCTGACCGAACTCGTCAAGGCGCGCGGAAGCCTCCACCGGATGACCGACCGCTGCGCCCGCAGGGACGCCGCCGCCCACTCGACCCGTCAGCTCACCGCGTTCCTCAGGGACAACGCGGACCATCCCTGGCAGCCGCCCATGACCGGGATCGAGGGAGCGCTCGGCCACGACGTGGTCCACGGCCTCGACGTCTCGGTCGCCCTCGGCCTCGGACGCAGCGTCCCCCTGGAGCGAATCGACGTCCTTCTTAAGAAGGTCACGCCCAAGAGCACGAAGTTCTTCGGGGCGGACATCGGCGGCGTCGAGTTGCGCGCCGACGACCTCGACTGGAGTTACGGCAGCGGCACTCCCCTGACCGGCGCCGCCCAGGACCTTCTCCTTGTCCTGTACGGCAGGAAGCTCCCCGCGGGCCACCTCCGCGGGGAGCTGCAGAGCCGCTTTGCCCTACAAGAGCCCCTACAAGAGCCCGTGCAGGAGCCCTAGTCGGTGTACTTGGTCAGCCGCGTGATGCCGGCGATGCGATACGCCGCCTCCTCGTCCAGGGTCTCGTTCTCCAGGAGCGCCGCCGCCAGGGCGTCCAACTGGCCGCGGTGGTCCCTCAGCTGCCTGCACGCGCTCTCGTAGCAGGCGTCGACGATCCGCCGCATCTCGTGGTCGATCGTGTCGAGGGTGACCGGGGCAGCCGAGAGCCCGTAGGCCTGCTGGGCGTCGTTCGGGAGCGCGGAGAGACGGCCCACGCGTTCGCTCATGCCCCAGCGGCCGACCATGCCGCGGGCGATGTTGGTGACCTGTTCGAGGTCGTTCTCGGCGCCCGTGGTGATGGCGTCGAAGACTACGTGTTCGGCCGCCATGCCACCCAGGGCCCCGACGATGCGGCCGCGCAGGTACTCCTCCGTGTACGCGTACTTGTCGGAGTCGGGGGTCGAGAGCGTGACGCCCAGGGCGCGCCCCCGCGGCACGATGGTGATCTTCCGGACCGGGTCGGCGCCGGGCTGCAGCATGCCCAGCAGGGCGTGCCCGCTCTCGTGGTACGCCGTGCGCCGCCGCTCCTCGTCGGGCATGACCAGCGGCCGTTCGGCGCCCAGCTGGACCTTCTCCAGAGCCTCGGACATGTCGGACTGCGTCACTTGCTTCTGCTTGCGCTTGACCGCGAGCAGGGCGGCTTCGTTGGCGAGGTTGGCGAGTTCCGCGCCGGTCATCCCCGGTGTCGTACGGGCGACCTGAGCGAGGTCGATGTCGCTCGCCAGCGGGATCTCACGGGTGTGGATCTTGAGGATGGCCTCGCGTCCGCCGCGGTCGGGCGGGCTGACGGTGACGACCCGGTCGAAGCGGCCGGGGCGGGTCAGGGCGGGGTCGAGGATGTCGGCGCGGTTGGTGGCCGCCAGGACGATGACGCCCTCCGAGCCCGAGAAACCATCCATCTCGGTGAGAATCTGGTTCAGCGTCTGCTCGCGCTCGTCGTGCCCGCCCATCCCGCTGCCGCCGCCGCGCGCCCGTCCGATGGTGTCGATCTCGTCGATGAAGATGATGGACGGCGCGACCTTCCTGGCCTCGGCGAAGAGTTCCCGTACGCGCGAGGCGCCGACGCCGACGATCATCTCGATGAACTCCGACGCGGACGCCGAGAAGAAGGGCACCCCCGCCTCACCGGCGACGGCCCGCGCGAGCAGCGTCTTGCCGGTTCCGGGCAGGCCCGCGAGCAGCACGCCCCGCGGCATCTTGGCGCCCATCTCACGGTAGGCGTCGGGCTTCTTGAGGAAGTCGACGACGTCACTGAGCTCGCCCTCCACCTCGTCGATGCCCGCCACGTCCTCGAAGGTGGTGCGCTGCTCGCCGGGTTCGAGCTCCACCGGCTTCGGCGGTGCCTTGCGGCCCAGCATGCCGCCCGCGCCGCCGCCCATGCCCGAGCTCATCCGCCGGGCGATGAAGATCCACAGGAAGACCAGGAGCAGCATCGGGGCGAGCGAGATGAGCAGGTTGGACAGGAAGCTGCGCTCCTGGACGACCGGCTCGGCGGTGACGGTGACGTCGTGCTTGGTGAGGTCGTCCCAGAGCTTGTCGTCGGCGAAGGCGGGGCGCTGGGTGGTGAACTTGGTGTACTTCCCCTTCGCGTCGCCCGGCTTCTCCTGCTCTTTCTTGAGCTGCCCCTGGATCGCGTCGCCCTTGGAGTAGATCTTCGTGACGTTGCCGGAGTCGACCTGCTTGCTGAACTCCGTGTACGAGATCGTCGGCTCGTCGCCCTCGTTGAAGAACGAGAGCACGAGGTTGGCGATGAGATAGACGATGAGCGCGGTGAGGATGAGCCCGCCCCATCCGCCCGGCATCTTCTTCTTCGGCGGCGGCGTGGGCGCGGGCGGGGGTGCGCCCTCGGAGCGCCATGGCTTGTCGGTCGCCCGGCGCGGCGGCACAGGGTTGCTCATATGGGGACGTTACGACACAAACAGGGGCTGGGCACCTGCTCCGAAAACGCCTGAGGCGCCCCTCCCGGCTGAGCGGAGGGG